>NZ_JBQWEL010000002.1:0-439806 GCF_052658925.1 Microvirga medicaginis | reverse complement strand
CTCACCTTCGTGATCGCGCCACGGACGCCGAAATCCTCCAGCGTGCCCTCGAGCAGATTGGCGTTCTGCTCCAGCGCCTCCGCCGAGATCAAGGGAGCCGACGCCTTCTTGGGCTCCGCGAGCAGGCTCAGTTGCGGCAGCTGGTATTTCTCTTCGTCGAGAAGCGAAGGCTGCGCCTCACGCGCCATGCGCTTGCCGGGCCTTGGCGCGGCGGGGACAGGCCCGACGCGGGCCGAGACGGGCTCGGGGCGCATGGCGGCGCGAGGCACCGGCTGTGCCATGGGCTCGCCGTCATACGAATCGTCCTCGTCCTCGTCAGCCGGAGCTGCCGCAGGTGCGGTTCGCGAGGCACGGGCAGGGGGTGCATCGAGCACGGGCTCGCGACGCATGGTGCCGTCCCGATTGGCGCGACGGGGCTGCGGTGCGGGCTCGAAATCCTCGTCTTCGGCCGGCGCGTGGCGCTTCTCGCTCCAGCGGCGCGCCGTGGCCCGAAGGCTCATGACGCCGTGGGCGAGCGCACCGAGGGACACGATGCCCCAGCCGGGTTCGTCGTGGGTGATTTCCTCAGCCTCGTCCCAATCGGCGATCTGACGGCGCCTGACCGGGCGTGGAGCCTCTTCTTCCTCGGGTTCCTCGTGGTGGCGCTCCTCATTGGGGCTGAGGCCGCAGGCGGCTGTGAGGCTCAAAATAGCGATGCCGGCGAAGAGGAAGCCGAGAACGGCGCTGGCCGAGCCATTGGACAGGCCCGTGATGGCTTTGGCGCCGGTGAGGATCGCGTCGCCCGCGACGCCGCCGAGGCCCGTCGGCAGGGGCCAGCGGTCGGTGGCCGGCATGGCGCTCGCGAGCGCCGTGGCGGCGCCCACGCCCATCACCCACAGGGCAAAGCGCAGCTGCAGGCGGCCGAGCTCGCCCGATTTCATGAGACGCCAGCCCCAGAGCGCCAGCGGCAACACCCCGGCGATGGCGCCGAGGCCCAACAACTGCATCAGCAGATCGGCGATGATGGCACCCGGCCAGCCGAGCAGGTTGTGAACAGGAAGATCGGTGGCGTTGTTGAGGCTTGGGTCGTCCACTGACCAAGTGGCAAGCGCCACTGCCACCGCCCCCGCGACGGCGACGAGGCACAGGCCGGTCAATTCCTGCGTCCGGCGGGCGATGAAGGCCCGCAAGCCGCTGAAAAGGCCGTCATAGGCGGAAGAGGAGGAACGGCGTGCCGTACGCATCAAACCACTCTGAAAACCAGATAAAATGAGACAATCTTGCTGGGAGTTTAGAGGGGGTGGGTTAAGGGCCTATTAACCCTAGCGATTCGTGTGAAAAGCGACCTCGGTTTTCCTCACGAGGCACGGTTAAAGTGAGCATCGGATGGAGTCCCGAAAGTGGAATTCACTTTCGGGTCCGATGCCCGAGGGCTTTTGCGCAGTTGACGGCAGGGGCGGGAGAGACCAGTGTCCCGGCCATGATGCGCAAGGGCACGATCACGGCTTTCAAGCGCGCCGTTCTCACGGCGCTGATGGCCTATGCGCTCGTGCTGCAGACGGTTCTCGTCTCGCTCAGCGGTGCGGCCCATGCGGCGGAAGCGGCGGGTCCCCAGGGTATTCTCTGCCTTCAGGATGGGCGGACCCAGCCCGATCACGGCCCTGCCACAACGCATGACGGTCTGTGCTGCACCCTGAGCTGCCATGGCGCGGGACCGGCCGGGCCTGCTCCCGAGACGGTCCCGGCCGAACGGCTCGGACCTGTTGCCCTCAGCGTGCGCGTGCCGGTTGGTTCTCTCCAGGCACGCCTTTCATCGAGCGTTCTGCCTGTCGGATCGCGCGCGCCGCCGCGCCTCGCCTGATTGCCTCTTCAACAATCACGCGAATCTCACAGGTCATTTCCATGTCGTCGTCTCGTTCCCGCGGTGCGCTTGTCGCCGCTCTCGTCAGCCTTTCCGCGCCTGCTCTCGCCCATGTCTCCTTCGAGACGGCGCAGACCACGCCGAATTCTCCATTCAAGGCGGTCTTGCGCATCCCGCACGGCTGCGATGGTCAGCCTACCCTGAAGGTACGCGTGCGCATTCCCGAAGGTATTGTCGCCGTCAAACCCATGCCGAAGGCGGGTTGGAAATTGGAGACGACGAAGGGCTCTTACGTGCGTGCCTATCAGGTGCATGGCGAAACCGTCTCCGAAGGCGTGACCGACATCGTCTGGACCGGCTCGCTCGACGATGGCTTCTATGACGAGTTCGTATTCCAGGCGCGCTTCACCGATGCGTTCCAGCCGGGCGCGACGGTCTACTTCCCGGTGGTGCAGGAATGCGAGAAGGATACCGAGGAATGGGTGCAGGTCCCTGCCGCCGGCGAGGATTCGCATCATCTCGCTTCGCCTGCACCGGGCGTGAAGATCGTCGCCGCAGCAAACCCATCGCCAGTGGCGCAGCAAGTCGGCACGCTCACCATCGAGCAACCCTGGTCGCGCGCAACGCCTGCCGGCGCGCAGGTGGGTGGTGGGTATCTGCGCATCACCAACAACGGAAAGGAAGCCGACCGCCTGATCGGCGGCTCCTTCCCCAACGCTTCGCGCGTTGAAGTGCACGAGATGACGATGGAAGGCGACATCATGCGCATGAAGCAGGTTGCGGGCGGGCTCGAGATCAAGCCCGGCGCGACCGTGGAGCTGAAGCCCGGCGCAGGCCATCTCATGTTCATGGATCTGAAGGAGCCTTTGAAGGAAGGTCAGATTGTGAAGGGCACGCTCGTCTTCGAGAAGGCCGGAACCGTCGACGTGGAATACACGGTGCGCGGCATGGGCGGTGCTGCTCCCTCTGCGATGGAACACAAGCACTAGCAAGGAGTCGAACGATGGCTTTCAAACGCTCTCTTCTTATCCCGCTCGTGGTGTTTCTCGCAGGCCTCGGCATCCTGCTTGCCACCGCGTTGTTCATCTTCCAGCCGCAACAGCAGCAGAGTGCCGGACGTGTCCCCATCGGCGGGCCGTTCCGTCTGACCTCGCACGAGGGCAGGCCGTTCACGGATGCGGATCTGAAGGGCAAACCCTTCGTGGTGTTCTTCGGTTTCACCCATTGTCCGGAAGTCTGCCCGACCACGCTCTATGATCTCACACAGGATCTGGCGTCGTTAGATTCGGATGCCGACAAGCTGCGGGTTGCCTTCATTACCGTCGATCCCGCGCAGGACACGCCGGAACTGATGAAGACCTATCTCTCGTCATTCGATCCGCGCATCGTGGGGCTGACCGGGACGGAGGAAGAGATCGCAGCCGTCGCGAAGGCGTACAAGATCTATTACCGCAAGGTACCGACCGATAACGGCTACACCATGGATCACTCCGCCACGATTTTCCTCATGGACAGCAAGGGCGATTTCTACGGCACGTCGAACTTTCAGGAGACGGCCGAGATCCGGCGTTCGAAGCTGAAGCAGCTGATCAAGAACGGGTGAAGACCATCGCCATTGCGCCTCCTCGTCATCCCCGACACGTGAAGCGCGGGAAAGGGATTCCCGGTGTTGCGCATGAGAGTGGATTCCCTCTCCCTCCGCTGCGCTCCAGCCGGGAATGACATCGGATACGAGAAAAGCCCCGGCTTTCCAGACCGGGGCTTTCCGTTTCGAGCCTCTGGAAGGCTTCGTTGACGCATCGCCCGACGGAGGGTCTCAAGCCTTCGGACGATGCAGGTTATGCCGGCTTAGCGCATCTTGCGGACCCAGCGGGCCGCGCTAGCGACCCGAAGGGCCACGTCAGTGAAAAGTGGACCCGGTTTTCCGCACGATGCGCTCTCTATGGAAAGGAGCATCGGATGGATCCCAAAAGTGCAAGTCCACTTTTCTCGTCCGAAGCTCTAGTAGTTGTAGGCGCGCTCGCCGTGATCAGCGAGGTCGAGACCCTCGCGCTCGGCATCCTGCGTGACGCGCAGGCCCGTGATCAGGTCTACGATCTTGAAGAGGATCACGGAGCCGATGCCGGTCCACACCAGGGTGATGGCCACCGCGATCACCTGCGTGACGAGCTGGCCGGAGATGCTGTATTCGCCGACGCCATAGCCGCCGAGCGAGGGAGCGGCCACGATGCCGGTGCCAACGGCGCCAATGATGCCGCCCACGCCGTGGATACCGAACACGTCGAGCGCATCGTCGTAGCCCAGCGCATTCTTCACGGCTGTCACGGCGAAATAGCAGGCCGCACCGGCAACCAAGCCGAGCACGATGGAGCCCATTGGACCGGCAAGACCCGCAGCCGGCGTGATGGCGACCAGGCCAGCGACAGCGCCCGAAGCGATGCCGAGCAGTGAAGCCTTGCCCTTGCCCATGGCCTCAACGGTCATCCAGGAAAGGCCTGCCGCAGCCGGAGCCACGATGGTGTTCAGCAGAGCGAGGGCCGCGCCGCCCGTGGCCTCGAGGTTGGAGCCGGCATTGAAGCCGAACCAGCCGACCCATAGAAGGCATGCGCCGACGAATGTGAGGGTGAGCGAGTGCGGAGCCATCAGGTCGCGGCCATAGCCGATGCGCTTGCCGACCATGAGAGCGCCGACGAGACCGGCCACGCCGGAGTTGATGTGCACGACAGTGCCGCCCGCGAAGTCGAGAGCGCCGAGGCCGAAGAGATAGCCTTCGGAGAACCACACCATGTGTGCGATCGGCAGATAGATGAAGGTTACCCAGAGGCCGCTGAACAGCATCACCGCCGAGAACTTGATGCGCTCGGCGAAGGCGCCGACGATCAGGGCAGGGGTGATGCACGCAAAGGTCAGCTGGAAGGCGACGAAGGTGAATTCCGGAATGGCGACACCCTTCGTGAAGGTATCGGCGGTGGAATCCGTCGTTACGCCGGCGAGAAACGCCTTTGAGAAGCCGCCGATGATGGCACCCAGCGTTCCCTCGCCGCCGGAGGTGAAGGCGAGCGAATAGCCGTAGAACACCCACAGGATGGCCACGAGGCTGAACACCGCGAAGACCTGCATGAGCACGGAGAGCATGTTCTTGGTGCGCACGAGGCCGCCATAGAACAGCGCGAGGCCGGGGATCGTCATGAGGATCACGAGCAGCGCGGAGACGAGCATCCAGGCGGTGTCGCCCTTGTCGACGGTGGGAGCAGCTGCAGCGGCATCCTGTGCGAGAGCCGGATCGACCGCCAGGAGGCCGAGCCCCAGCGCGCCGAGCGCGGTCAGGAAGAGAGGACGGAACTTCATCGAATTCAAACTCCGAAGAGAACGGAAGGGGTGAGCATCAAAGGGCATCGGAATCGGTCTCGCCCGTACGGATGCGGACCGCTTTCTCGATGGGCGTGACGAAGATCTTGCCGTCGCCGATCTGGCCCGTGCGCGCGGCTGCCGTGATCGCATCGATCACTTGCGGCACGAGGTCTGTCGCCACCGCCACCTCGATCTTGAGCTTCGGCAGAAAGCTCACGGCATATTCGGCGCCGCGATAAATTTCCGTGTGGCCCTTCTGCCGTCCGTATCCTTTCACCTCGGTCACGGTGAGGCCGTGCACGCCGAGGGCGGTGAGTGCATCACGCACCTCCTCCAGCTTGAACGGCTTGATGACCGCCATCACGATTTTCATGGGTCTGGCCCCCTTTGAGACGCTGGCCTGGAATGTCAGGCCATGGTTTCCACATGAACCCGCCCCTGAAGGCGGTGTCGGGAAGGGGATATGCAATGATCGTGCCAAGCCTGCTCAGGCACGAGGTTGCGGCCCTGCCTCTTTCGGAGGCAGGTGCGGAATGGCCAGAAATTGCCCTGATTGCTTAAATTTTAAGCAAATGCCATTTTAGGCAGAGCGGTCGCGGATCAGGCCTTCCTGAGCCACCGAGGCGACGAGGGTGCCGTCCTGCTTGAAGATCAGCCCGCGCGAGAAGCCGCGGGCGCTGCCGGCGAAGGGCGTGTCCTGGGCATAGAGCAGCCATTCGTCGGCCCGGAAGGGCCGGTGGAACCACATGGCGTGGTCGAGGCTCGCCGCCTGAATCGTGGGATCGAACACGGTCCGGCCGTGAGGAAAAAGAGACGTATCGAGGAGCGTCATGTCCGAGGCATAGGCCAGGACGCATTGGTGGATCGCCGGATCGTCCGGCAGGCGGCCCGTGGTCTTGATCCACACGTGGAAGCGCGGTTCTCCGGGTTCGCGCGAGGTGTAGCGCTTGATCTCTACGGGGCGGATCTCGAGCGGACGCTCGCGCTCGTAGTAGGTGCGCATGGGCTCGGGCATCTGCAGCAGCAGACCGCCCTTGACCTCTTCCTCGGAGGGAAGTTCGTCGGGACCGGGCACTTTCGGCATCTCGGCCTGATGCTCGAAGCCACTTTCATCGATCTGGAACGAGGCGGACATGGCGAAGATGGCTTGGCCATGCTGCGTCGCCACCACACGGCGGGTTGTGAAACTCTTGCCGTCGCGGATCCGGTCTACCTCGTAGATGATCGGCACCTTGGGATCGCCCGGGAGCATGAAATAGCAATGGAGCGAATGAGGATGGCGCTCGTCCACGGTGCGGGTGGCGGCCACCAGCGACTGGCCGATCACCTGCCCGCCGAAGACGCGCTGCCATCCGCTCTTCGGGCTCTGGCCGCGAAACAGGTTCACTTCGAGCTGTTCGAGGTCGAGAATGGAGAGAAGGTCGGTCACGGCGCGGGACATGAATCGGTCATCCTCATCGAAGGGAAGCATCATCCATCAGCGAGCAGCGGGCGAAGGTCAAGCTTGACGCTGGTCAATGGATCGCTGACACCCAACGTATAACGTTCGAGACAGATTGAGTTGAGGAGAAAATGATGGGTGCAGGAGCGGGCATGGAGCGGTCGCGCATTGTCATCGCAGGCGGCGGATTGGCCGGTCTGTCCCTCTCGCTCGCCCTCAAACGCGCGCTGGAGGATGGTGTCGATGTGGTCATGTGCGATCCGGCGCTTGCCCGCGATCCGCACGGCGACCGGCGCTCCTTTGCCATCGCGGCGTCGGCGCGGCGGATGTTCGAGGCGCTGGGCCTTTGGGACAAGATGGCTGACAAGGCGCAACCGATCCTCGACATGGTGATCACCGATTCCGGCTTGCAGGACCCGGTGCGCCCCACCTTTCTCACCTTCGAGGGTGCGGTGGAGGGCGAGCCTTTCGCCCATATGGTGACGTCCGGCGACCTGACCGCGCTCCTGCTCGATGCCTGCCGGGACATCGGCGTGAGCTTAAGGTCCGAGGGCGTGAAGAGTTTTTCCACCCGAGGCGCGCGAACGGATGTGATGCTGGCGGGAGGCGAGACGATCTCTGCAGCGCTTCTCGTTGCAGCCGATGGCGCGCGCTCGCGCCTGCGCGAGCAGGCGGGTATCGGCTGGATCTTCTGGCCTTACAACCAATCCGGCATTGTCGCGACGATCTCGCATGAGCGCGATCACGAGGGCCGGGCGGTGGAGCATTTCCTTCCTGCCGGCCCCTTCGCCATCCTGCCCCTCAAGGACGAGGTGCGCCCTGACGGCACCGTGCAGCACCGCTCCTCCATCGTCTGGAGCGAGCGCAGCGGGAACGTGCCGGCGCTTTTGGAATCGCACCCTGAGGACCTGCAGGCGGAGCTCGAGAAGCGTTTCGGGCTGCAACTCGGCAGGATCGCGTTCGAGACCAAGCCTCAGGCCTATCCGCTGGCCTTCGGTGTCGCGCGCTGCTTCGTGGGCGAACGCCTCGCACTCCTGGGCGATGCGGCTCACCTCATTCACCCGATCGCCGGTCAGGGCCTGAATCTCGGCCTGCACGATGTGGCGGCGCTGGCGGAGATCATCACGGACGCCATGCGTCTGGGCCAGGATCCGGGCAGCGCCGATGTGCTCATGCAATACGAGCGTGCCCGCCGGGCGGATATCACGGCGATGGGTATCATGACGGACGGTTTGAACCGGCTCTTTTCCAACGATCTTCTGCCGGTGCGCCTAATCCGCGATTTCGGCCTGGGGCTTGTCGACCGGATGCCGGGCTTGAAACGCTTCTTCATTCGCGAGGCGGCGGGCCTGAGGAGAGAGAATGCGCCGCGCCTTCTGAAAGGCGAAGCGCTCTGAGCGGGACGGGGGTCGCCTTCTCCGTGATGTTAGGGCACGCCTTAAGGGAAGATCGTAGATTTACTCTCTATTAACGCTCCTCTCAGCGATTGGAGCGGCAGTTTCTCTTTCCAATGCTCAGGAGTGCATCGAAGGACGTTTCAAATCTGCAAAGGTGCGGCGGAAAAGTCCGATCTTGGCCCTTTCCGTTTATGACGAAATAACATATCAATATCGACCATCAGTTCTTTGCTCTTCGGAAGAGACCCATGGCCGATTATTATTTCGATCCTTCCAATCTCCCTACCTATGCCGCCGACGGAAGCGTGATCCTGAACGATGGAACCGCCTTCTTCGGCGTGACGACCTATAACGGCACGACGGGAGGCAACGCGATCAACGCGACCGGAATCCAGGACATCACGATCATTCCCGGCGTGACCATTCGCGGTCAGAACGACGGCATCAATTTTGCGGCGGTCGGCACCACCGCGAGCCCGAACAGGGTTTTCAACGCCGGCGGCTTCATCTCGTCGGTGACGGGTGCGGGCATCCATTTCGCCAATGGCGGAGACGGCCTCGTCACGAACCAGGGCACCATCACCGGCGCGACCGGCATCAAGATGGACGCCAATGGCAAGCTAGAGGTGCTGAACACCGGTACGATCATCACGTCCGGAAAGGCCGTCGTGAGCGGTTCCGCTAACGACAGGGTGGTCAATGCCGGTTTGATCCGCTCCACGGGGCCTGAGGGTATCGCCATCGACCTGGGCAGCGGCGACGACATCTATGACGGCAGCGGCGGCACCATCATCGGCAAGATCGTGCTGGGTGCCGGTAACGATAGGGCCTATGGCGGTGCGGGTTCCGAGGTCTTCGTCGGCGGAACGGGCAGCGACTTCATGGATGGCGGCGCGGGCAGCGACACGGTCGATTATTCGGGTGCGACGGGCGCTATCTCGGTGGATCTCTCCCAAACCGGCCAGCAGGCCATTGGCGGCGGGTTCGATTCCGATACGCTGGTCAGCATCGAGAACATCCTTGGCGGTGCCAACACCGATTGGCTCAAAGGCAACAGCGCCGACAATATGCTCGAAGGTGGCGCCGGCAACGATACGTTCGAAGGCGGTGCCGGCAATGACACGCTCGACGGCGGCGAGGGCGAAGATACGGCCAATTACTACGGGACGGCTGCGGTCAGACTGGACCTTCGGCTCAATGGCGTGTCCCAAAATACCTCAGGTTTCGGCTGGGACACGGTAAAGGACATCGAAAACGTCAACGGCAGCAGCAACTGGGATACCATTGACGGCAGCGATGGCACCAACAGGATTTGGGGCGGCAGTGGCAATGACAGCATCAACGGTCATGGCGGCACCGATACGCTCGAGGGCTCCGACGGCAACGATACGCTTGACGGTGGCGCGGACAACGACAGCCTCAATGGCGGCACCGGCAATGACAGTCTCATCGGTGGACTTGGCACCGACAGGCTGATCGGCGATGCCGGCAACGATACCCTTTGGGGCGGCGACGGCAATGACAGCCTGGAAGGCGGCGATGGCAACGACATGGCTGTCTTCACGGGCTCCAGGAGCAACTATATCATCTCCGCAACGACCGGCACCGAGGATACCCTATTCACGGTCAAGCATACCATCGAGGGGGCGCAGAGCGGCGAAACCATCGTCGGTGCGGGCGGCGAGGACAGCCTCAAGGGCATCCGTCTTCTGAAGTTCCTGGGTAACGACACGATCGCCCCTGCGATCTACGCTCTCACCAACTCTGCAGCTCCCACCACCGTCAGCATCTCGGGCAGCGGCGTGACTGAAAACAGCGCCGTCGACACGGCGGTCGGCGTCCTCTCCGCCACCGATGCCGATGGCGATGCGCTGACCTACACCCTCATCGACGATGCCGGAGGCGTCTTCAAGCTGGATGCCGATGGGAAGACCATTCGCGTCAAGAACAAGGACCTCCTCGATTACGACACGCACGCCACCTTTACCATCAAGGTCCAAGTGAGCGACGGAATCAAGAATCTCAGCGACGGGGCCATGGTCGGTACAGCCACGAAAGATGTGGTGATCAAGCTCATCAACGTATACGAGGACGCCGCCGTCATCCGCTACGGAACGAATGCCGGCGAGCAGGTTGTCGGCGAATACGGCAACGACAGGGTCTATGCCCTTGGCGGAAACGACCAGGCATTCGGCCGGAAGGGCAATGATCTCATCGATGGCGGCGCCGGCAACGATTACGTCATCGGCGGAGATGGGGCTGCCGGCACCGGACTGGTAGGCACCGGCAACGACACGCTTTATGGCGGCACGGGCAACGACAGCCTTTTTGGCGGCGACGGCAACGATGTCCTCTACGGCGGCACCGGCAGAGACGCTCTGTATGGCGGCGCCGGAAGTGATACCTTCGTGTTCACCGCGTCATTGGCGAGCGCGAACATCCAGTATATCGCTGATTTCAAATCAGAGGACACGATCAAGCTGTCCCGGTCGATCTTCACCAAGATCGCCAAGGGCCCTTTGTCGTCCAATGCATTCGTGGTGGGGGACCATGTGAAGGACAAGTACGATCGGATCATCTATTACAAGTCGGCGGGGGCCTTGTTCTATGATCCGGATGGAACCGGCGCCGCCAAGGCGGTTCAGTTCGCGACGATCGACAAGAACCTGGCCCTGACATACAAGGATTTCATCATCTTCTGAGGATGTCCCAATTAAAAAGCCCGGCTCGCAGAACCGGACTTTCAAGATGCAATGGCCGGAGCCTCCTCCGGCCATTTCGATTTCAGGAGCTTACTTCTTCTTGGCGCGCTCGATGCCTTCGACGATGAGGCGGCGGGCTTCGGCTGCGTCGCCCCAGCGGATGATCTTGGCCCACTTGCCGGGCTCGAGATCCTTGTAATGCTCGAAGAAGTGCTCGATCTGCTTGAGGGTGATTTCCGGCAGGTCGGTATGGTTCTGCACCCGGTCGTAGCGCTGGGTGAGCTTGCTCGACGGGACCGCGATGATCTTCTCGTCTTGGCCGCCGTCGTCCTCCATCACGAGCACGCCGACGGGACGCACGTTCATGACGGCGCCAGGTGCGATGGCGCGGGTATTGGCGATGAGCACGTCGCACGGATCACCGTCGCCGGACAGCGTGTGCGGGATGAAGCCATAATTCCCGGGATACCGCATGGCGGTATAGAGGAAGCGATCAACGAAGAGCGTGCCCGACTCCTTATCCATCTCGTATTTGATGGGCTCGCCGCCGAGCGGCACTTCGATGACGACGTTCACGTCCTCAGGCGGGTTCTTTCCAGTCGGGATCGCGTCAAGGCGCATGGAACTGTTCTCCGGAACAAGGCTCGAGACATTGTCTCAGTGAAGGCAATGCTTCTTCACTGATCAATGCAGCAAAAGGAAGCCCCGGAGCGGTCAGGCTTGACGGATCTGGATGCCGCTCGCTGAGGCTTGGGCGCTTCCTAGCCGGACTACGCGCCCGCAACAAGAAGCAAAAAGGGGTTTTTAGCGAAAGAGATAGGCGACTTTGGCAAGGGGGGTGCCGCCGATTCTCTCCTTCACCTGGGCGATGCTGCGCCCGCCAAGTCCCTCATAGAAGGCGCAGGCGCGCTCATTCTCGGCCAAGGCCCACACGGCCACCCGGGGCATGTCGCTGTGACGCAGATCGTTGAGAACCGCCTTGAACAGCCGCCGCCCAAGCCCGATCCCCTGATATTCCGGCAGGAGATAAATCTCATCGATCTCGCCGTCCGCCGGCAGCGACCGGTCGCGGCAGCGGCCGTAGGACGCATAACCGGCAATCCCCTGGCCGATGTCCAGCACCACGAGGGGCCGGCCTCGGGTCACGGTGGAGCGCCACCAGCGCTCGCCGCGGCGGGCAAACATCTTGTCGAGGATCACGCCGGGGATGATGCCGAGATAGGCTTCGCGCCATGCGGCATCGAACACCCTGGAAAGGGCTGGGGCATCATCGGGCTTGGCGTGACGGATACTGACGAGAAGGTCGCTCATGGCTCGCGGCAATGTCTTGAGAAGCAATGAAAACAGCTTCGCCGGATTATGGTTAATGGGGCGTTAATAAGCGCGAAGAGCCAAATCGGCAAAGCGTGGCTTTATTTAGTCCAAATAAGGTGCATCGGGGCACCGGCCAAAACGCCGCAAGCTCCTTTGGAGCAGCCGCAGGGCATGAACGCGATGGACCAATAGTATTCCACCTGCTGCGCAGCGGTACGTGACTCTTTGCCAACGGGGAAAGCCTACAACGATTCCATCGTCATCTCAGAAAAGCCCCGGGTGATCGCTGAATCACCCGGGGCTTCTGTTCGGTGCGCCCGCTCCTCGTCCGAAGAGCGGGCGGTTTGTTTTACGCTTTACGCTGCGAGCTGGCGCAGGACGTATTGAAGGATGCCGCCGTTGCGGAAGTACTCGACTTCCTCGAACGTATCGATGCGGCAGATCACCGGAACGCGCTTCACGGTGCCGTCGGCGGAGGTGATCTCCAGCTCCATCCGCTGACGTGGCTTCAGGTCGCCGGCAAGGCCCTTGATGGTGATGGTCTCATCGCCCTTCAGGCCCAGCGACGCCCAGGAGGTGTCGCCTTCGAACACGAAGGGAGCCACGCCCATGCCGACCAGGTTCGAGCGGTGGATGCGCTCGAAGCTCTCGGCGATGACGGCGCGGATGCCGAGCAGGCTCGTGCCCTTGGCCGCCCAGTCGCGGGACGAGCCGGTGCCGTATTCCTTGCCTGCGAGAACGACGAGCGGAACACCCTCGTCCTTGTAGCGCATGGCGGCGTCGTAGATGAACATCCGCTCGCCGGAGGGCTGGTGGATGGTGTAGCCGCCCTCGACCACATGGCCGCTCTCATCCTTCACCATCTGGTTCTTGATGCGGATGTTGGCGAAGGTGCCGCGCATCATGACCTCGTGGTTGCCGCGACGGGTGCCGTACTGGTTGAAGTCGGCAACGCGGACCTGATGCGACTGCAGGTACTCACCGGCCGGCGAGGCGGCGCGGATGTTGCCCGCAGGCGAGATGTGGTCGGTGGTGATCGAGTCCTGGAAGAGGCCGAGGATGCGGGCGTTCACGATATCCGTGACCGGCTTCGGCTCCTTGGTCATGCCTTCAAAGTAAGGCGGGTTCTGCACATAGGTCGAACCAGGCGGCCACTCATAGGTGAGGCCCGGCTCGAAGGTGACCTTTTTCCAGTTGGCGTCACCGGCGAACACGTCCGAGTAGCGGGTCTTGAACAGCTCGCTCGTGATCGTGCGGTCGATGAACTCCTGCACTTCCGTCGAAGACGGCCAGATATCCTTCAGGTACACCGGCTGACCATCCGAGCCTAAGCCGAGCGGATCCTTCGTGAGATCCACGAGCATGGAGCCGGCGAGCGCATAAGCCACCACCAGCGGAGGCGAAGCGAGGTAGTTCGCGCGCACGTCGGGATTCACGCGGCCTTCGAAGTTGCGATTCCCTGAGAGCACCGACACGGCCACGAGGTCGTTGTCGTTGATCGCCTTCGAGATGTTCTCCGGCAGCGGACCCGAGTTGCCGATGCAGGTGGTGCAGCCGAAGCCGACGAGGTTGAAGCCCAGGGCGTCCAGGCTCTCCTGAAGACCGGCCTTCTTGAAGTACTCCTCGACGATCTGCGATCCGGGCGCGAGCGATGTCTTCACCCACGGCTTTGATTTCAGGCCCTTCTTCACGGCATTGCGGGCGAGAATGCCTGCGCCGATCATCACGCTCGGGTTCGAGGTGTTGGTGCAGGAGGTGATCGCCGCGATCACCACGTCGCCGTGGCCGAGATCGTAGTTGGCGCCTTCCACCTTCACGCGCTTGCCGATTTCCTGCGCTTTACGGAACTCCTTCTCCATGGCGCCGAGGAACTCGGTCTTGGAGGTGTCGAGAGTCACGCGGTCCTGCGGACGCTTGGGGCCGGCGAGCGAGGGAACCACGTCGCCGAGGTCGAGCTCGAGGGTATCGGTGAAGACCGGGTCCGGCGTCTCGGCCGTGCGCCACATGCCCTGGGCCTTGGCGTAGGCCTCGACGAGGGCCACGCGCTCGTCCGTACGGCTGGTCGTGCGAAGATAATCGATGGTTTTCTGGTCGACGGGGAAGAAGCCGCAGGTCGCGCCGTATTCCGGAGCCATGTTGCCGATGGTGGAACGGTCGGCCACCGACATGTCGTTGAGGCCCGGGCCGTAGAATTCCACGAACTTGCCGACGACGCCCTTCTTGCGCAGCATCTGGGTGACGGTGAGCACCAGGTCGGTGGCGGTCACGCCTTCCTTCAGCTTGCCGGTCAGCTTGAAGCCGATGACTTCGGGGATCAGCATGGAGACCGGCTGGCCGAGCATGGCGGCCTCAGCCTCGATGCCGCCCACGCCCCAGCCGAGAACGGCGAGGCCGTTGACCATGGTGGTATGCGAATCGGTTCCGACGAGGGTGTCCGGATAGGCCACTTCCTCACCGCTGCCGGCGTCCTTGCGGGTCCACACGGTCTGCGAAAGGAACTCCAGATTCACCTGGTGGCAGATGCCGGTGCCGGGAGGAACGACGGAAAAGTTCTCGAATGCGGTCTGGCCCCATTTGAGGAAGCGGTAGCGCTCACCGTTGCGCTGGTATTCCAGCTCCACGTTGCGGTCGAAGGCCTTCGGGGTGCCGAACTCGTCCACGATCACCGAGTGGTCGATCACGAGATCGACGGGCACGAGCGGGTTGATCTTGCGCGGATCGCCGCCGAGGCTCTTCATGGCGTCGCGCATGGCGGCGAGATCCACCACGGCCGGAACGCCGGTGAAGTCCTGCATCAGGACGCGGGCGGGACGATAGGCGATTTCCTTTTCGTCCTTGCCCTTATTGTGGAGCCAAGCGGCCACGGCCTGGATGTCGGCCTTGGTGACCGTGCGGCCATCCTCGTAGCGGAGCAGGTTCTCGAGCAGCACCTTCATGGAGAAGGGCAGCTTCGAGGCGCCGGTGAGACCGTTCTTCTCGGCCTCGACGAGGGAGTAGTAGGTATAGGTCTTGTCACCGACATGGAGTGTCTGGCGAGCATTGAAGCTGTTGTTGAGCGTCACGGCGAATCCTCGCGTGCATTGGGTTACGAACGAACAGTTTGTTCGGCCGAAAGCGCGAAAAGCGCGCGCCGCTCCGGGGGCGCCCGGACAGGGGAAAAGCGCGCGAGGCGGATTGGACGCCTTGGCGCGCGGCGCAGCCGAGGGTGCTATAGATCATTTCCAACCATCCCGCTACACGGTTTAGAACGGTTCTGGGGTGCAAAGAGGGCAGTGCTCCCAAAGTAGGGGACGAGTTTGCGTCTGAGCGTTAACAATTTGGCCTGTGACCGAGGTGGGCGCCGGATCTTCGCGGGCGTGTCGTTCACCCTTCTGTCCGGTGAGGCCCTGGTGATCACCGGGCGCAACGGGGCCGGGAAGTCGACCCTGCTGGAGCTGCTCGCCGGGCGTCTCCATCCCGCCGGCGGAAAGATCATCTGGGAAGGAGCGGGTGAGCGCAGCCTCACCGAATGCCTTCATTACGTCGGCCATCGGGATGCGCTCAAAAGCGCGCTGACGGCCCAGGAGAACCTGGACTTCGCCCGTGACTTCCTGGGCGACCCCGCCTTGTCCGCCCGTGAGGCGCTGGAGGCCGTGGGTCTTGCCCATGCGGCTCGTTTGCCGGTGGGCTATCTCTCGGCGGGGCAGCGCCATCGCGTGGCATTGGCCCGCCTTCTCGTGGCGCATCGCCCCTTGTGGCTCCTCGACGAGCCGACCTCGGCGCTCGACACCGCCTCGCAGGAGACCCTTCGCCAACTCCTGGAGAATCACCGCGCACAAGGCGGCATGATCGCCGCCACGACCCACTCGCCGCTGTTTCTCTCCGAACCGAAAGAGATCCGGATCGAGCGCCAATCCGCCCGGATCGAGGGAGACGTGCCGTGACCCGCTCCTTCCGCGCACTCCTGCTCCGCGACCTGAAACTCGCCGCGCGCGTGGGCGGCTCCGGCGTGATGGGGCTCATCTTCTTCCTGATGATCGTGACGCTGATTCCCTTCGCGCTCGGCCCCGATCTCAACCTGCTGTCGCGAATCGGCCCGGCGATTCTTTGGATCGCGGCCTTGCTCGCGACGCTGATCGGCCTCGACCGGCTGTTCCAGGCAGACCAGGAGGACGGCTCGCTAGAACTGCTGCGTCTCTCGCCCGCCCCGCTTGAGCTGATCGTTCTCGCAAAAGTGGTGGCCTATTGGCTCACAACCGGCCTGCCGCTCGCGGTTGCCACGCCGCTCTTCGGTCTCCTCGTGGCGCTCTCGCCCGAGGGCATGCTCGCCATGGTGGCGACCCTGCTCGTCGGCACGCCCGCGCTCACCTTCATCGGCGCGGTAGGCGCGGCGCTCACGGCCTCGCTGCGGCGCGGCGGCCTGATCCTCGCAATCCTGGTGCTGCCCTTCATGATTCCAACCCTGATCTTCGGCGTCTCCGCGGCGAATGCGGCTTTGGGCGGGACTGTGCCCTTTGCGACGCCGTTCCTGATTCTCATCGCATTGTCTCTGATTGCCGCGGTCGTCGGCACGGTCGGTGCGGCAGCGGCGTTGCGGTCGGGGGAGTAAGACGGCGCTCAGCAGGCCGCCGGGCCAAACGCCGCGTTGAATGCGTCTGCGCCTTCGCAGGTGAAAGTCAGCACGCGCCCGGACTCGCGTCGGACCCATTGTCTCTCGATCATTCGGGAGAGCAATGCTGCGCCTAGGGCGCCGCCGAGATGGCTGCGCCTTTCGCTCCAATCGAGGCAGGCGCGGCAGACAGGGCGACGCCCCTTTTCCAATGCTGCCAGATCGATTCCGAACGCGACGAAGAAAGCGCGGCCCTTGGTCGTAAGGGCCAAATCCTGCCCGTCTTCGATAAGGCCCTGCCGCTGGGCTCCCCTGAGCAGAGCCACGCCCCGTTCGCCGGCGAGGTGATCGTAACAGGCGCGGGCCGATCTGAGCGCCGCATCCTTCGGGCCGGTCCGCACACGCGTTGCCCCTGTGCGCTGGGCCAATCCCATCAGAGCTTCCAGGACCTCGGCCACGTCCGGACCCGAGAGGCGATAATACCGGTGTCGTCCCTGTTTCTCCGCAATCAGCAGGTTGGCCGCCTCGAGTTTGGACAAGTGGCCGCTTGCCGTCTGGAGCGTGACGCCGGCCGCCTCGGCCAGCTCGCTCACTGTCAGTGCCCGCCCATCCATGAGGGCGGTGAGAATATTGGCACGGGCCGGATCGCCGAGAAGCGAGGCCACGGGGGCGATGACGGGACCTTCTTTCATACTTCGATCATAGCCGAACCATTGGCGTCGAACAATCGGCTAAGACGGATCGCGTTGCACATCAACCAGGATGCCGAATGATGATCACCTGCTTCATCCGCTACGAAATCGACCCCTTCAAAGTTTCGGCCTTCGAGGAATATGCCCGCACCTGGGGGCAGGCCATTCCCCGCTGCGGCGCCGATCTCATTGGCTATTACGCACCGCACGAGGGCTCCAGCACCGTCGCCTACGGCGTCTACAACATCAAAAACTTGGCCGAGTACGAGGCCTATCGCGAGCGCCTCAGGAACGATCCATTGGGTCGTGCCAATTACGAATTCGCTCAGAAGGAGCAGTTCATCCGCCAAGAGGACCGAATCTTCCTGCGGCTCGCCTCCGTGCCCCATTCGGAGCTCGTCCGGCCATGATCGCGGTGATCTTCGAAGTCTGGCCGGCCGGCGAGGATGGCCGGCACCACTATCTCGATCTCGCAGCGGCGCTGCGCTCTGACCTGCTCGCGATGGACGGCTTCATCTCCATCGAGCGTTTTCAGAGCCTCAGCGAGCCGGGCAAGCTCCTGTCGCTGTCGTTCTGGCGCGACGAGGAGGCGGTTCGGGCGTGGCGCAACCTGCCCTCCCATCGCGCCACGCAAAGCCAGGGTCGTACCGGGACCTTCAGGGACTATCGCCTGCGCGTCGCGAGCGTGATCCGCGATTACGGCTTGAACGAGCGCGAGGAGGCGCCAGCGGACAGCCGCGCGGTGCACGAGGGACTTCCTTCTCCTATCGTTACAGCCTCAAGCTAATCCCGAAGGCCTGCTCGATGGCGGGCTTACCGTCCCGCTCCACGCGGTAGATTGCGCGGTAGAGGCCGGGCCGGAAGCCGCCTGCAGGCTGCTTGATGCCGGCGAACATCATCCATTGCGCCTTGTCGCGGTCGAGCGGCGGGGCCTTGTTCTGGGCAATCGGTTTTCCGTCGGTATCGAAGAGTGTGAGGACCTGCACATCGCCGCCTTTCAGGCCGATGGCGCGCACAAAGGCCACGAGGGCAGGAGAGGAGGTAGTGGGCGTGTTCTGTTCCGAAGCGCCCGATTCGATCGCCTCCATCGTTACCGGGCCCGGAGCAAATCCTTTGTTCAGCACGCTGCCGGCCTGATAGGCGAGGGCACTCTGCACCGAAGGTTCCCAGAGCGAGGCTTGCTGCCCGGCTCCGCAGGCTTGGCTGGCGGGGCCGGAGGTGAAGGGATCGACCACCTCGCCGTCCTTGCGGACAGTGAAATGGAGATGCGGAAACTCGGTTGCGCCGGACAGGCCGATCCGCCCGATCCTGTCGCCGGCCTTCACCGTATCGCCGGGCTTTACGGCAAGGCTGTCTTTTGCCATGTGGCAGTACTGGGTCTGCCAGCCATGGCCGTGATCGACGAGGGCTCCGTTCCCGCATTCGGTGTTCTCGACCGACTCGCGGCCTCGACCGGAGACGGAGATGTCCTCCATGCTGTCGCGGGTGCGCAGAACCTTGCCGTCCGCTGCGGCCAGGACGTCGATTCCTGCTTTTTGCGCTGCCGTGGTCGGAAGGCGGATATCGGTGCCGTCATGCCCATCATAGGTCAGCGTCCCGCAGCGGTAATCCTGGGATCCAGGGGATGTGTCGTGATCCACGTAGTGCTGAATGAAGCAGGTGCGCCCAACCTCGCAGGCAGCGGGCAGGCGAAACAGCATCTCCTGCGCTTGCGCAATCTCTGGCACGGTGAGGCTCAGGGCCATCAGGCTGAAGGCAGAAAGACGCATGGTTTTCTCCGCAACAATGATGCAGATGACCATAGACCTTCCCATGGCGAATGAAAGGCAAAGCCCGGGAGGGTTTTAAGGACAATACCGGATTGCCGGAATGCGTCCTTGGCGACTAAAGAACTGCCATTCTGGCGAAATCGTTATTCAGCTTAGATAGCGCTCCTCGTTGCAGGCGTGCTTAAGGGCCGCTACATCGTGCGTATGATCCGTGAGCTTGCCAATCCCACCCGTTTCATGAATCTCAGCGGCACCCTTCTGCCCTGGGTCACGGGCTTGGCCGTGCTGCTGCTCGGCTTGGGCCTCTATCTGATCTGGTTCGTCGCGCCCGCCGATTACCAGCAGGGCGAGACGGTGAAGATCATGTACATTCACGTGCCGGCGGCCTGGCTGTCCCTGTTCTTCTACATGATCATGGCAAGCTCTGCCTTGGGCACGCTCGTGTGGCGGCATCCGCTGGCCGACGTGTCGCAGAAGGCGGCGGCGCCCATCGGCGCGGCCTTCACCCTCATCTGCCTCGTCACCGGCTCGCTCTGGGGCAAGCCCATGTGGGGCACCTATTGGCAATGGGATGCGCGGCTGACCTCCATGCTCGTGATGCTGCTCATCTATCTCGGCATTCTCGCGCTCTGGCGCGCCATCGAAGAGCCGAACCGCGCGGCGCGCGCCGTTTCGATCCTCACGCTTGTCGGTGCTGTGAACGTGCCGATCGTGAAGTTCTCGGTCGATTGGTGGAACACGCTGCACCAACCGGCCTCGGTGTTCCGCCTCGGCGGCCCGACGATCCACAGCTCCATGCTCGTGCCGCTGCTCGTGATGGCGCTGGCCTTCACCTTCATCGGGATTGCCCTGCATCTGTCGGGCATCCGCACGGAAATTCTGCGCCGTCGCGTGCGCACGCTCACAATCCTTGAGGCCGAGCGCCTCGACGCCCAGGCTGCCTGATGACGCATACCTTCTTCATCGTCTTTTCCTATGCCCTCACGGCGCTCGTGATCGCAGGCCTGACCCTTCGCGCCGTGATCGACCATCGCGCGCAGGTGCGTGCGCTCGCCGAACTCGAATCCCGTGGCGTCGGCCGGAGGTCGCGCCGTGGCTGAGGCAACCGCACCGCGCTCGCGGCTGATCTTCATCCTGCCAGTCGTCGTTTTCGTCATCCTGGCCGGTCTGTTCTTCGTACAACTCACCTCGGGCCGCAATCCCGCGGATCTCCCCTCTGCGCTTCTCAACAAGCCGGTGCCCACCTTCAGCCTCGCGCCGCTCGAAGGCCTCATGGCCGACGGCAAGCCCGTGCCGGGCTTTTCCAATGAGGACCTGAAGGGTCGCGTCACCATCGTGAATGTGTGGGCCTCCTGGTGTGCGCCCTGCCGACAGGAGCATCCGCTGCTCGTGGAACTTGCGAAGGACCCGTCCGTGCGCCTTGTGGGCATCAACCAGAAGGACAATCCGGACAACGCCCGCCGCTTCCTCGGCGCGCTCGGCAATCCTTACGCCGCCGTCGGCGTCGATCCGAACGGCCGCGCCTCCATCGATTGGGGCGTCTACGGCGTGCCGGAAACCTTCATCGTCGGCCCGGACGGCATGATCCGCCACAAGCATATCGGCCCGCTGACGCCGGAAAATATTGCAGGCTTCAAGGAGCGCCTGAGCCAAATCCCGCGCGCTTGAGGCGGTTGATCGCCACATCGAGGCCTGAGAGAAAGGCCGAGCGGTCCTTTTGCGAGAACGGCTTCGGCCCACCCGTGACTTCGCCCATGGCGCGCAGGTCTTCCATGAGGTTTCGCGTGGCGAGCGCCATGCCGATGGAGGCCTCCGTGAAGGGCTTGCCCGTGGGGCCGATCACGTCCGCGCCTGCGCTCACGCAGCGATGGGCCAGCGGGATATCGGCGGTGATCACGATGGCGCCGCGGCGCGCCCGCTCCGCGATCCAGTCATCCGCCGCATCGAAGCCGGAGCTCACCACGACGCGCTCGATCAGCGGGCTTTGCGGCACCATGAGAAAGCTGTTCGATACCACGAAGGTCTTCACCCGGTGGCGCTCGGCAACCTTGTAGACCTCGTTCTTCACAGGGCAGGCATCGGCATCCACATAGATTTCGATGGCTTGAGAGGTCTCGGTCATGAGCCATTTATTCCTTTGGCGGCAATCTTTGGCCTGATTTGACCAGCAAACTCGGTCTTCAGGCACTTGCCGTTGATAACCATAAGCCAGAACGAAAAGAACCCCGTGGACCATTCTTCGCGCATCCGATCCGCCTGGGTCTCCCTCCGCAACCGGCGGGGTTCACGGGAACTGAGCGACGCAACGACCCGGCTGATCCGCGAGGCGGATACGGGCGCCCTGCAGCGGGCCGGCATGGTCCGCGTGGTCGTCGCGGGCATTCTGCTCATGACGGTGTTGCTCGCCGCCCATGGTGTTCAGCTTGTGAATCCGATGGCCACGAAGCAGATCACCGCGGCGGAGATGACCTTGGCTCTCTTCGGGGTCTCAGGCTGGGGGAGCGCTTGGCTCGCCTCGAAACGCATCGCGGTGGAGCAGCTCCCCGTTTTTACCGCCGTGCTCGATGCGCTGCTGGTCCTCGGGAATCTCGCCTACAGCCATTGGGGCTTAGGAATCCCTGGCGGGTTGTTTGCCGTCTTTCCGGTTGCCTGGGTGGTCCCCATCACGCTTGCCGCAGTCGCCATTCACTATCAGCCGCGCCTGCAGATCCTGGTCGCGCTCATCTACGTGGCGGGCCTGTCGCTGCTCGCCTTCGGCGGCGAGGCATTGACTCCTGACGAGCGACGGGAAGATCTGTCACAGATCAACGCCGTGTTTTCCGAACAGGCGAACCTGGTTCGCCTCGCCATGATCCTGTCACTCGCGCTGATCCTCGTTCTCGTGGCGCGTCAAGGCCGCGTGCTGCTGGAGCGAGCGGTGCGCGAGACCACCTTGCGCGTCAATCTCACGCGCTATCTGCCGCGCGAGCTCGCACCCGTTCTCACGGAACAGGCTTT
Organism: Microvirga medicaginis; assembly: GCF_052658925.1. NCBI lineage: Bacteria > Pseudomonadati > Pseudomonadota > Alphaproteobacteria > Hyphomicrobiales > Methylobacteriaceae > Microvirga > Microvirga medicaginis. Next base: position 417,715 of record NZ_JBQWEL010000002.1, on the reverse strand, counting down.
CGCATCGTTGAGGCAAGGGCGGCGTGCCCGCGTCACGATTCTGTTCGTGGACATGCGCGCATCCACGTCTCTCGGCGAGACCATGGACCCGGCGCAGCTCGCCGTGTTCATTACGTCGTTCCGCCGTCGTGTGCTGAGAGCCGCAAGCCGCCATGGCGGCGTCATCGACAAGTTCACGGGCGACGGCGCGCTGATCCTCTTCGGCGTGCCGGGCGCAGGCGATGACGATGCGCGCCGCGCGCTCGCCTGCGGACGCACATTGCTTCGCCTGATCGAGCGCTGGAACATCAAGCGGCAGTTCGATCCGCCCGTGCGCGTCGGCATCGGCATTCACACGGGCGAGGTCTTTTGCGGCGTGGTGGGTGACGAGAGCCGCCTCGAATTCACGGTCGTCGGCGAGACGGTCAACATTGCCTCGCGCATCGAGCAGGCCACGAAGAGCACGGATTGCGACCTGCTGGCCTCAGCGGAAACGGTGCAGGAGGCGGGCGAGGAAGGTTCCTGGGTCGAGGTGGCGCACGAGCCCCTGCGCGGCGTCACCCGCAACGTCGTCTTGCTGAAGCCCGCGGAGTGAGGCTTTGTCCTCTCTCGTCATGGCCATCTCGCTTTTGAGACACGCAGCCCTCATCCTGAGGAGGATCGCGTGAGCGATCCGTCTCGAAGGACGAGGGCGTTTTCAGAGTGCACAGGACCATCCTTCAAGACGCCGCTTTCAGCGGCTCCTCAGGATGAGGACAGAGGGATGGAGCCATGGAGCCATGGATCACCGGCACAAGGCCGGTGATGACGCGGGGTTCTTACGCTTCTTCCGTCTTCTTGGCTTCATGCCGCAACAAAAGCGGCGTCTGCGCGAGAGCGAAGGCGATGGTGAGCGGCATGATGCCGAAGACCTTGAAGCTCACCCAGAAATCCGTGCTCTGCGTGCGCCAGACGATCTCGTTAAGCGCGGCGAGCGCGAAGAAGAAGAGCGCCCAGCGAAGCGTGAGCTTGCGCCATCCTTCCTCAGTGAGATCGAACACGCTGTCGAGCACGATCTCGAGCAGGGGCTTGCGGAAATAGAGGCCGCCGAGAAGGATCACACCGAACATCGTGTTCACGATGGTGGGCTTGAGCTTGATGAACGTCTCATCCTGCAGGAAGAGCGTGAGCCCACCGAACACCACCACCACGAATCCTGAGACCAGCGGCATGATCGGCAGCTTGCGCAAAAGTGCATATGAGACGCCAAGCGCCACCAATGTCGCGCCAATGAAAAGACCGGTTGCCACGAAGATGCGCTGGTTCTCGGCAAAGCCGAACCGGCCTGCATAGGCATTCGCGATAAAGAAGAGAGCGAGCGGCCCGAGTTCGAGGGCGAGCTTGAGAAGAGGCGGGAGGCGCTTTTCGTCGGTCATGATGTTGCTTCTAACCCGGCAATGGCTTTGGCGAAATCCCCTGCGGTGAAAGGCTCCAGGTCCTCCACGCCCTCGCCGACGCCGATGAAGTGGACGGGCAGGCCGAACTTGGCGGCGAGCGCCACCAAGATGCCGCCGCGCGCAGTGCCGTCGAGCTTGGTCATGACGAGGCCCGTGACGCCCGCCGCCTTCTGGAACAGCTCGACTTGGCTCACCGCGTTCTGGCCGACCGTCGCATCGAGCACGAGGAGCGTGGCATGGGGGGCGCTCTCGTCGAATTTCTTGATCACGCGCACGATCTTTTCGAGCTCGGCCATGAGGCCCGCCTTATTCTGCAGTCGGCCTGCCGTGTCGATGAGCAGCACGTCGGTGCCGTTCGCCTTGGCTTCTTGAAGCGCATCATAGGCGAGACCGGCCGCATCCGCGCCTTGCTCGCGGGCGAGGACCGGCGCGCCGACCCGCTCGCCCCAGACCTTCAGCTGCTCGATAGCGGCAGCGCGGAAAGTATCGCCCGCTGCCAGCATGACTTTGAGACCCTGTTGCCGGAATTTTTGGGAGAGCTTGCCGATGGTGGTGGTCTTGCCCGCGCCGTTCACGCCGACCATGAGAATGACGAAGGGCTTCTTCGCGCGATCGATGGTCAGCGCATGGGCCACGGGCTGCAGCGTCTTCTCCACTTCGCTCGCGAGGATGGTGCGCACCTCCTGCGGCGAGATCTCCTTGTTGTAGCGCCCGGCCGAGATCGCTTCCGTGATGCGCATGGCGGTGGGCACGCCGAGATCGGCCTGGATCAGGGCATCCTCCAGATCCTGAAGCGTGGCATCGTCCAGCTTGCGCTTGGTGAAGAGGCCAGTGACGCTCTCCGACAGGGACGAGGAGGTGCGGCGCATGCCTTCCGTCAGGCGCTGCCACCAGCCCCGCTTCTCCGCCAGTGCCGGCTTGGCTTCGGGGGCTGCTGCAACGGACTTGTCAGCCTCGGCGACATCGGGACGCGGCTGCGGTCCGGCCTCCGTCTCGATGCGCGGGATCGGCTCCTTCGGATTGCCGCCTTCCGGCTCGACGCCTTCGACGGGCTGCAAATCGGCCCCGGCGAGTTCGACGGGGACCTTGCGCTCCTCGGGCGTCTCGGGAGAGGCCGTGGTGACGGTCGGCGGGGCAGCCGTCAGATCATCCGCGCCCGTGGCAGGCGGGGAGGGCATGGCCTCCGGTTCGCCGCCTGCCTGTGGCGTCTGGGGAGGAGTCTCAGGCTGAGTCTCCGCCTTACGCCCGAAGAGACGGGACAGGAATCCGGGCTTGTCGGGCTTCGTTTCGGCCATGGGTCTTAGCTGCCTCGTGAACGCTGGTGCTTGATTTAGTGCCTGTGCCTCGATAGCCGAGGCATCATGAATGCGGAAGAGATAGTAAGCCGTTTGCTCTATCGCGATGCCCTGATGCTCGTGATCGACAAACCCGCCGGTCTGCCGGTGCATCCCGGCCCCAAGGGCGGGGAGACCCTGTTTCATCACCTTGATGCCCTGCGTTTCGGCCTGCCCCGGCGGCCTGAAGTCGCACATCGGCTCGACAAGGACACCTCCGGCTGTCTCGTGCTGGGCCGCCACCCGAAGGCCATCGCCCGCCTCAACGAGCTTTTCCGCAAGAACGAGGTCGACAAGGTCTATTGGGCCGTGGTCGAGGGCGGGCCTCACGGAGATGAAGGCGAGATCGATCTCCCGCTTGCGCCGAAATCGCCGGATCGCGGCTGGTGGATGAAGGTGGATCCGAAGGGCCAGCCTTCGCTGACGAAATGGCGGGTCCTGGGCCGCGCGGAAGGCCTCACGCTGCTCGAACTGCGCCCCATCACGGGCCGCACCCATCAGCTGCGCGTCCATTGCGCGGCCATGAACTTCCCGATCCTGGGCGATCCGATCTACGGCACGGCCCCGCGTTTCAATGGTCCGGGCCTGCATCTCCATGCCCGCAGCATCACGGTGCCGCTCTATCCGAAGAAGCCGCCGATTCTCGTGAAAGCGCCGGTGCCGGAGCATATGCGCGAGCGGGTGAGGGCCTGCGGTGGCGCAGTTTAAGCCGCCAGCAATTCCTTTCCGTCGTGCCCGGTAATGGTGACCGGTACGATCGTGCCGGGCGTCACTTCGCCAGCGAAGCGCACGAGCGTAAAGCCTTCCGTGCGGCCAAGCTGATTGGTCTCGATCAGCACATTGCGGCGAGCACCCACCTCTTCACCAAGATGCTTCACCAGCGCAGCCTCGCCTTTTTCGCGCAGGCGTCGGGCGCGGTCCTTCACGATGTCGCGCTGAACCTGCGGCATGCGCGCGGCGGGCGTGCCGGGACGGGCTGAGAAGGGGAAGACGTGAAGATGCGTGAGATTGCACTCGTCGACGATGTCGAGGGAGCGCGAGAACATCTCTTCCGTTTCCGTCGGGAAACCCGCGATGATGTCGGCGCCGAAGACCATGTCGGGACGAAGGCGCTTCACCTGCTCGCAGAAGGCAATCGCGTCATTGCGAAGATGACGGCGCTTCATGCGCTTCAGGATCATGTCGTCGCCTGCCTGCAGCGAGAGATGCAGATGCGGCATCAGACGGCTTTCGCTAGCAATCGCATCGAGGAGATCGTGATCCGCCTCCACGGAGTCGATGGAGGAGATGCGAAGGCGTTCCAGCTCCGGCACGTGGCGCAGCAGGCCCTTCACAAGAGAACCGAGCTTCGGCTCGCCCGGGAGATCTTTTCCGTAGCTCGTGATGTCGACGCCGGTGAGCACCACCTCGCGCGAGCCGTGCTCTACGAGATTGCGCACCTGCTCCACCACCGCGCCCATGGGTACTGAGCGGGAATTGCCGCGACCATACGGGATGATGCAGAAAGTGCAGCGATGATCGCAGCCGTTCTGCACCTGCACGAAGGCGCGCGTGCGTCCGCGCATGCCGTCGATGAGATGCACAGCCGTTTCCTTCACCGCCATGATGTCGTTGACCAAAACCTTTTCGGTCGCACCCACGCCGAAATCGCGCATGCCGGCCCAGGTCTCGGCCTTCATCTTCTCATGATTGCCGACGACCTGAGCAACCTCCGGCATGGAGGCGAAGGTCTCGGGCTCCACTTGCGCGGCGCAGCCCGTCACGATGATGCGGGCATCGGGCTTTTCACGCGCGATCTTGCGGATCGACTGGCGCGCCTGACGCGTCGCCTCGGAGGTGACGGCGCAGGTGTTGACGATGACGACCTCGCCGAGGCCCGCATCCTCCGCGTGGCGCTGCATGGCCTCCGACTCGTAGGTGTTGAGCCGGCAGCCGAAGGTGACGACTTCGACGCTCATCAGGCTGCCCCCGCGAACAGGGCAGGGGAGAAGAAGCCCTCGTGCTCCAGCTCCGTCTCGCCGGTCATGAGCACATGATCGTCGCTCTCGCGCCATTCGATCACGAGGTCGCCGCCGGGAAGCGAGATCGTGGCCTTGCGGCCTGTCATTCCCTTGCGTGCCGCTGCCACGAGCGTGGCGCAGGCGGCCGAGCCGCAGGCGCGGGTGGCGCCTGCTCCGCGCTCCCAGACGCGAAGCACGATGTGTTCGGGGTTCACCACTTCAGCGAAGGAAATGTTGGCGCGTTCGGGGAAGACCGGGTCGTGTTCAAATTTCGGGCCGATGGCGGCCAAGTCGTAGGATTGTGCGTCCTTCACCCAGAAGATGGCATGCGGGTTGCCCATGCTGACAGCCGACGGGTCCTGCAACTCGGGATGGTCCGGGATCTGCGTGTCGACCGCGATGGCGCGGGTGTCGGAAACGGGATCGCGCAGGGGAATCTCGTTCCAGCTCAGACGCGGCGGGCCCATGTCCACGGTGAAGACCGTGTCGGACAGGCGCGTCACCGGCAGCAGACCGGCCTTGGTTTCGAGCACTAGGTCCTCGTGGGTCGGACGGCCCATGATCGAATCCGCCACCATCGCCCAGGCGACGCAGCGGGTGCCGTTGCCGCAGGCACCGGATTCCGAGCCGTCCGTGTTGTAGATGTGCATATAGGCATCCGTCCCGGGGGAGACCGGATCGTGCAGCACCATCAGCTGGTCGAAGCGCGAGCGTGGATCGGCCGCGATCGCGCGCGCTTCCGCAGCGCTCACGATATGGGGTGAGCCGCGCAGGTCCAGCACGGTGATCTCGTTGCCGAGGCCGTTCATCTTGAGAAAACGGTGGTTCGAAAGGGTGTTCATAGGCCGTATATGGCTGAAAACGTGAGGAATCGCGAGAGGGAAGAAGACTGCCTGCGGCAATATCGTTAGAGCATTTTCGGCGAGGTGGATCGGGTTCGCCGTTCAAGAATGCGGTACAGCAAAGAAGAGGACTGTTCCCACCGGGAATGGAAACAGCCCTAGAGAGCCGGCAGGATCCGGGGGATGCTGGTCGCGACGATGATCAGGCCGACGCCGACCATGAGCGGGCGTGTCGGCAGGCGGCTGACCAGAAAACCGCCCAAGGGAGCTGCCAGCACGCCGCCGAGGATGAGGCCGGCAGCCGACCTCAGTTCCGACCAGCCCAGGGTCAGGATGAAGGTGGCGGAAATGACGATCGTGACCAGAAATTCGGTCAGGTTCGTCGAGCCGATCACGTGCCGGGGCGCATGGCCGCGCCCGATGAGGGAGCTTGTGACGATGGGGCCCCATCCGCCCCCGCCCATGGCGTCGAGCAGGCCGCCTCCGCCGCCGATCCACGGCACGAGCCAGTCCTGCACCTCCCGTGGCCAGAGAGGGCGGAAGGCCTTGAAGACGATGTAGAGGCCGATCATCATCAGATAGGCCGAGACCACGGGCTGCATCATCTTCGCGTCGACGTGGGAGAGGACAAAGGCCCCGATGGCTCCGCCGACCATGCCGGCAGGGGCAAGCCGTGCCACGAGTCGCCAATTGACGTTACGGTGGAAGACGTGGGAGGCGCCGGAAGCCGCCGTGGTGAAGATTTCCGTCACATGGGTCACGGCACTGGCTGTCGCCGGCGGAACGCCGAAGGCCAGGAGGCTCGTGGTGGAGAGCACGCCGAAGGCCATGCCGAGGGCCCCATCCACCAGCTGGGCCAGGAAGCCGATTCCGGCAAAGATCAAAAATTCTTCCATTCCTGAAACAGCCCTGCGCAGTGGAAGCGGGATCATAGCCACGATTTCAGACTGGTTGAGAGCGGCCAAGCCGGTGGCCCAGAGGATTTTTTATGCAGGTGCTAGGAAGGGGCCTGCTTCCATCCGTCCTCCACAGGGGGGACCGGAGTACCTCGCGGCTGGACTAAAACCCTCTTATGCTCCGGCTCGTCACCATTTCGTGATTCGAGGCTCAAGGCTTTCTTCCATGCGGCTGCGCCCTTCTCATTTTGTTCTTATGCTTGCCCTCTGCTCGAGCGTGGCTCTGGCGCAGACACCTCCAGCCGCGAGCACGCCTCCGGCCAATCCAGCGCCAGCCATCCAGGCACCGGCTTCAAGCGCCCCGGCTCCCTCGACCTCTGAGACCCCAGCCCAGCCGCAGCAGCCCACGACGGCACAGCCTGCACCTGCTCCGGCTTCTCCTGCTCCTGCTCCGACCGCACCTGCTGCACCGGCCCAGCAGACGGCCCGCACGACGCTCTTCCCCAATCCGAGCGATCCCGCCGGCGTGGAAGAGGGCGTGCTCACCGCAAAGCCTACGGTGATGCTCTCCGGCACCAGCACCTGGGACGAGGCGTTCAACAGCCTCAAGAACGCCATCGCCAAGCTCGATGGCGAGCTGAAGAAGGCAGGCATTGCCCCTGCGGGCCGTCCGCTCGCGATCTTCGTCGACACGGACGACAACGGGTTCAAGTTCGAGGCGATGATTCCGATCGCGCAGGTCCCCGAGGGCAAGACCGAGCTGACCCCTGAGATCAAGTTCGGCAAGACGCCGGAAGGAAAGGCCTTCCGGTTCGTGCACAAGGATGCCTATGACGAGATCGACGGCACCTACGAGACGATCACGGCCTATCTCGACATCAAGGAGATCGTTGCCAAGGATGCCTTCATCGAGGAATACGTGAGCGACTTCACGGATTCTCAGGACACGGATTTCGAGGTGAACATCTACGTTCAGCCCAAGTGACTCCCGAAGTGATTCCCAAGTGATGATCGCTCTTTTCGACCTCGACGGAACCCTGACCGACCCTAAGGCAGGCATTACCCGCTGCATCCAGTATGCGCTCGAAAGGCTGGGCCGCTCCGTGCCTGAAGCGGATGCTTTGACATGGATGATCGGGCCGCCGCTGATTTCAGGTTTCACAAAGCTCCTCGGCAGTGTCGAGAACGCTCCCGAGGCGGTGCGCCTGTATCGCGAGCGCTTCAGCGAAGTCGGATTGTTCGAGAACGAGGTTTATCCGGACATTCCGGCAACCCTTGCGGCTCTTCAGGAGGCCGGATTTCGGCTCTTCGTCGCCACGTCCAAGCCTCATGTGTTCGCAAAGCGGATCATCGACCATTTCGGCCTGTCGCGGTTCTTTCGCGAGGTTTATGGCTCCGAGCTCGACAACCGGAACGCCGACAAGCGCGACTTGATCCGCCATATTCTCGACCGGGAGAAGTTCGATCCCGCGACGGCGGTCATGATCGGCGACAGGGAGCACGATGCCATCGGTGCGCGCGCGAACGGCATTGCGGCCATAGGGGTGACCTGGGGTTATGGATCCCGGCAGGAGCTGCTGGATTCGGGCGTCGCCTGTCTGGTTGAGAAGCCATGCGATCTGCAGGAGCCGATGCTCACCCTGACGGGGTCCATGCTTCGCCCGGCCGCAAGGGCCTGAACCGGTCCGGTGGAATCTCCGCCGCCTGAAGCGCCTTGGCCAAATCGGATGGCGGCTCCTCGATGCCTTCGTTGGTGAGGCGGAACGTGCCCCAATGGTGGCCGAGCGCCTGGTCCGGCGCAATGATCTGGAACGCCTTTACCGCATCCTCCGGATTCATGTGCTGCGGCTCCATGAACCAGCGCGGCTCATAGGCGCCGATGGGCAGATGCGCGAGGTGGATCTTGCCGAAGCGTTCGCGCATGGCGTGGAAGATTCTGCCGTCGCCGAAGCCCGTATCACCGATGTGGTAGATCGTGCCGTGAGGCGTCGTGAGCACAAAGGTGCACCAGAGCGCCATGCGCCGGTCGTTGATGCCGCGTGCGGACCAGTGATAGGCGGGCTCCAGATGCGCGATGACGCCGTCGCCCAGCTCGACCGATCCGCCCCAGTCGCGTGTCTCGACTGCGATCTCCGGGTGTCCGGCCTGGATGATCGCATCGTTGCCCAGGGGCGCGACGAAGCGAGGGCGATGGCGCTGCCAGAGGCGGCCCAAGGCATCGATGTCCAGGTGGTCATAATGATTGTGCGTGATCAGCACCGCGTGGATCGGGGGCAGATCCTCGAAGGCGATGCCGGGTGGGTTGACCCGCTTGGGACCTGAGAAGGAGACGGGACTCGCCCGCTCCGAAAAGACCGGATCGATGAGGATGTTGAGCCCCGTTACCTGGATCAGGAACGAGGCGTGGCCGATGAGCACCGTGCGCAGGCTCTGCACGGCGGCAGGAGGCTTGTCCCGAAAGGGACTCGGGAAGCTCTCAGGCCATTCCTTCCGCCCGCCGCCGAGCTGCCAGCGCAGCAATTCGGCAAAACCCTTGTCCTGCGGCTGGTTGGGCGAGAAGAACCGCACCCCATCGAAATGGTCGGTCACGGGCCCCTGGTAATAGCGGTTCGTGGCGCGGGCGGCACTCATCCAGCCGAAGACTCCGGTGGCGGCGAGGGCAGGGACGCTCAGGGTTTTCAGCAGGGTGCGGCGGTTCATCGTGACCTTCGAGACAAGCGGAGCCTTTAAGCATGGTGATCGGTATTTCTTGCTACAAGGCCCGGAAAGCTGATGCTTTTCCGCTCTTTTCTTGACTCTTGCCCCCCTTTCCTCTATCGGCTGACCGCAAATCTGTAGAGCGAGCCCTTTTGAGCCGCCGACCAGCCCGAGAGGCTGGAGGTCAACGTCCGACAGCGCGATGCGCCCTCGGGCGCGTTTCTCTTTGGGTCTTTCTCTCGCCCGTCATGACCGGGCTTGTCCCGGTCATCCACGCCTTGCGCCGTTGAAGACGTGGATGGCCACATCAAGTGCGGCCATGACGAAAGAGGATGGATGAATGTCGAAGGATACATTGCGCATCGAGGACGCGGTCAACGAGACCTGCCCGTGGTCGGGAAAGCCGATCGCGGCGGATTCGCTCACCCTCTATCGCGGCGAGGTCGTCGGCTTCTGCAACCCTAACTGCCGCGACAAGTTCGAAGCGGCAATCAATCACTTTGAAAAGGCCTTGGCGGATCGCGATGTACCCCTCATCGCAAAAGGAATTGATTGATCATGTTTGAAGGCCTTTCCGATAGACTTTCCAACATCCTGAATTCGCTGACGCGCCGTGGCGCTCTGACGGAAGAGGATGTGAATGCGGCGCTGCGCGAAGTCCGCCGCGCGCTCCTCGAAGCCGACGTTGCGCTCGAGGTCGTGCGCTCCTTCACGGACAAGGTGCGCGCCCGCGCGGTCGGTGCCGAGGTCATCAAGTCGGTCTCCCCCGGCCAGCAGGTGGTGAAGATCGTTCACGACCAGCTCGTGGAGATGCTGGGCTCGGACGCGGAGGTGATCAGCCTCAACGCGGTTCCGCCCGTCGGCATCCTGATGGTCGGTCTCCAGGGCTCGGGTAAGACGACCACCACCGCCAAGATCGCCAAGCGCCTGACGGATCGCGAAAACCGCCGCGTTCTCATGGCCTCGCTCGATACGCGCCGTCCGGCCGCGATGGAGCAGCTCGCCGTGCTCGGCAAGCAGGTCGGCGTCGATACGCTCCCCATCGTGGCGGGCCAGACGGCGGTGCAGATCGCTCGGCGTGCCATGGAGGCTGCGCGGCTTGGCGGCTACGACGTGGTGATGCTCGATACCGCCGGTCGCGTGACCGTCGACGAGGGGCTGATGGTGGAAGCCGCCGACGTGCGCGCCGCCACCAATCCGCACGAGGTTCTACTCGTCGCGGATGCGCTCACCGGTCAGGACGCGGTCAACACGGCGCGTGCCTTCGACGAGCGCCTCGGCGTCACCGGCATCGTGCTCACCCGTATGGATGGTGACGCGCGCGGTGGTGCTGCTCTGTCGATGCGCGCCGTCACGGGCAAGCCGATCAAGCTCATCGGTACGGGCGAAAAGGTCGATGCGCTGGAGGAGTTCCATCCCTCGCGCGTCGCCAACCGGATCCTCGGCATGGGCGATATCGTCTCGCTCGTGGAGAAGGCGGCCGAGAACTTCGACGCCGCGCAGGCCCAGCGCATGGCCGAGAAGATGCGCAAGGGCAAGTTCGACCTGGAAGACCTGCGCGATCAGCTCTCCCAGATGGAGAAGCTCGGCGGCCTCGGCGGCTTGATGGGCATGCTTCCTGGCGTCGCCAAGATGAAGGCGCAGCTCGAGAACGCGAACATCGACGACAGGATCATCAAGCGTCAGCGCGCGATCATCGATTCCATGACGCCCGCCGAGCGCCGCAACCCGGACATCCTGAAAGCATCGCGCAAGAAACGCATCGCGGCAGGCTCCGGCGCGAAGGTCGAGGACATCAACAAGCTCCTCAAGATGCACCGCCAGATGGCCGATGTCATGAAGATGATGGGCGGCGGCAAGGGCAAGGGCATGGCCGGCGCGCTCGGCAAGATGTTCGGCATCGGCGGCGGCGGAATGGGCGGCATGCCCCAGCCGACGCCGGAGCAGATCGAGGCGCTGCAGAAGCAGATGGGCGGCAAGCTCCCCGATTTTCCGGGCGGCGCCGGCGGGGCTCTCCCGCCCATGCCGAAGGGCGTTCCGGGCCTGCCGGGGCTCGGCGGCACGCCGAAGATCCCCGGTCTTCCGGGCATCGGCGGTTTCCCGTTCGGGAAGAAGAAATAGGTTTCGTCGTCTCAGACCGATCTGGAACGGCACAAGGTTTGATCACAGGACACTAGAAGGAGTTACCCATGTCCCTGAAGATCCGTCTCACCCGTGGTGGTGCGAAGAAGCGTCCCTACTACCGCATCGTCGTTGCCGACTCGCGCTCCCCGCGCGATGGCCGCTTCATCGAGAAGGTCGGCACCTATGACCCGATGAAGCCGAAGGACGACGCTGGCCGCGTGATCCTCGATATCGAGAAGATCCAGGCCTGGCTCGCCAAGGGCGCCCAGCCGACCGACCGCGTCCTGCGCTTCCTCGACGCCGCCGGCCTCCTGAAGCGTCCGGCCCGCAACAACCCGCAGAAGGCCGTCCCGGGCAAGAAGGCCCAGGAGCGCGCTGAGGCCAAGGCTGCTGCGGCTGCTGCCGGCGAAGGCGAGGCTGCGTAAGCACCATGACGAAGAAGGAGCGCTTCAACCAGCGCTCCACTTCTTCCTTTTCCAAGGATCTCGGGTCTACTCGAGATCCCTCGAAGAATCCGCAAACCGGGAACACCCCGCTTGCGGTGGAAAAGGGCAGGGGTGGGGGTGCTGGCGCCAGCCTGTCGAAGGGCGCGCCCACACCCTCCTCCAAACCTCTTCCTCGCCAGAGGCAGGAGACCCCGTCCGCAAACATGCAGGACGATCTCGTCCTGGTCGGCGAGTTCGGTCGTGCTCACGGCCTCAAAGGTGAGGTGCGGCTGAAATCCCATACCGGCGATCCGCAGGCGATTGCCGGTTACAGGCCGCTCATTGCGGCGAACGGCAAAACCTACACTCTCAAAAATGTCCGTCCCGCTCCCGGCGGCGCGCCCGATCTGCTGATTGCAGTCGTCGACGGGGTGACCACGCGCGAAGCCTCCGAGGCCCTCAATCGCGTGCAGCTCTATGTGGAGCGCGACAAGCTTCCGCTACCAGACGAAGAAGACGAATTCCTGCTCGCGGATCTGATCGGTTTAACCGTTCAGAACGAAGCGGGCGATACCATCGGCACCATCGTGGGCGTGCCCAATTACGGCGGCGGCGATCTTCTCGAAATCGCGCCTGCACAAAAGGGCCCGACCGCGCTTTTGCCTTTCACGAAAGCCTTCGTGCCCGTGGTCGATATCGCCGGAAAGCGCATCATTGCAGCACTTCCGGATGACTTCTTCGAAGTTGGCAGACCTGAACCTGGCGAGGATCGTGCGTGAGTTTTTCGGCGACCATCCTCACGCTTTACCCTGAGATGTTTCCAGGACCCTTGGGCCTGTCGCTCTCCGGCGACGCGCTTTCTCGTGGTGTCTGGTCGCTGACGACGAAAAACATCCGCGATCACGGCCTCGGGCGGCACCGAGCGGTGGACGATACGCCCGCAGGCGGCGGACCCGGCATGGTGATCCGCTGCGATGTGCTGGCCAATGCCATCGATGCGGCAATACCTGTCGATGATCCGCGCCCCAAGCTTCTCATGAGCCCGCGCGGCAAGCCGCTGACGCAGGCTTACGTGCGCGAGCTCGCCGCCGGTCCCGGCGTCGTCATCGTCTGCGGCCGGTTCGAAGGCGTGGACGAGCGTGTCATCGAAGCACGCGGCTTACAAGAAGTGTCCATCGGCGACTACGTGCTCTCCGGCGGCGAGATGGCGGCGATGATCGTGCTCGATGCCTGCGTGCGGCTGCTTTCCGGCGTCATGGGCAAGGAGGCCTCCGGCACCGAAGAGAGCTTCGAATCGAACCGTCTCGAATATCCGCATTACACGCGTCCCCGCGAATGGGAGGGGCGCACGATTCCCGACGTGCTGCTGTCGGGCAACCACGCCGCCATCGAGCGCTGGCGGCGAGAGGAATCCGAGCGAATCACGCGGGAGAGAAGGCCGGATCTGCTGGAGCGCTAGCGGCTCTTCTTCGTCAGCGCTCAAAAGCTCTCTTCGAGCTTCGCGCCATAGGTTCTGAGATATTTCATCCCCGTATCGCACATCACGGTGACGATGGTGGCACCAGGCCCCAATCGCTCGGCGAGCCGCAGGGCGGCGATGACGTTGGCACCCGTGGACGTTCCGGCAAAAAGACCTTCCTCTCGCGCCAACCGAAAAGCCATCGCCATCGCTTCTTCCGTCGAGACCTGTTCGATTGCCTGGGCGATGCTCTCCTGCCAGAGAGGCACGATATAGCCCGCGCCGATCCCGTCGATCTTGTGTGCGCCTGAGGGACCGCCTGACAGAACGGAGGATTCAGCGGGCTCCACGGCGACGATGCTGATGCGCTTATCATGCCGCCGCAGACCTTCCGCGATGCCCCGAAGGGAGGCTGCGGTGCCCACGCTCTGGACGAAGCCGTCGATGCGTCCGTCTGTCTGGGCCCAGATCTCATCAGCCATCGTGTGATAGGCGGCAAGCTGGTCCCGGTTCTTCATCTGGTCGGTCCAGAAGGCACCCGTATCCTCAGCGATGACACGGGCTGCCTCAATCATGTCCTTGGTGAGCTTTTCCGTCATGCGCCCCGAGTCGCTCGGAATGACCTGGAGCTTTGCTCCCAAGATCCTCATGTGATCGAGCTTTTCCCGCGCGAACGCATCAGACGTGACGATGTGGAGGGGATGCCCTTTCACTGCACAGACGAGAGACAAGGAGACGCCGGTGCTGCCGCCGGTATATTCGACGACCGGGCCTCCTGGGAGGAGGCGTCCATCCGCCTCCGCTGCTTCGATCATGGCAAGTGCCATGCGGTCCTTCATGCTGCCCGTCGGATTCTCGTTCTCCAGCTTCACCAGAATGCGAGCGCCGTTCGACGGCACGATCTTGCGCAGGGCGAGCAGGGACGTGTTGCCGATGCGGTCGAGTATGCTTCGCTGCTTTTCGCTCATGGTCTGCACTTCCATCGCGAGATGATCCGAAGCCTTCGATAGGCGTGCGTGATCGTCCTGTCAGGTCCAAAATCCGGACTTCTCCGCTTCAATGGCTCATGCTAGCGCTTCCCGCATGTCGGGTTACGGTCAGTTCTGTTCCGTTGCGCGCGCTCACGAGGCCATCGGCGGGCGCTGGACGTTGCTTGTCGTGCGCGAGCTCCTCTGCGGCAGCCGGCGCTTCAACGACATCCGTCGCGGTATTCCGCGCATCTCCCGCACCATGCTCTCGGAACGGCTGCAGGAACTGATTCATGTCGGAGCCGTCACACGCATCGAGGATGGGCAAGGCCCCGAATACGTGCTCACGGAGGCGGGCCGGGACCTCGCAGAATTGGTGAGTGCCCTGGGCAGCTGGGGCCAGCGATGGCTGCCGCGGCAGGCGCAAGCCGAGGATCTCGATCCGGAGCCTCTGCTCTTTGATATGCAAAGACGCGTCCGTTCCGAGGCCATCCCTAAGGACCCGATGGTTGTGCGCTTCGACATTTCCGGGCAGCAGAAACCCCGTTTCATGCTGCTGAAGGCAGGAGAGGTTGCGCTCTGCACACATAATCCCGGCTTCCCCGAGCCTCTGAATGTCCGCGCGACCCTGCCGGCATTGGCTGCATGGTGGCGAGGCGACGTCAATTTTGCCGAGGCGCAGCGAATGGGGTTGAAGGTCGAAGGCCCGAAGGCACTCGCGCAGGCCTTTCCCGCTTGGTTCGAGCGGTATCTCTTCGCTCATATCGACTCGGCACCGCAGGCGGAACGTTGATCCAAACAGGCGGGTTGATAGAGCGGGGCCTTCGATCACAGGAGATCGCTATGGTCAGCAAAATCCTCCTTGGCACAGCATTCGCGCTCGTCCTTTCCAGCCCTGGCTTCGCAGGACCTTGCACGGATCGGCTCGCCTCTCTGGAGAAATCCATTACGGCGAAACAGGAAGGCGCGGGACCGGCGATGGATGCGCCAGCGACGACAGGGTCTACGATGCCGAGCTCGACCCCGGGGCAAGGCACGAACGTCACGGCTCAAAGCCAAGGCTATAACCAAGCCATGCAGATGATCCAGCAGGCGAAGCAGCTGGATCAGCAAGGCAAAGAGGCCGAGTGCATGGACATGGCAACCAAGATCAACGCCATGGCTCCGCCAGCCACGAAGTAGGGCCTATTTTCTTTCGAAGAGGCCGCCGTGCCATCGATCCAAGACACGGCGGCGCCTGTTCGCCTCTCAAGGCAGGGAAGGAAAATAAGGACGGCTGCGCTCGACAAAGCGGGAAAACTCCTGTATAGCGCCCGCCTCAACTTAAAACAGGACGCCGAAATCCCGCTGGCTTGAGCATGTCTCAAGACCATGCAACGGCAGGAGTAAGACGATGAACATCATCCAGCAGCTCGAGCAGGAGCAGATCGCCAAGCTCGGCAAGAACATCCCCGACTTTCAGCCCGGCGATACCGTGATCGTCAACGTGAAGGTGAAGGAAGGCGAGCGCACCCGCGTGCAGGCCTATGAAGGCGTCTGCATCGCCCGTTCCGGTGGCGGCCTCCAGGAGAGCTTCACGGTCCGCAAGATTTCCTACGGCGAAGGCGTGGAGCGCGTGTTCCCGGTCTATTCGCCGAATGTCGAGTCCATCAAGGTCGTGCGCCGCGGTGCCGTCCGTCGCGCCAAGCTCTACTACCTGCGCGACCGTCGCGGTAAGTCGGCCCGTATCGCCGAGCGCGCCGAGCGCCGCGAGGCCCCTGAAGCCGCCGAGTAAGGCTTTCATTCAGCAAGTTTCCCGAAAAGCGCGGTGCGAACCGCGCTTTTTGTTTATGGCGATAAGCGTTGCTGATCACCCAATGCAAAAGAATTTTATTGCGCGGTTCGGGCGATCAGCTATGCGATGCTTTCAAAGCGGTGCGCGTTCAGGACACCTTTTCCTTCTGCGCGGGTGCCGTTAGAAGACGACCACGACCTTTTCACTGTTGGAAGATACTCATGGCCAAAGCCCGTACCCTCTATGACAAGATCTGGGACGACCACGTCGTCGATCAGCAGGATGACGGGACGTGCCTTCTCTACATTGACCGTCACCTCGTCCATGAAGTGACCTCGCCTCAGGCCTTCGAGGGCCTGCGGACGGCCGGCCGCAAGGTGCGCCAGCCTCAGAAGACGCTGGCCGTGGTCGACCACAACGTGCCCACCACCGATCGCTCCCATGGCATCGAGGATCCCGAATCCGCGACTCAAGTTGCTACGCTGGCCCAGAACGCCAAGGAATTCGGCGTCGAGTACTACAACGAGCTCGATACCCGTCAGGGCATCGTCCACGTGGTGGGCCCGGAACAGGGCTTCACCCTGCCCGGCATGACTATCGTCTGCGGCGACAGCCACACCTCGACCCATGGCGCCTTCGGCTCGCTGGCCCACGGCATCGGCACGTCTGAGGTCGAGCACGTGCTCGCCACCCAGACCCTGATCCAGAAGAAGGCCAAGAACATGCGCGTGACCGTGGACGGGCAGCTGCCCCCCGGCGTCACGGCGAAGGACATCATCCTCGCCATCATCGGCGAGATCGGCACTGCCGGCGGCACTGGCCACGTGATCGAATATGCGGGCGAGGCCATCCGCTCTCTGTCGGTGGAAGGTCGCATGACGATCTGCAACATGTCCATCGAGGGCGGCGCCCGCGCCGGCATGGTGGCTCCCGACGAGAAGACCTACGCCTATCTGAAGGACCGTCCCAAGGCTCCGAAGGGCGAGGCTTGGGAAGCGGCCGTGCGCTACTGGGACAGTCTCCGTACGGACGAGGGCGCGTTCTTCGACACCGAGATCAAGCTCGATGCCGCCAATCTCCCGCCCATCGTTACCTGGGGCACGTCTCCTGAGGACGTGATCTCGGTCGCGGGCGTGGTGCCAAATCCGGACGATATCCAGGACGAGAACAAGCGTCTCTCCAAGTGGCGCGCTCTGGAATATATGGGCCTCAAGCCCGGCACGAAGATCACCGACATCGAGCTCGACCGCGTGTTCATCGGCTCCTGCACCAATGGCCGCATCGAGGATCTGCGCGCCGTCGCGAAGGTCGTCGAGGGCAGACGAGTTCACGAGCGCGTCAACGCCATGATCGTGCCCGGCTCCGGCATCGTGAAGATGCAGGCCGAAGCCGAAGGCCTCGACAAGATCTTCAAGGAAGCGGGCTTCGACTGGCGCGAGCCCGGCTGCTCCATGTGCCTGGCCATGAACGCGGATCGCCTCGCCCCCGGTGAGCGCTGCGCCTCCACCTCGAACCGGAACTTCGAGGGCCGCCAGGGCTTCAAGGGCCGCACGCACCTCGTCTCCCCCGCCATGGCGGCGGCGGCGGCGATCGCAGGCCGGTTCGTCGACATTCGCACCTTCGGCTGATCAGACTTTCCGAGATCAACGAAAAGGCGACGGGCTGCAGCCCGTCGCCTTTTTCATCCTCGATGAACCCGACGCTTAGTCCACGTAAACCCGGCGGCCACCCACCACTTGGCGGCAGATCTCTACGGGGCGGCGCACTACGACGCCGCTCGGGCGCACGCGCTCACGATATTCCGTGCGGCATACGGTTCGGGTACGAGCCGGGCGAACCACCCGGCGCTCGATGATGCGCTCGCGGTAAGCCGGACGATTCTCTTCGATGCGAACACCGTTCGGACCGATACGAACACCCACGCCCTGAGCGGATGCCGCACCGGCACCCATCGCGGTCAGCCCGGCGAGAGCCAGGACACCAAGAATTTTACGCATTGTTGCCTCACTTCGAGTTGCCTATTCGGGGTTATCAACGGGGCAGCCGTCAAGGTGTTCCGTTGGCCGCGGGCCCACCGCGGCTTATGGTTGGCGACCGGTGAACGCTTGAGGAGCCTTTCATGAACGAGCAGGAGCGCGAACGCGAAGCCCGTGAGGCGCTGGAGCGTGTACGGCGCGACTCGGAATCCGTCGGCTCCTCCGCGCTCGCGCGCATGAGCCGGCAGGCGCAGGATCATTTCAGCGGCCGCGATGCCGTGGGGACGGCCGAGGACGGCCGCACGGATCCTGTCGAGCTCTGGGGGCGTCGCATCGGGCGCGGGCTGTCGCTGGTCGGCGTCGTCGTCCTCGGCTTGTGGCTCCTGGTCCAGCTCGGCGTTCTCTAAAGCCCATGACCGACTGGGCCCATCTTCACGCTCCCTCTCTGGCGGATTTCGAAGCGCTCGCGGAAGCGGCCTATGCGCGCCTGCCGAAGGAGTTCCGCGCCCTCTGCGAGGGCGTCGTCATCCGCGTCGAGGATTTTCCCGACGACGAGACCATGGAGGCCATGGGCTGCGAGACGCCCTTCGATCTCCTCGGTCTCTTCCGGGGCATCGGTCTCGCTCAAGGCGGCGCGATGATGCAGACGGGCCAGTTTCCCAACATGGTCTGGCTCTATCGCCGCCCGATCCTCGATTACTGGGCCGAGCACGAGGAGAGCTTAGGGACTCTCGTCACCCATGTGCTGGTGCACGAGATCGGCCATCATTTCGGCCTCTCGGACGACGACATGGAGGCCATCGAGGCGGCTGCCTCATAAGATTGCGCGAAGAGCTTGGCAGAAGAAAAAATCTTGCCGGGCGCGACCAAGGTGAGGCTGGTCCTTTCGGAAAGCCTTTGATATGAGGCACCTCACGACGGCCCTTTGCCGCCTGAAGGAAGTTTCGACCATGGATAAGTTCACCGTGCTGGAAAGCGTCGCGGCGCCGCTGCGGATCATCAATATCGATACCGATATGATCATCCCCAAGCAGTACCTGAAGACCATCAAGCGTACGGGGCTTGGCAAGGGTCTGTTTTCCGAAATGCGCTATCGCGAGGACGGTTCGGAGAACCCGGATTTCGTGTTGAACCAGCCCGCCTACCGCAATGCCAAGATCCTGATCGCCGGCGATAATTTCGGCTGCGGCTCGTCCCGTGAGCATGCTCCCTGGGCGCTGCTCGATTTCGGCATCCGCTGCGTGATCTCCACGAGCTTCGCCGACATCTTCTACAACAACTGCTTCCAGAACGGCATTCTGCCAATCAAGGTGAGCCCCGAGGACCTGGAAAAGCTCTTCGACGATGCGAGCCGCGGCGCCAACGCCACGCTGACGATCGATCTGGAGAACCAGGAGATCCGCGGCCCCGACGGCGGCAAGATCACCTTCGACATTGACCAATTCAAGAAGCACTGCATGCTCAATGGTCTCGACGGCATCGGCCTGACGCTTGAGAAGGCTTCCGCCATCGACGGTTTCGAAAAGAAGCTCTCCGAGCGCGCCTGGGCTTAAGCCTGCCCTGTCACCCGATGAAGGCCGGATCAAGTCCGGTCGGCTGATGGGGAGAGTGTCATTTCCGGCCGGAGAGCCCGGCCGGAGAAGGCGAAAGCCATCGGAGGGGAAGAGAATCCAGGCCTCTGCGCCTGTCGGTGGGAAATGTCAAAGAGCCTGCGGGCATGCGCCATTGTCCTCGGGGCCGGTGGCGGCCCGAGGGTGAATGGTCGAGGGGGCGCGAGGAGCGGTCCGGCTCGATCTGAGGTATAAGCGTGGAACCGAACGGCTCCTCGCGCACGGCTTTTTTAGGCGGACAGGCGGCACCGGCTCCGTCAACCGCCGCAAGCGGACACCGCAGCAGTCGCGTTTCGACCTGCGGGCGGCTTGTGACCGATCCGAGCCCGACTTGCACAGCCTGGGCCTCCCGTCGAGTCGATCTGCGTCGGATCTCCTCACGGGACCGCTCCCGACCCCGCAGTCACGACGCCTCGCGAGCGCGCCCCCGGCAGGTCGGGATGCAGCAGATGTAACTCAGTTTAGGCATATTGTCAAGAACAGAGTGAGAACATGTTCCGGCTGCACCCTCCCGCCTGCCGCAGCCTCTCGCGTCATCCCCGGCCGTGGGCCGGGGTCCCGCTACGGTGCGGCGCTTTTCCAATCGGGATGGCCGGGACACGCCCGGCCATGACGGGAAGAGTAAGCCATGACGCGGAGAGCGGCTGGGCGACCTGGGATCCGGGAGGCGCCGGCACCCGGCTCCGGCCCTCCCCACAAGAGGGAGGGATAAAACCCGGGGCTCAATCGGGAAACCTGTACTCTATCCTGAACCGGCCTACCCTCATCCCTGCCCCTCTCCCGCGCGGGAGAGGGGATGACATCTTCCCTTCGTCGATGGCGTCTCCGGACTGATCCGTGGAAGGTGCAGGGGGCACCGCAGCCCCGTTTCCATAAGATTAACCAAATTGCCTGCAAGGTCGCTGGCATGAAACGCATCCTCGTTCCCGTACTCTTCGGCGTCCTCTCGCTGACAGTCGCTCCTTCGGCCTTCGCTCAGGCGGATTTCCGCTCGTGCCTGTCCTCCTTGCGCGGCCAAGCCGCCAGCAAGGGCATCTCGGGCCAGGCCTTCGATATCGCCACCCGCGGGGTGGAGCCGGATCTGACGATTCTCGACCTCATGAAGAACCAGCCGGAGTTCAAGACCCCGATCTGGGACTATCTCGCGGCGCTGGTGGATGACGAACGCGTGCAGGACGGCAAGGCCGCCATGCGTCAATGGGGGCAGGCCCTCGCATCCGCCGAGGCACGCTTCGGCGTCGACCGCTATGCGATTGCTGGCGTGTGGGGCGTGGAATCCAATTTCGGCAAGGATATCGGCGGGCGGCCCCTGGTGCAGTCGCTCGCAACGCTTGTCTGCCATGCGCCACGCCGCAACGAGTATTTCAAGGGCGAGCTGATGGCGACGCTCAAGATCGTGCAGGATGGGGACATCAATCCGGCAGCCCTGCGCGGCTCCTGGGCGGGTGCCTTCGGTCATACGCAGTTCATGCCCTCGACCTTCCAGCGTCTTGCCGTCGACGGCGATGGCGATGGGCGTCGCGACATCATGGCCTCCGTGCCCGATGCGGTGCACTCGACGGCGAACTTCCTCAAGAAGGCGGGCTGGGTGAACGGGCTGCCCTGGGGCTACGAGGTGCGCCTGCCGCAGAACTTCAATGCGAGCTTGGCCGGCCGCAAGAACAAGCGTTCCGTGTCGTCCTGGGCCGCCATGGGCGTGACCCGAATGGACGGCAAGCCCGTGCAAGGCAATTATAAGGCTGGCATCATCATTCCGGCCGGCGTGAATGGCCCGGCCTTCCTCGTCACCAAGAACTTCGACGCGGTCTATTCCTACAATGCCGCCGAGTCCTACGGTCTTGCCATCGCGCTGCTCGGCGACCGCTTGAAAGGTCTGCCCGGTATCCGGACCGCTTGGCCGACCGACGATCCCCCGCTTTCCCGCGCCCAGCGGCGCGAACTGCAGCAGCTTCTCACCGCACGCGGCTACGATGTCGGTGAGCCGGACGGCAAGATCGGCGCCAAGACCCGCGAAGCCATCAAGGACGTCGAGCGCCGCATCGGTCTCGAACCGCGCGGCCGGCCCGGCGGCAAGGTGCTCGAAGCGCTGCGGGGATGAACGGCTTATGTCCTGGAGCGTCCTGCTTCTCTTCGTGCCCGCGTGCTTTGCGCTCAACATGGCGTTCGGGCCCAACAACCTGCTCTCCCTGACATATGGATTGCAGGATGGGGTGCGCACCGCCGTGATGGCCTCGGCGGGCCGCCTTGTGGCTTTCGCCGTCATGATCGCGCTGACGGCACTTGGCGTCGGAGCCGTGCTGGCAGCCTCCGAAGCGGCGTTCACGATCCTGAAATGGGCGGGTGCGGCCTATCTGATTTGGCTCGGCATCAGGATCTTGAGAGGCGGCGCCGCGATCGAGACGCCTCTGACATCCGGCAGCCGGCGGCCTCTCAAGGCGCTGGCGCTGCAGGAGTTCTGGACCGCGATCGGCAATCCCAAAGCGATCCTGATCTTCACGGCCTTCCTGCCGCAATTCATCGAGCCCGGCGCTTACTGGCTCAGCTTCGCTGTCGTGGGTGCCGTGTTCCTGGCGCTTGAAGTGGTCGCCGTCTTTTTCTATGCGGTGCTCGGCCACCGTCTGAACCGCCTGTCGCGCAACAGAAACGTGTTCGGGTGGCTCAATCGCCTTTCCGGCACCACCATGATCGGCTTCGGGATCGCTCTTTTGCTCACGAGGCGGCCAGCTTAGACATTCAGCTCTCGCAGCCGCCCATTGGATAGGTTGCGGCAGGCCGACGTTGGGAGTTTAGTGCGCGCATGCTCATTGCGCTCCTGACTGACATTCACGGCAATCGCGAGGCCTTTTCGGCCTGCCTGGCGCATGCGCGCTCGCTCTCCGTCGACAGATTCATTCTTCTCGGCGACTATGTCGGCTATGGCGCCGATCCGGCCTGGGTCGTCGATACCGTCAGGATGCTTGTGGATCAGGGGGCTATCGCCCTCCTCGGCAATCACGACGCCGCGATCGATGGGGCCGACGAGGACATGAACATCCTCGCCCGCGAATCAATCCGCTGGACCCGCGGTCAACTCGGCATGGAGCAGCGTGCCTTCCTGGCCGATCTCCCTCTGATCCATGAGGAGGGAAACGTTCTCTACGTCCATGCCAATGGCTATGCGCCGCGGAGCTGGCACTACATCACCGACACGCTGGAAGCGGCACGGCATTTCAGCCGGGTCGAGGCTCACATCACTTTCTGTGGGCATGTGCATGTGCCGATGCTCTACCACATGAGCACCACGGCGAAGGTGGGCTCCTTCTCGCCCGTTTCGGACAACGAGATTCCCCTGCTTGCCACGCGCTCATGGCTTGCCGTCATCGGCGCCGTGGGCCAGCCGCGCGATGGAATGCCGGCGGCGAACTATGCGGTGTTCGACACGGCGCGTCAGAGCCTGCGCTACTTCCGGGTGCCATACGACGCTGCGGAAGCAGCGCGGAAGGTGCGGGAGGCAGGCCTTCCCGAACGGCTCGCCCAGCGCCTTGAGGAGGGTCGCTGAGCATGCGGCTTCGCCTCGAACCCGGCATGGCGATCGACGGGTTCACGCTTCGTGAGCATTTGAGCACCGGGGGCATGGCCCAAATCTGGTCGGTGGAGCGCGAAGGCGATCCGACGCCCCTTGAAAAAGGGAGCCTTGAAAAAGGAAGCATCGGATTGAGCCCAAAAGTGGATTCCACTTTTGGGTCCGATGCTCTCGTAATGAAATTCCCCATGCTCATCGACAGCGACGATCCGATCCCGATCGTCTGCTTCGAGACCGAGCAGATGATCATGCCGCGCCTGAGCGGCCGGCACGTGCCCCGCTTCGTCGCGGCAGGCCCGCTCGACCCGCAGGCCTATATCGTCATGGAGCGCATCCAGGGACAGTCGCTGAAGGCGCGCCTTGCCGATGTGCCGCTGCCCTGGCGCGAGGTGGCGGCAATCGGCGCGAAGGTCGCCCGCGCGCTGCACGACCTCCACCTTCAGCACGTGATCCATCTCGACGTGAAGCCGAGCAACGTCATGTTCCGCGAAACCGGCGAGGCCGTGCTCATCGATTACGGCTTCGCGCGGCACGAGCAGCTGCCCGACCTTCTGGCGGAGGAGTTCCGCGAGCCCTTCGGCACCACGCCCTACATGGCGCCCGAGCAGGTGCTGGAGGATCGCGCCGATCCGCGCAGCGATCTCTTCGCGCTCGGCGTGATGCTCTATTTCTTCGTCACCGGCGAGCGCCCCTTCGGCACGCCGAAAGGCGGCCAGATCCGTCGTCGCCTGTGGCGCGATCCGGTGCCGCCGCGCGCGAAGAATCCCGATTGTCCGCCCTGGCTCCAGGAGATCATCCTGCGCTGCCTGGAGGTCGATCCGAACGATCGCTATGCCACGGCAGCGCAGCTCGCGCTCGATCTCGAAAACCCGGATCAGGTGACACTCACCGAGCGGGCCGAACGGCTCGAGCGCGACAGCGGCGTGAAGACGTTTCGCCGCTGGCTCAAAGCCCGCAAGGCGAAGACCTTGGAGACGCCCAACATCGTGGGCCAGCTCTCCCGCGCGCCGATCATTCTCGTCGCCATCGATCTCTCTCCCGGCAACGCGGATCTGGTCGAGGCGCAGCGCAATTTGATCGGGCGCATCATCTCCATGGAACAGGAGGCACGGGTCGCCTGTGTGAACGTTCTCAAGCTCTCGCGTCTCGCCGTCGATGTCCTGGAGGACGAGGAGGGGCGCAGCCTCCATGTCCAGCGCCTCGTCCAGCTCAAGCATTGGGGCGCAACCCTCGATATCCCGAAGGAGCGGATCACCTACAGCGTGCTGGAGGCCATCGACCCGGCCGCCGCGCTCATCGATTACGCACGCCACAACAATGTGGATCACATCGTCCTCGGCGCCCGCGCCTCCTCGGCGCTGCGGCGCTATCTCGGCAGCGTCTCGTCGCAGGTGGTGGCGGAGGCTCCCTGTTCGGTCACCGTGGTGCGCGCCCCCCGGGATCGGCGGCTGGAGGAGGGGTGAAGCCCTTCTCTCGCGGCTCCTCTCCTGCGGCCCTTCGCCTAACGGCGAAGGCGGGAAGCGCTTGCCAAGCGGGCCATTCGGCTTTTTAAGAACCAGCACCCATTTTCGCACAACAAGGGACCCACCCCATGGCAACGCACAAGCTTCTCCTTCTCCCCGGCGACGGGATCGGCCCCGAGGTCATGCGCGAGGTCGAGAAGATCGTGGGCTGGTTCCGCAAGCGCGGCATCGGCTTCGAGACCGAGACGGACCTCGTCGGCGGCTCGGCCTACGATGCCCATGGCAAGGCCATTTCCGAAGCTGCCATGGGCCGCGCTCAGGAAGCCGACGCGGTGCTCTTCGGCGCGGTCGGCGGCCCCAAGTGGGAGAACGTGCCCTATGCGGTGCGTCCTGAGGCAGGCCTGCTGCGCCTGCGCAAGGATCTGGGCCTCTTCGCGAACCTTCGCCCCGCCATCTGCTATCCTGCCCTGGCCGATGCCTCCTCGCTCAAGCGCGAGGTGGTGGAAGGCCTCGACATCATGATCGTGCGCGAGCTCACCGGCGGGGTCTATTTCGGCGAGCCGAAGGAGATCGTAACGCTCGAGGACGGCTCCCAGCGCGCCGTCGACACGCAGGTCTACACCACGCACGAGGTGGAGCGGATCGCTCGCGTCGCCTTCGATCTGGCCAAGAAGCGCCGCAACAAGGTTTCCTCGGCTGAAAAGTTCAACGTCATGAAGACCGGCGTGTTCTGGCGCCAGACCGTGACGCGCATCCACAAGGCGGAGTTCCCTGAGGTGGAGCTCGAGCATGTGCTGGCCGACAACTGCGCCATGCAGCTCGTGCGCTGGCCCAAGCAGTTCGACGTGATCGTCACCGACAACCTCTTCGGCGACATCCTCTCCGATATCGCCGCCATGCTCACCGGCTCGCTCGGCATGCTGCCTTCCGCCTCGCTCGGCGCGGAAGACCCGAAGACCGGCCAGCGCAAGGCGCTCTACGAGCCGGTGCACGGCTCGGCTCCCGACATCGCGGGCAAGGACCTTGCCAACCCGATCGCCATGATCGGCTCCTTCGGCATGGCTTTGCGCTATTCCTTCGGCCTCGTCGAGGAGGCGGATCGTCTGGAGAAGGCCATCGCCAACGTGCTCGCTTCCGGCACGCGCACCAAGGACATCGCGGCTCCCGGCACGAACGCGGTCGGCACGCAGGATGTGGGCGATGCCATCGTGAAGGAGCTGGAGGCTTTGTCCTAAGAGCTTCGGCGAAAAGCGTCAGGAATGAAAAAGCCCCGGTCATGCCGGGGCTTTTGTTTGTCAGCGGATCGAACCCGTCGTCTCGATATCCGTGCTGAAGCCGAGTGGCGGGAACGGATTGCGGGCGCCGACGAAGGGGCCACCGATGGGATCCGGCAGCACGCCCTCGCCGAAGCGGTCGCGATGATTGTTCCACGGCGGGTTCGTCATGTACGACAGCTGCCCCTGCGTGGCGTAGCGGTTGAGCGAGCCCACCGGAGCCGAGCGCCCAGGATCGAGGAAGCTGCGGGGCTGAACGCGGAAGACGAGGGGACGGTCCTGAGCTTGCGCTTCGGCTGCCAGAGAGAAAGCACCGAGAGCTGCAACCATGCTCAAACCGATAAGAGTGAAGCGGCGCATTTCGCAAATCTCCAGGGTCGGCGCCGGCAGGTTTCGCCGCGCCGTCGTGAACAGATTCAAAGGCTGTCAGAACAAGGCGACCTGCCTAAATTGGTTCCTTGGAATTGCGAGGTTCACCAAAGGGTGAGAGGGCGAATTGCCATGCAGGATCGGATGAACGCACTTGCCCAGTTCGGGAAGGATCGCCTCACGATTTTAGGGGAAACGCCGCTTGTCGCCGAGACGCCGGAGGAGCTTCTCGACGATGATACGACCCCGATTGCGCGCTTCTTCATCCGCAACAATGGTCTCTTGCCTGAAAGGGTGGAAGACCCGGAGGCGTGGCGCTTCGTCATCGATGGGGAAGTGGAGCATCCGCTCGATCTGAGCGTGGCCGAGCTGAAGAGCCGTTTTCCGGTCAAGACATTTCGCATGGTGCTCGAATGCGGCGGCAACGGGCGCTCCTTCTTCGAGCCCAAAGCCGAAGGCAATCCCTGGACCAACGGCGGTGCCGGTTGCGCGGAATGGACGGGAGTTTCCCTGCGCGATGTCCTGCAAGCGGCAGGTCTGAAGAACACGGCGCTCTTCACCGGCCACTTCGGAGCCGACCCCGACAAGACCGGCAGTCTGGAGCGGCAGGCCATGTCACGAGGCGTGCCGATCGCGAAAGCCTTGGAAGAGCACACCCTGCTCGTCTGGGCCATGAACGGCGAACCCCTGCCGTTCATCCATGGCGGGCCCTTGCGTCTCATCGTGCCGGGCTGGCCAGGGTCGCTCAGCCAGAAATGGCTGAAACGAATCTGGATCCGTGACCGGGAGCATGACGGTCCGGGCATGACGGGCTTGTCCTACCGCGTTCCGGTCCACCCGCTTCCTCCGGGCTCCGACGGCAAGCATGGGCAGACCCGGATTCTGGAATCGATGCCGGTGCGCAGCATCATCACGGCACCGGTCCATGGTTCACATTATGAGGCAGGCACCCGAATCATCGCGGTGCGGGGGGCCGCCTGGGCCGGAGATGAAGCAGTGACGCGCGTGGATTGCTCGGTCGATGGCGGCGCCACCTGGGTGCCCGCGCAGATGACGCCGCCGCGTAATCGCTATGATTGGGTGCGCTGGGCCGCGGCCATCGAACTCCCCGGAGACGGTCATTACGAGATCTTCGCCCGCGCGACCGACTCACGGGGCCGTGCCCAGCCGTTCCAGGCTATCAATTGGAACCCGAACGGCTACGGCTGCAACGTCATGCACCGGGTGGCGATCAGGGTCGGGGAGGTGTCCTGACGCCGATCGAGGCGGTACGGGCTCCGGGGCCGCAAGCCTCTGACCGGCTCTTCTCGGCGCGCACGAACAGGGCTTTCAGGGAAGGGCTGCCCGCACCGGCCAGCGTGATTCCGTCGATGAAGCAGGCAAGCTGCGCTTCGTCCAGAGCGGCAGCATCGGAACCGCACAGCCAGCCCTGGATGCCGAAGCCGGAATCGCGATCGGCGAAGCGGAAGGCCTGGCATTCCTGTTCGCTTTTGCCGACGAGCGTCATGGCGGCGGCCTCCACGGGTCCGAACTTGGTGGCGACCAACCGACTCTGCTCATCGCGCGAGACCGCAAGCCCGACTTCCGCCGCGCGGCGCACGATATCGACGAAGAAGCTGCGCGCCGGTTCCGGCGAGGCTTGGGTCAGGGTGAGCCTGGCATGGCGGGCATCGCCGAAACGGCCCAGCGTCAGGGTGTCTTCTCGTGCGCCGCTCGTGTGCTGGCGCGCCTCCACGGTCAGGGAAGCGAAGGCTCTCTCGATCATGTAGAGGGCCGGTGTCGGGACGATCGGAGCCCAGGCAGGAGCAGGCGCGATGAGGACGGAGGAAGGCACGCTCTTGCGGGCCGCCACCTGCATCTTGGTGCCCTCGTGCTGCGCGAAATAAACCAGTCCCCCGATCATGAGGGAGGACATGAGGATCATGCGAAACCAGGGCAGGCGTTTCTTCCGCGCGCGACGGGTCGGACGTTCGTCGAAGAACGTCTCGTCCTCATCCCATGCAGAATAACCGGATCGTGCCATCACGCTTCACACACCCATCTTTGGGCCGTCATGAGCATGTTCTAGCGTAGCATTGCCTGAGCCTCGAAAGGTTTTGCTAAGCAAGGTAAACGAAAGCTTATTTCTCAGCTTGTCCGTTAATCGTCGGATTCTTGCAGAGAACGCTTGACGGGAGCGAACCTTTGGTGTGTTGGTGAATTTATCCAGGTCCGCACCGGACCTGCGAATGGACGAAGGCAATGGCGCTGCTCACCCTCACGACGAGCAAAACGAAAACCGCCAAAACGGCCGTGAAAACGACGGCCGCATAAGCCTCGTCGTCCCCGGTCCTCTCTCCCGTCGGGGCGAGAGGCGACACCCGACAAGGGTTTTAAGAATTTTCCCGGGGAGAGGCGACAACAGGAGAAATCCAATGGGTTACAAGATCGCCGTCGTGGGTGCGACCGGCAATGTGGGCCGCGAGATGCTGAGCATTCTGGCGGAGCGGGCTTTCCCGGCTGACGAGGTGGTGGCCCTGGCCTCCCGCCGCAGCCAGGGAACGGAAGTGTCCTACGGCGACAAGACCCTGAAGACGAAAGCGCTCGACTCTTACGATTTCTCCGATGTCGATCTCTGCCTCATGTCGGCCGGCGGCGAGGTGTCGAAGGAGTGGTCGCCGAAGATCGCGGCTCAGGGAGCCGTGGTGATCGATAACTCCTCCGCCTGGCGCTACGACCCCGAGGTACCGCTGGTGGTGCCGGAGGTGAATGCCGAGGCGCTGCGCGACATGAAGAAGGGTATCATCGCCAACCCCAACTGCTCCACCGCGCAGCTCGTCGTCGCGTTGAAGCCGCTCCATGACCGCGCCACCATCAAGCGCGTGGTCGTCGCCACCTATCAGTCAGTCTCCGGCGCCGGCAAGGACGGCATGGACGAGCTCGACCGCCAGACCAAGGCGCTCTATTCCCTGCAGGACGTGCAGGAGAAGAAGTTTCCGAAGCGCATCGCCTTCAACCTGATCCCGCACATCGACGTGTTCATGGAGGACGGGTACACGAAGGAAGAGTGGAAGATGACGGCCGAGACCAAGAAGATTCTCGACCCGAAGATCAAGCTCACCGCCACCTGCGTGCGCGTGCCGGTCTTCATCAGCCACTCGGAAGCGGTGAACGTGGAATTCGAGAAGCCGATCACGGCGGACGAGGCCCGCGAGATCCTGCGCTCGTCGCCCGGCATCATGGTGGTCGATAAGCGCGAGCCCGGCGGCTACATCACGCCCCACGAGGCGGCGGGCGAGGACGCCACCTACATCTCCCGCATCCGCGAGGACATCACGATCGAGAACGGCCTGTCCTTCTGGTGCGTCTCCGACAACCTGCGGAAAGGCGCAGCCCTCAATGCCGTGCAGATCGCCGAGGCCATGGCCAACCGCGGCCTGCTCAAGGCGAAGAAGCAGGCCGCTTGAGTTCGTTCAGGCTCGATCCGGTTCGAAAGGCGGCCTTGGGCCGCCTTTTTCATATTGCCAAGCGGGAGCAAAAACGGCACAGCAAATGCAACGATATTGCATTGAGGTTCCTATGGCTGGCCGCTTCTTACGCTTCGTCATCTTCGCTCTGCCGTTCTGCCTTGCGGGACCGCTCGCCACCCCAACTCATGCCGAACAGAATCCGGCCATCGCCGAGCAGCAGCAGGAGGCCGTGGACAAGGCCCTGAAGGTCGCGAAGGAAGGACCGGCCCTCGTGCCGCTCGCGGACCAGATCCATGTCAGCCTTCCGGCAGGGTTCGTCTTCATTCCGCAGCCCGAGGCGGGCGAGTTTCTGCGCTCCTTCGGCAACCCGCCGAGTGCCGACCAGATCGGCATGATCGTTCCTGCAGATGGCGGGCAATGGATCGCCATAATGCGCTTCGTGAAGTCGGGTTATATCAAGGACGACGATGCCAAGAACTGGAATGTCGACGAACTCCTCGACGAGCTGCGCAAGGGAACGGAAGAGGACAACCAGGACCGCGCGGCTCGCGGCTTTCCCGAACTCGAGATGAAGGGCTGGGTGGAAAAGCCCGTCTACAAAGCCGAGACGCACCGCCTGATCTGGTCGGCGCTTGTCGTCAACAAGGGCGGCAAGGAGGAAGAGGCCAGCGTCAACTACAACACCTATGTGCTGGGCCGCGAAGGCTATGTAAGCCTCAACTTCATCACCCCGTCCGGACAGATCGAGGCCGAGAAGACAATTGCGCAGCAGCTTCTGGCGTCGATCAGTTATGTGAGCGGAAAGGGTTACGGCGACTTCGATTCATCCACCGACCATGTGGCCGAATACGGCCTTGCGGCCCTGATCGCGGGCGCGGC
The DNA here is from genome assembly GCF_052658925.1 of Microvirga medicaginis. Taxonomy (NCBI): domain Bacteria; kingdom Pseudomonadati; phylum Pseudomonadota; class Alphaproteobacteria; order Hyphomicrobiales; family Methylobacteriaceae; genus Microvirga; species Microvirga medicaginis. Next base: position 387,199 of record NZ_JBQWEL010000002.1, on the reverse strand, counting down.
CGCCAAGAAGCTCGGGCTCCTTGCCGTGATCGCCGCTTTCGCAGCCAAGTTCGCCAAGGTGATCGTCGTCGGCCTGATGGCTCTGGGCGGGACATTCATGAAGCTGTTCAGGCGCAAGGCTCCTGACGACCTCTCGCCATGAAGCTGCTGCTTCTCCTTCTCACCGGTCTCAAGTTCGGCAAGCTCTTCACCACCGGCGGCACCATGCTGCTGTCGGTGGTGACTTATGCCTGGGTGTTCGGCTGGTGGTATGCGGTGGGTTTCGTGGGTCTCCTCTTCGTTCACGAGATGGGCCATTACGTCGCCGCACGGCAGAGGGGCCTTGCCGTCGGCGCGCCGACCTTCATCCCGTTCCTCGGGGCCTGGATCACCATGAAGGACATGCCGGCCGACGTGGAGACGGAGGCGCATGTGGCCATCGCCGGCCCGTTTCTCGGTGCGCTCGCAGCCTTTGCGGTCTATTTCTGGGCGCTCCAGACGGACAGCAGGCTCCTGCTGGCGATTTCCTATTCGGGCTTCTTCCTGAACCTGTTCAATCTTCTGCCCGTCTCGCCCCTCGACGGCGGGCGCATCACGGCCATCATTTCCCCGCGCATCTGGCTCCTCGGCGCACCGCTCATGGTGGCGCTGCTGTTCTATCGCCCGAGCCCGGCATTGTTCATCGTGGCCCTCCTCGCCGCGCCGCAGGTGTGGAGGGCGTGGACCTACGATCCGTACGCAGAGGAGAACCGCGCCTATTACGCCGTGCCCGACAAGGTGCGGGTGGAATTCGGTTTGATCTATCTCGGGCTCACAGCGGTTCTGGCGATCATGACCTATCAGGTTCACGAAATGCTGAGTTTAGGGCGCCCGTTCTGATCTCAGGCAAAATCTCCGCCATCATCGCTGCGCCGGAGCGGAGCGTGATGATGGCCCTGCATCGGGAGCCGTCATGATGGCGCCGAATGTTCCACCCGCAATGGCACCGATAGGGCCCCCCAGAAGCGCACCCGCGATGAAGCCGAAAAAGATGGCGAAGGTCTGCTTCTGCGAGACGCAAGGAGCTCCCGCTCGGCAATTCGGAAGCGTGCCGGTAACAGTTGGCTCATTTGGGGCCGTCATCTGCTTCTTCACGCGGGCACGTCTCTGCTCTGCCTGCTTCTTCAGTTTCGTCTTCTTTTCGGCCCGCGGCCGAGAGATCGACGGCTCCGACGTTTCAGCCTGACGATCGGGTTCCGGCCTGATCGCGCTGGACATGGCCGATGGCGCTTGAGGAGGCGCCTGTGGTGATGTCGCCGCCGCGAGCTCTTCCGCCGACGGCAAGACGACCTCCGCAGGAGGCGGAGGGGGCGGAAGCTCCGGCAGTTGTATCTCGAGATTGGGAGCGGCTGCGGTGACCTCAGAATCTGGTTTCTGTGGTGTCACGGAGGCCGTGTTTTCTGCCGGTTGCGGTTCGGCAGGCACGCCTTCTTGCGTTTCGGATTCCGGCGCGCCGGGCTCGGCACCGGCAACGAGCACATCGGCAGAAGCGGATGGCGGCAGCGATGCGAGAAGGTTTTGAACCTCAGGTCGTGTGAAAAAAGGTTCTGTCCTGAGATCGGGCAAGAAGCGCTCGTCGAAATTCGCACGAGGCTCATTCATTGCCGGCTGATCAGCCGGCAATGAAAAAGGCTGCGCGTCCAGTGGCAGCGTTGCGGCATTCAATCCGCAGAGAAGACTGGCGACAGCAATGGCACAGGTGCCAGAATGAGCCTTGCCACGACCCAACACGGATCGACTCCCAACACGACCTCCGTGTTGTGGGTGAACCCTGCGAACGCCGAATCGTTCCGGGCACCTATGTGCGGTGCAGGCCCGTCACGCAGTGCCGAAATCGTTGCGGTTAAAGCGGTCCCGCATCGCGGGCGGCGAACATGGAGACGCGCTGTGGCACATCCTCCACTGCGGGCTTGAACTCTCCGGTTTCAGGATCGCGCACCAGCAGCACGCCAGTCGCCACGCCGAAGTAAGCGCCGTGAAGCTCGAGTTTCCCGCGCTCCACCAGGATGCGCACGCAGGGGAACGTCATGAGGTTCTTCAGGCTGTTCTCGATGGCAGCGAGTTCGAGACGCGGCAGGTATTCTTCCAGGTTGCCGTCATGCGGGCCGAGGCGTTCGCCCGCAGGTTTGATCAGGCTCATCCAGCGGCCGATGAAATCGCCCGGCGAGAGAGGCGCGCTGTCGTCGGCGAAAGCACGCACGCCGCCGCAGCGGGCATGTCCCAGAACCACGATGTGCTTCACGCGAAGCGCCTGCACCGCGAATTCGAGGGCCGCCGAGGTACCATGATAATCGCCGCCGGTTTCGAACGGCGGCACGAGGTTCGCCACGTTGCGGACCACGAACAATTCGCCCGGGCTCGCGTCGAAGATGACTTCCGGCGACACGCGGCTGTCGCAGCAGCCGATCACCATCACTTCCGGCGACTGCCCCTTTTCGGCCAGAGCCTCGAAGCGGCCTCGTTCACGGGGAAGACGTTCGTCGACAAAGGCACGGTAACCGTCGGTCAGGCGCTGCGGAAACATGGATCTTTCCTCGCTTAGATGTGTGTGAGTTGGGCGAGCTTAATGAGTTCGACATTGGCTCCGCAGAGGAGCACGCCGACCCGCTCGTTCAAGCGTGGCATATAAGCCTCGGAGACCAGTGCCGCCAGTGCTGCTGCGCCACCGGGTTCCGTCGCGATCCGGTAATCGCGCCAGAGAAGCGCCTGCGCCGCGCGGATCGCTTCATCCTTGACGAGGGCCACATGATCGACGGTCCTGCTGCAGATGGAATAGACGAGATCGCCCGTATTGCGGGCGCCAAGCGAATCGGCGGCGGCCGAATCCACGTCCACATCGACGGGCCCTCCAGCCTGGAGCGCCGCATGGAGCGCCCGCGATCCTTCCGGTTCCACGCCCACCACTTTCACGCGGCCGGCCCACCAGCTCGCGATGCCGCTGATGAGTCCGCCGCCGCCGACGGCCACGAGAACGGTGTCGAGGGCGGGGCCGTCCTGCTCCCATTCGAGGCCCACCGTGCCTTGACCGATCATGGTGCTCTCGGCGGCGAAGGGATGGATGCGCAACGCACCGGTCTCGGCCACGTAAGCATCGCAGGCCTCCTGCGCATCTGCATAGCGCGCGCCGCCGATCACGACCTCCGCGCCGTGGGAGCGGATGACGGCCACCTTTGCAGGGCTTGAGATGTCGGGAACGAAGATGCGGGCCTTCACGCCGAGCTGTTGTGCCGCATAGGCCACCGCTGCACCGTGGTTTCCGCCCGAAGCCGCCGCAACACCGGTCGCCGGAACGGGATTCGACAGAAGCGTGTTGAAGGCGCCGCGCGACTTGAAGGAGCCTGCATGCTGCAGGAATTCCAGCTTGAGGCTCACCAGGCCCTTATGGCCGAAGGCTCCGCCTAAGGTCATCACCGGCGTGCGGCGGATATGAGGGGCGATGCGGGCGTAAGCGGCTTCGATGTCGGCGCGGGTGATTGTCATGAGAGCCTGCGGAGCGTCCAGATGGCGACCGGAAGGCCGTAGGCGTCACGGCCGGGCGGGTCGGGAAAAGCTTGTCCTCCACCTGTCGCGAGATCGAGCGCCACCGTCAACCCCGCCAATGCATCAAGCAGGTCGTCGGCCGCCGCGCCTTTCGGAGCCGGGGAGGCGATGAGAGCATCCGACAGGAGCCCCGATTGCTTGAGAAGCGCCCGGCGCAGGCGCATGCCGGGCTCGAAGGGAACGCTCTTCACCTTCTTCGGCTGGTCGAGAGCCAGGCCCCCGTTCAGGGCCCAGAAGGCGAGCTCCGGATGGACCTCGAACACCTTGTCCACCAGATCGGGCCGCGCCCGCAGCAGCGCATCGATCTCGCGAATCTTCGGGAAAATCCCAAAGCCCTGCCGTGAAACCTTTCGCGGCGGATCGGAGGTGGCGAGTGCGATCCTGCAGGCTTCGCCGTACTCCGCGGCATAAACGGCCTGGCGCGAGGGAATGGCGAAGACCGAGGATTGCCGCTGCCCGAGGAGCGGGCGGACGAGCTGCTCCGGGATCCGCCCGGAGCCTTCCGTTTGCTCAGGCAGGCCGATCGGCATATCGACGGCGATCACGGCGGGCTGCTCCGGCGCATCGGCGATGGCTGCGAGCGTCGGCGCCACGACGATCTTGGCGGAGGCGGGATGACCCACCTGCATGAGCGCCGCGATCCACCCCATCCGGCAGCCATCCACGCCCGCAACCCACATCGCTCCGCTTCTCCTTTGCGCGATCTCTCGAGGCTGATTAAAACCGAATGCGTCTATGAGGAACCATGATGATCGCGATCCGCCCCCGCCGTAGCGCTCTCTACATGCCGGGCTCCAATGCCCGCGCCGTCGAGAAGGCCAAGACGCTTCCCGTTGACGCAGTGATCTTCGATTGGGAGGACGCCGTCGCGCCTGACCTGAAGGCAGACGCGCGCGAGGCGGTCTGCGCGGCGGTGAAAACAGGCGAATACGGCACGCGGGAACTCGTGATCCGCATCAATGGGCTCAATACGCCGTGGGGTGAGGCGGATCTGGCGGCGGCCGCATTGGCAGTGCCGGATGCGATCCTCATTCCCAAAGTCTCGTCACCCCAGGACCTGCTGGAGGTGGGCAGGCGCTTGAGCGCACTCGGCGCGCCGGAGAAGACGCGCATCTGGGCGATGATCGAAACGCCGCTCGCGGTCCTGCAGGTGAAGGACATTGCTGCCGTCGCACAGGATGAAACCGCGCGTCTTTCCTGCTTCGTCATGGGCACGAACGACCTCGCGAAGGATACCCGCGCACGTCTCAACCCTGGACGTGCGGCCATGATGCCCTGGCTCATGACGGCGCTGGCCGCTGCGCGTGCTTACGGCATCGACATTCTCGACGGCGTCTACAACGATCTGTCGGACGAGACAGGCCTTCGCACGGAATGCGTCGAGGGCCGCGATTGCGGTTTTGACGGCAAGACGCTGATTCACCCGAATCAGATCGCGGCTGCGAACGAAGTCTTTGCGCCCTCCCATGAGGATGTCGCAAAGGCGCGCGACATCGTGGCCCTGTTCGAATTGCCGGAGAATGCGGGCAAGGGCGCCGTCAGCCACAACGGCCGCATGGTGGAGCGGCTTCATGCGGAGATGGCCAAGCGTACGCTGGCGCTGGCCGAGGCGACTGTACGGAGGGGGTGATGACATCCTCTTCGTCATCACCGGCCTTGTGCCGGTGATCTCGATTCCGCGAAACCAGCGCTCATCAGAAGCGAGATGGCCGGGACAGGCCCGGCCATGACGGATATCTCAGGATGGCCGATGCTTCGACCTCAATCCGTCAGCTGCCGCGCCTCTTCCGGCAGCATGATCGGGATGCCGTCGCGGATCGGGTAGGCGAGCTTCGCGCGGCGGCTGATGAGCTCCTGGCGCTCGGCATCGTATTCCAGCGTTTCCTTGGTGAGCGGACAGACGAGAAGCTCGAGGAGCTTCGGGTCGATGCGCGTCGCCTCGACAGGCTGGGGAGCATCGGCTTGAGGGGGAACACTCGTCTCTGCAGACATGATCGATCCTATTGCAGCGTTGAATCGGAGCTGACGCCGCCGCGCGCCAATTCGATCTCGGTCAGCGCGATGAGAACTTCCGCGCGGGTTTTCAGATCCGGTGCTTCGAGGAGGGCTTGTTTCTCGCGGATGCCGAAGGGGCTCATCATGCACAGCGCATTCACGAGCGCCTCGTTGGGGGCTTCCTCGATGCCGCGCCAATCCACCTTCACATGCGCCGCGTCGACGAAATCGCGCAGAGCTTTCACCACGCCGGCACGGTCGACTTCCGTCTCTCCGGCCCGCGCGGTGAAGTCGTTCACGAAAGGCTCGAAGCTCACGCGGCAGCGGCGGAACGGGTCGACGGGCGGCAGCTCCTCCTCCACACGATAGCGCGAGATGCCGACCAGCGTGATGAGATAGCGGCCGTCACCTGTCTCCGCGAGTTGCGTGATGCGGCCGGCGCAGCCGACGGAATAGAGCTTCGGGATCATGGAATTGGGATCGCTGTCGGCATCCGGCTGGATCATGCCGATCAGGCGGTCGGTTTTGACCGCCTGATCCACCATGGCGATGTAGCGCTGCTCGAAGATGTTGAGCGGCATCTGCCCGCGCGGCAGAAGCAGTGCGCCGGGCAGGGGAAAGACCGGGATGACCGATGGGCAATCGTCCGGCCCCCGGTATACCGCGTTCATTCCCATGCTGATCTCTCCGTTGGCGTTCAGAGGCGTCAGGCGAACAGAAGCGAAGAGAGCCGCCGCCGCCCCGCAATGGTCATCTCGTCCATCGGGCCCCAGGCCTCGAAGAACTGAACGAGCTGCTTGCGTGCGCCATCGTCGTTCCAATTGCGGTCGCGGCGGACGATTTCAAGGAGGTGATCGACCGCTTCCTCGCGCTTTCCGCGGGCATTCAGCGCAACTGCGAGGTCGAACCGCGCCTGATGATCGAGCGGATCGGCCTCGACCTTGCGTTGAAGCTCGGCCATATCGCCGAGCGAGCCTGCCTGCTCGGCGAGCTCCACGGCTGCGCGCGCGCCTGCCAGGGCAGGATCGTTCGCCTTGGCAGCCGGCGCCATGGCGAGGAAGCGCTTCGCGCCCTCCAGATCGCCCACCTCCACATGGAGCTTCACGAGAGCGGCGAGCGCCGTGGTGTTCTCGGGATCCTGCGAGAGAACGGCGGCGTAGAGTTCCGCTGCGCCTCCCATGTCGCCGGCCGCCACGAGCTGGTCGGCCTCGGCCAGAGTTTCTTCCACCGCACCCGGACCCAGGGGACCGACGAGGCGTTCGATGAAGCCTTTCAGCTGGCTTTCCGGCAGGGCGCCCATGAAGCCGTCCACCGGCTGACCGCGCTGGAAGGCGAAGACGGCGGGAATCGACTGCACGCCGAGCTGGCCTGCGATCTGCGGATGCTCGTCGATATTCATCTTCACGAGCTTCACCTTGCCGCCGGCAGCCCGCACCACCTTTTCCAGAACCGGAGTGAGCTGCTTGCAGGGGCCGCACCAGGGCGCCCAGAAATCGACCAGCACCGGCTGGTTCATCGATTCGGCCAGCACGTCCTGGCGGAAATTGGCGGTGGTGGTGTCCTTCACGAGATCGTCGGACGGCATTCCGGGGGAGGGGTTATCGGTCAACATGCGATCCTCGAAGGGCTTATCGTGAGAAGAAGCTTTTGGCGTAGATGGGAGCTTAACCGTTCTCTGGCAATTCCGAAGGCGGCTCCGGCAGGTGAAGAATCATCGGGTCGTGGCCCGTTGCGCGAAGAAACTTCACCAGATCGTCCCGCGAGACGCCGGTGGTCATGGAATTGACCAGCGGATGAAAATTCACCCGCTCATGCTCCATGAGGTTGGCATCGAGCACCATCGTCACCTTGCCTTCCGTATCGTTCACCACCGCGAAGGCGGTGACGGAGCCGGGCTCGACGCCGAGCATGGCGCGCAGCTGCTCGGCGGAGCCGAAGGAGAGACGGCCCGAGGCCCCGATGGCCTCATGGGTGCGCTTCAGGTCGATGGCGGTGTCGTGCTTGGCGGAGATCAGGAAGAAGCGTCCCTTCTTGTCCTTCACGAACAGGTTCTTGGAATGGGCTCCCGGGACCTGCTCCTTGACGGACTTCGATTCGGCCACCGTGAAGACGGGCTCATGCTCGACCGTTTCGGATGGAATACCGAGCGCATCCAGGCGGTCCAGGAGTTCTTTGGGGGAGAGGTGAACCAAGGCTTTCGTAACTCCAACGTGCCCCGGGCTTCTACCGGCCCGAACAGGCAGGCTCAAGCGCCGCGTCAAAAAGTTTGGCGAAAACCCCTTGCAATGTGAATCGTTTTGGGGCAAATCAGCGGCCTCGCAACGATGCCTTGCGCATCGCGGAGCGCGGGTGTAGCTCAGGGGTAGAGCACAACCTTGCCAAGGTTGGGGTCGAGGGTTCGAATCCCTTCGCCCGCTCCAATTTCTCTCAAATTTTGAGAGTTTCACGAAGGCCCGCCGTCAGGCGGGCTTTTCGTTTTTGCGAGCCGCATCCGGACCGGATAAGGTCACATGCCAATTGTGCCCAGCCAAACTGTCCAGCCCATGCTCGCGATCAAAGAAGTCTTTGCAGCCGGATATCGCTCCCTCAGGCATATCCGCTTTCCGGTCGAGCCTCTCTCCGTGTTCTTGGGCGCGAATGGGACGGGCAAGACGAATCTCTACCGCTCGCTCCAGCTCCTTCAATCGGCAGCCGCCGGCACGCTCACCCGCGATCTTGCTGCTGAAGGCGGTTTCGATTCCGTCTATTGGGCAGGCCAGCGCAGTGCCAAGGATCCGGTGCGGGTTCGGCTCGGGGTTCGCCTGTCGGGAGAGGGGACCAGCGATTACAATCTGGATTACAATGTCGAGACAGGGTTGATCGAATTGCTAGGTGCAGGCTTCCAGCTTGAGCCTCAGATCAAGGCAGAAACTCTCGTCTACGAAGCGCGCAAACGTTCAAAGACACTCCTGGAGCGGCGGGGTCTGCGAGGGCATTGCCTCGACGAGGAGGGGCTTAAGCGTCCATTGGGAAGCGAAATCTTGCCTTCCGAGACAGCCCTTGGATCCCTGCAAGACGCATCGGCCTTTTCCGATCTGCACCTCGCCCGCCGCACGATGCTGGAATGGCGATTCTTTCACGGTTTCCGCACCGATGCCGGATCCTCTCTGCGCCAGCCCTGTCTAGCGGTAACCTCACCGACGCTTTCCTCCGACGGCTCTAATCTTGCGGCGGTCTTCGCGACCTTGGCCCATATTCGTGAGGACACCGTCGATCTCGATAGGGCCTTCGACGATGCGTTTCCCGGCGCGCGCCTCGTCATTCCAGTACCTGATCGATATGCCACCTTCGGCGTGATCTTTCCCGATTATCCGAAACGGGTGTTCCAGCCCTCCGAACTGTCGGACGGAACGCTTCACTTCCTGGCGCTCGCCGGGGCGCTTCTCTCATATCGGCTTCCGCCCTTCATTGCGTTGAACGAGCCTGAGACGAGCCTTCATCCCGATCTGCTCGAGGCGCTCGCGCGCATGATCGTGGCGGCCTCGAAACGCACGCAAGTGTGGCTCGTGACCCATTCCGAGCCTCTCGCTGGGGCCATCGCGCGTCATGGCGGCGTCTCCCTGCGACGGGTCATCAAGCGGAAGGGCGAAACCTGGATCGACGGCCTGCGGCTGAGCGGCGACTTTGCGGAAGAGGAAGAAGAGGATGCGTGAAGCCCATGCGCCTTCCGGATCGGTAGCACCGGGGGCCGCCCTCTGATAACGCTTAGACACCAACGAAGCCTGGTGCCATCTTGTTCATGCCCAAATGGGGCAAGTGAAACATCCAGGCAAACCCGGGAGGATTTCATGGCCGACGCACGGCACCTGAGCATTCTGAAGGAACTCGAGCGCAAGGTGCTCTGGCTTTCGACCTGGACGATTCACAACGCCAATCACCTGCGTCCCAACGAGGACGGGTTGAAGATCGGCGGGCACCAGGCGTCCTCGGCCTCGCTCTCCACGATCCTGACGGCGCTCTATTTCTCGGGCTTAAGGCCGGAGGACCGGGTGGCGGTCAAACCCCATGCGAGTCCGATCTTCCACGCGATCCAGTATCTCTTCGGCAATCAGACCCGCGAGAAGCTCGAAAACTTCCGCGGCTACAAAGGCGCGCAATCCTACCCCTCCCGCACCAAGGACGTGGACGATGTCGATTTCTCCACGGGCTCGGTGGGTCTCGGCGTCGCGCAGACGCTTTTTGCGAGCCTCGTGCAGGATTACGTGAAGGCTCATGGCTGGGGACAAGATCATCCGGAAGGCCGCATGATCTCGCTCGTCGGCGATGCGGAGATGGACGAGGGCAACATCTTCGAGGCGCTGCTGGAGGGCTGGAAGCACGGCGTGCGCAACACATGGTGGATCGTCGACTACAACCGTCAGAGCCTCGATGCCGTGATCCGCGAAGGCCTGTGGGAGCGTTTCGAAGCGCTGTTCCGCAATTTCGGCTGGGAGGTGGTGATCCTGAAATACGGATCGCTGATGAAGGAGGCTTTCGCCGAGCCCGGCGGCGACAAGCTGAAGGCCTGGATCGATTGCTGCCCGAACCAGCTCTATTCCGCGCTCACCTTCCAGGGCGGAGCCGCTTGGCGCAGGCGTCTGCTCGACGATCTCGGCGATCAGGGCCCCGTCACGCGCCTCATCGAGAAGCGCACCGACGAGGAACTCGCCCGCCTCATGTCCAATCTCGGCGGGCATGATCTGCCGAGCCTGCTGGACGCCTTCGAGAAGGCGCGCCACCACGACAAGCCGGTCTGCTTCATCGCCTACACCATCAAGGGGTTCGGCCTGCCGCTCGCTGGCCACAAGGACAACCATTCCGGCCTCCTGACGCCGAAGCAGATGGAGGCCTGGCGCGAGAGGCAGGGCGTGCGTCCGGGTCACGAATGGGACAAGTGCGAGGGCGTGACGATCCCGCAGGCCGAACTTGAAGAATTCCTCAAGACAGTGCCCTTCGTGCAGAAGGGGCGGCGGCGTTATTCCGCGCCGACGGTGCCGGTGCCGGAAAAGCTCTTGTTCCCAGCGAACCCGTCCATGTCCACGCAGCAGGGTTTCGGCCTCATCCTCAACGAGCTCGCGCGCTCCGACCATGCGCTCGCCGATCGCGTCGTCACCACCGCTCCGGACGTGACGGTCTCGACCAATCTGGGCGCCTGGGTGAACCGGCGCGGGCTCTTTGCCCGCAACAGCATGGTCGATACCTTCAAGAAGGAGCGGATTCCCTCGACCTACAATTGGGAATTCTCGCCGCAGGGCCAGCATCTGGAGCTCGGCATCGCGGAGATGAATCTCTTCATCCTGCTCTCCGCTCTGGGCCTCTCGCATTCGATCTTCGGCGAGCGGCTGCTCCCCATCGGCACGCTCTACGATCCGTTCATCTACCGCGGCGCGGATGCGCTGAACTATGCGTGCTATCAGGATGCCCGCTTCATGCTCGTCGCCACGCCGTCGGGCGTGACGCTGGCGCCGGAAGGCGGCGCGCATCAATCCATCGGGACGCCGCTGGTCGGAATGGCGCAGGACGGCCTCGCGTCGTTCGAGCCCGCCTTCGTCGATGAACTCGCCGTCATCATGCGCTGGGCCTTCGACTACATGCAGCGCAACGGCGAGGGCGAGCCGAACGAGAAGACGTGGCTGCGCGACGAGACCGGCGGCTCGGTTTACCTGCGCCTGTCCACACGCAGTCTCGAACAGCCGCAGCGCGAGATGACGCCGGAGCTTGCCAACGACATCATGGCGGGCGCCTATTGGCTGAGGAAGCCCGGCCCCAATGCGCAGGTCGTCGTCGCCTATACGGGCGCGGTGGCACCGGAGGCCATCGAGGCGGTGGGCCTCATGGCCGAGGACCGGCGCGACATCGGGCTGCTGGCGATTACCTCGGCGGATCGCCTCAATGCGGGCTGGACGGCGGCGCAGCGCGCACGCGAGCGCGGCCTCGTGCATGCCAGGAGCCATGTGGAGCGCCTGCTCGCCGACGTGCCGCCCCATTGCGGGCTGGTCACGGTGATCGACGGTCACCCGGCGACGCTCGCCTGGATGGGCTCCGTCATGGGCCATCGCACCCGCTCGCTCGGCGTGGAGCATTTCGGCCAGACCGGCACGATCAAGGACCTCTACCGCCATTTCGGCATCGACGCGCAGGGCATCATCGCCGCCGCCGAGATGATCGCACCGGGCCGGCCCATGCGCTATCTGAAGGCAGTATGAGGTGGGTGCGGCGGAGCGGGATTTGCCGGTGACGGGCTTTGCGTGGTAACTCGCGGCCTGTCACTGAGATTCTCAAGCACCGCTATGGCCCGCAAAAGCCTTTATACAGGCAATACCATTCCCCTGATCAGGCGCCTCTGGCGCGACTGGATGCGTCCGCACGCAAAGACGCTGCTGGCCGTGCTCGTATTCGTGGTCCTGGTCGCAGGGTCGACCGGGCTTTACCCGGTGCTCATCAAGGCGGCTTTCGATGCCTTCGACACGAAGGATGTGACGGCGATCTATCTCGGTCCGCTCTTCGTGATTGCGGTGACATCCGTGAAAGGCTTTTCGCTGCTGGCGCTGACCGTGCTCACCAACAAGGTGGTGACGCGCATCGAGGCCGACATGCAGACCAAGCTCTACGGTCACATGATCGACGCGGATCTCGCCCAGATCGGGCGCGAGAGCCCGGCCGCGCTCACCCAGCGCTTCACCACGGATTTCACCTTCATCAAGGAGGCGCTCACCCGCCTTTCCACCGTGTTCCTGCGCGAGGTCACGACCGTTCTAGCGCTGGTCGGCGCGATGGTCTGGATCGACCCGATGATGGCGCTGGTGGCGGGCCTGACCGTGCCCTTCTTCGTCTATCCGGTGGAGAAGATCGGCCGCAAGCTGCGCCGCGTCGCCGCATCCACGCAGGAGCAGACGGGCCAGATGGCAGGCCTTATCACCGAGAGCCTGGCAGGTTCGCGTTTCGCCAAGACCTACAGGCTCGAGGGCTATCTCAAAGCCAGGGCTGCCAGCACCTTTGACGAAATCCGCCGTCTTCGCATGAAGGGCGCCAATGCCCGCGGACGGCTCGATCCGCTGCTCGAAGTGGGCGGCGGCGTGGCAGTGGCTGCGGTCCTGGTGCTGATCGGCCAGCGCATCCTGTCGCAGAACAGCACCGTGGGCGATTTCACCGGTTTCGTCAGCGCCCTGCTGATCGCCGCCCAGCCGATTCGGGCGCTCGGCAATCTCCACGCCATCCTGCAGGAGGCGGCCGCGGCTCTCCACCGCACCTTCGCCATCATGGACGAGGCCCCGAAGATCCAGGACAAGCCGGATGCCAGGCCGCTCGTGCTGAAAGGCGGCGAGGTCCGCTTCTCGGATCTGTCCTTCTCCTACAACGGCGACATAACGGCAATCGATCACATCGATCTGGTCGCCGAGGCTGGCCGCACCACGGCACTGGTGGGCCGCTCCGGCTCCGGCAAATCGACGCTGCTGTCCCTCGTGCCGCGGCTTTACGACGTGAATGGCGGCGCGATCCTCATCGACGGGCAGGACATCCGCGACGTGACGCTGGCGAGCCTGCGTCAGGCCATCGCCGTCGTGAGCCAGGACGTGGTGCTCTTCGACGACACCATCCGCGCCAACATCGCCTTCGGCCGCCCGGGTGCGTCCGAGGCGGAGATCGTGGAAGCAGCCAAGGCCGCCGCGGCACACGACTTCATCATGAAGCAGCCCATGGGCTACGACACCATCGTCGGCACCGGCGGCGGGCGCCTCTCGGGCGGTGAGCGCCAGCGCATTTCCCTGGCGCGCGCCTTCCTTAAGAATGCGCCGATCCTGCTGCTGGACGAGGCGACGAGCGCCCTCGATTCGGAATCCGAGCGCCTGGTCCAGGCTGCGATTGCCAAGCTCATGAAGGGTCGCACGACCCTTGTCATTGCCCATCGCCTCTCGACCGTGCGCGATGCGGACATGATCGTCGTGATGGAAGCCGGACGCATCGTGGAAGTGGGGCCGCACGAGGCCCTGATCGCGAAGGGGGGCACCTATGCCCGCCTGCACCGCCTGCAGCTGTCGGACGATATCGAGATAAGCTTGGCGGTTTCCTGAAGTACCGTGCGGAGGCTGTCATCCCTGTCTGCGGGGCGACAAGGATCGCACGGCACTCGCGATTACTCCCGCCTCATGATCAGGTCGACCAGGAGGTTGGACCAGAAGCCGGGGCGGAATTCCCGCTCCAGGGCCTTGGCATCGTAAACGGTTTCGAGCCAGGTCAGGAAGGACATGCCTTCGGCCTCCCCCTCACGGCGATACATCTCGAAGAAGGCATCGAGGATGCCGGTCTTCGAGAAACGGAAATGGCCGTAGCGGACGTGGAGCTGGCTCTGGGCCTCGTCCACGCTCCGGCTCTCATGCAGGATGAGATACAGCGCCGCCATGAAACCGGCCCGGTCCGCGCCGGACTTGCAGTGTATCACGGCCGGATACTCCACGCTGTCGAAGAAGTCCTTGGCGTTGAGGAGGGTTTTGCGGTCCGGCGCGCCGCGGGAGCGGACGACGAACTCGATCAGCTTGATGCCAAGCCGGTCGCAGGTCTCCTTCTGGAGCTGCCAGGAGCCGTGCTCGCGCCCGCCGCGCAGGTTGATGATGGTGCGCACGCCTTCCCTGGCGAGCGCCTCGATCTGGTGCGGCGCGGGCTGGGCCGTGCGCCACACCTGTTCCGAAACCCTGTGCTTGTTCAGATAGATCAGGCGGAACACGCCATGGTCGATGAGCAGCATGTTGATCCAGGCGCGCAGACGGCCGAAACTGCCCTCGATGGGCCTGTTCCATCGGGCGATGCGGGCCATGCGTCGGGCACGGCGGACGGCAGGTCTGCGGAACCTGTTGAGCACGTTGATCCAGTCTCAAGCGTATCGCTTTTAAAGAGAAAACCAAGGCCCCTCGGACCGTGAGGCGGCCCTTATTGACCATGGCAGCCAATTAATCAATCGGCCGTCCTCTTAACCCTTGCCGCAGGTTCCTCCCCGCGCCGTGCCCTGAAGATGCCTGATATGCAACCAATCTGTTGCCGCTGAGGTCCCCGTCGTGTAAGGGGTGCGTTCCAATACAACCCTCCTTGACGAGAAGAGCGGCTGGATCTGGGCCTCATGTGGTCCGGCAGCGGCGGTGTCGTCGAGAGCAGCATTTCAGGAGAGCGGCGTCATGTCGTCCACCTTCGAGACCGTCGCCGGCATCATTTCAGAGACCGCCGACATCCCGCGCGATCAGATCACGCCCGAGAGCCACGCCATCGAGGATCTGGGCATCGACTCGCTCGCCTTCCTCGACATCGCCTTCGCCATCGACAAGGCCTTCGGGATCAAGCTGCCCCTCGAGCAGTGGACCCAGGAAGTGAACGAGGGCAAGGCTCCGGCCGAAGAATACTTCGTTCTCAAGAACCTCGTGGCGCGGATTGACGCGCTCGTGGCCGCCAAGCAGGCTTAAACTCCAAAAATGCTATCCCGGCGGGCAGGCTTCGAAAGGCCTGTCCGGAGAGGCGATCCATTCAAGAGCCCCGCCTCATGGATTCCTTTTCCTGTTCCACCCGCCGGGAGCGATAGGGACCAGGATCGGGATGCGCCTCGAGTATTTTGAAATGATCGACCGGGTGGTGTCGCTCGACCGCGAGAACAAGCGGATCGAGGTGACGTCCACCGTCCCACAAGAAAGCCCCGTCTTCGAGGGCCATTTCCCCGGCCATCCTCTCGTCCCTGGCGTTCTTCTCACTGAGACCATGGCCCAGGCCTCCGGCTATCTCGTGCTGGGCCTCATGGGCTTTACTCACATGCCGTTCCTCATGGCCGTGGACAAGGCACGCTTCCGCACCTTCGTCGGCCCGGGCACGGTGCTCACCGTCCAGGCGCAGCTAGAGCACGAAGGCTCGGGCTACGCGGTGACGAAGGCCAAGATCCTGGCCGAGGGCAAGCCGATCTGCGATGCTGAGCTGCGGTTCAGGATCATGCCCTTCCCCGAAGGCATGGACGGTCAGATGCGCGCGCAAGCCAAGCGCATCGGCCTGTTGGAGGAGCGCTCTCATGCGTGACGTCGTCATCACCGGAATTGGTATCGTCTCCTGTGCCGGGGAGGGCCTGGACGTGCACATCGCTGCGCTCTCGGGCGCACCGAAGACCGATGCCGAGACCTTCGCGCCTTACCCGGTCCATCTCGTCAAGGCGCTCGAATGGGACCGCCAGATTCCGAAGAAATCCGACCAGCGGCAGATGGAGGCCTGGCAGAGGCTCGGCTGCTATGCCGCAGGCCTTGCCCTCGACTCGGCTGGCGCGAAGGAGGATGCGGAGCTCAAAAACCGCATGCAGCTCATCGTAGCAGCCGGCGGCGGCGAGCGCGATTATGCGGTCGACGGGCAGATTCTCACGGGACTTCGCAGGGCCGAGAACCCGGGCGTGTTCCTCAACGAGCGCCTGATGGGCGACCTGCGCCCCACGCTCTTCCTGGCGCAACTCTCCAACCTGCTCGCGGGCAACATTTCCATCGTCCACGGCGTCACGGGCGGATCGCGCACCTTCATGGGCGAGGAATCGAGCGGCGTCGACGCGATCCGCATCGCCAGGGAGCGCATTGCGGCGGGCCAGGACGACATCTTTCTCGTCGGCGGCGCCTACAATGCCGAGCGGCCTGACGTGCTGCTGATCTACGAGATGGGCGGCTTCCTCTGGAAGAAGCCCTATGCGCCGGTCCTGAACCGCCCCGCTGACGGCGGCGGTATGATTCTCGGTTCCGCAGCCTGCTTCCTGGTGCTCGAATCCCGTGAGCACGCTCAGGCCCGCGGCGCAAGGCCGCTGGCGGTCCTCGCGGGCGTCGCCTCCGACCGCTCACGCCGCAAGCCCGGCAGCGTCGAACAGGCGCTTCATGGCCTTTCCAGGCAGCTCAATGGAAAGCCCGACGTGGTGATTTCCGGAGCGACAGGCGTGACGGGCATCACGGAAGAAGAGCAGGCGGCTCTCAAGGATATCGCTCCGGGCGCTCCGGTTCATGCAAGCGGCGACGTGATCGGCCACACCATGGAGGCCCAGGCCCCGGCAGGTGTGGCGCTGGCGGCAGGCCTCATCGCGAACGGTAAGGCGAGCGACGCCCTCGTCACGTCCGTCGGCCATTGGCGCGGCGAAGGCGCCCTGCGCGTCACCAGGGTTTAAGAGGAGAACGGCATGGCGCTTCGCGACAAACAGGGCCGTCCGCTCGTTGCCGTCACCGGCATGGGCGTGGTCACCTCTCTCGGCCAGGGCAAGGATGCGACCTGGGCTGCGCTGACGGCAGGACAATCCGGCATTCACCGCATCAACCGCTTCCCCACGGAAGGCCTGCGCACCACGATTGCGGGCACCATCGATTTCATCGATGTGGAGCCCTTCTGCGCGCCGATGCTCTCCGAGCGTCTTGCAATGCTGGCGGCGGAAGAAGCCATCGGCCAGTCGGGCCTTGCATCGAGCGAGTTTCCCGGCGCGCTCTTCATCGCCGTGCCGCCGGTCGAGATGGAATGGCCGCAGCGTGAGGCCCTCGCCAAGGCTTCGGGCCAGACTGGTGACATCACATACAAGGATCTGCTGAAGGCCGCGGCCACGGGTGAATTTAAGAAGTGGCACGATCTCTTCATCTTCGGCACGGTCGCCGACCGCGTCGCGGATAAGTTCGGCACGAAGGGCTCGCCGATTTCGCTCTCCACCGCCTGCTCGTCGGGCGCCACCGCCATCCAGCTCGGCGTCGAGGCGATCCGTCGCGGCGAAACGGATGCGGCGCTCTGCATCGGCACCGACGGCTCGGTGAATCCGGAATCGCTCATCCGTTTTTCGCTGCTGTCGGCTCTCTCGACGCAGAACGAGAATCCGGAAGGCGCGTCGAAGCCGTTCTCCAAGAACCGCGACGGCTTCGTGATGGGCGAGGGCGGTGCCGCGCTCGTTCTCGAAAATGCGGAAAGCGCGATGGCGCGCGGTGCCGAAATTCTCGGCTATGTGCTCGGCTGCGGCGAGAAGGGCGACAACTTCCACCGCACGCGCTCCTCGCCGGATGGCTCGCCCGCGATTGCCGCGATCAGGCAGGCGCTCGATGATGCAGGCGTCACGCCCGACGAGATCGACTACATCAACGCGCACGGCACCTCGACGCCGGAGAACGACAAGATGGAGGCCATGAGCTGCACCGCCGTGTTCGGCGAGCGCATGGCCAGCCTTCCGATTTCGTCGAACAAGTCGATGATCGGCCACACGCTCACCGCAGCGGGTGCCGTGGAAGCGGTGATGTCGCTGCTCACGATCGCGACGGGCCGCATTCCGCCGACGATCAATTATCAGGTGCCCGATCCCGCGATCCCGCTCGATGTGGTGCCGAATGTCGCGCGCGACAAAAAAGTGAAATACGTGCTCTCGAATTCCTTCGGCTTCGGCGGCCAGAACACCTGCCTCGTCTTCGGGGCCGAGCCCAAGGGGGCTTGAAAACATGACGCGCGTTCTCGTCACCGGCGGCGGCAAAGGTGTCGGCGCTGCCATCGTGCGCTCGCTCGTGGCGGCGGGTCACGATGTCGATTTCACCTATCGCTCGTCGGGCGATGCCGCGAAGGCTCTGGCCGACGAGCTGATGCAGGCCAATCCCGGCCTTGCCATCAAGGCGCACGAGGTCGATCTCGCCGACAAGGCGGCGCTCGAATCCTTCTGCGAGATGCTGGAGGGCGAGAGCTTCTTCGGATTCGTGCATAACGCAGGCCAGCCCTATGACGCGCTCGCCGCCATGATGCAGCAGGACAAGGCCGAAGCCGCCATGCAGGTGAACTTCTGGTCGCTCACCCGCATCGCCAAATCCCTCATGCGCGGCATGATTCGAGCGAAAGGGGGCCGCATCGTCGCCATCGGCTCGGTGGCGGCGCTTCAGGGCAATCCGGGCAATGCTGCCTATGCGGCGTCCAAGGGTGCGCTCATCTCCTATTGCCGCACGCTCTCCGTCGAGACAGCCAAGCGCGGCGTCACCGTCAACGTGATCGCGCCCGGCTTCATCGACACGGACATGATGGCTCCCTATGCGGCCTATCGCGAGGCCATGGAAAAGCAGATCCCGGCAGGGCGTTTCGCGAAGCCGGAGGAGATCGCCGGCCTGGCCTCCTTCCTCCTGAGCGAACCCGCCGCCTACATCACCGGCGCGGTACTGCCCATCGATGGCGGCCTCACGTCGATGCTGGGCGTGCATCGGTAATTCCGAAGACGCGGGCTCAATCGAGCCTGCGCATGTCCTCGGGCGGAAGCGCCTTGATGATGTCCGTAATCCGCTGTCCGCGCACCACGAGATCGGGCGCGATCTCGGCAAGCGGGACGAGGACGAAGAGCCGTTCCAGCATGTGAGGATGCGGCAGGGTCAGATCGGGTTCGTTGATCTCAAGATCATCATAGGTCAGCACATCGATATCGATGATGCGCGGCCCCCATTTCACCTCGCGGATGCGTCCGAGCTCCCGCTCGATCTGCAGGCACAGAGACAGCAGGGCTGCCGGGGCGAGCGTGGTCTCGGCCATGACGCAGGCATTCACGAACCGGTCCTGCTCCACCGGCCCCCATGGTTCTGTCAGGTAATCAGCGGAGCGGGCGAGGACCGTGACGCCGTTCCGTTCGAGTGCGGCAATCGCCTGGGCGATGTTGGCGCGCTTGTCGCCGAGATTGCCGCCCAGGCTTAAAGCGGCCCTAGCCATGGCGTGTCCGCCTGATCTCGACCGAGACGCCATCGATCACGAAGGGCACCGGGGCTTCCGGTTTCTCGACCAGCACGGTCACGTCCTCGATGCGCGGAAATGTCTCCAGGACCTTGGCGGCAATCGCCTCGGCCAGGCCCTCGATAATGCGGAAGCGCCGGGTCGTCGCAGTCTCGTGCGCCACCTTGGCGAGGGCGGCATAACAGACGGACTGCGCATAATCGTCCGCTTCGCCGGCGGGTTTGAGATCGAGCGCGCAGGTGAGGCTGATATAGAAGCGCTGGCCCAGCCGTGCCTCCTCCTCGTGAACGCCGTGATGCGCATAGACCGCCAAGCGGGACAGGGTGATTCGGTCGCTCATGCCACGTTCCTTAGCAGGGCATCCGCCACGCGGCATGCTTCCGCATGCGCCTTCACATCGTGGACACGCACGATATCGGCACCGAGCGCCACGGCCGCCACATGCCCGCCGATGCTGCCGAACAGCCGCTCGCGCGGCGGAACGTCCGCAGGGTAGAAGCGTCCCAGCACCGACTTTCGCGAAGCACCGACGAGGAGTGGAAAGCCGAGGGCCTTGAGTTCCGGCAGGCGGCGGAGGACTTCGATATTCTGCTCGCCTGTCTTACCGAAACCGATGCCGGGATCGAGGATGATATGGCGGTCCGGAATACCGGCCTGCCGCGCGAGGTTCAGCGAGCGCTCGAAGAAGCGGAGCATGTCTGCCACGATATCGGTGGCCGCATCGGCCGCCGGGCGATTGTGCATCACCACCGCCGGGGCGCCATGCTCCGCCACGACCGCAGCCATATCGGGATCGTGCTGCAGGCCCCAGATGTCGTTGACGATGCGGGCCCCCGCTTCCAGAGCCGCACGGGCGGTCGAGGCGCGGTAGGTGTCGATCGAGATCGGCACCTTGAGCTTCGGAGCGAGTTCCCGGATCACGGGAAGCACACGCCGCTGTTCCTCCTCCGGGCCGACCGGCGTATATCCGGGACGGGTGGATTCCCCGCCGATATCGATGATGTCGGCCCCCTCTTCCTCCATGCGCCTGGCATGCTCGAGGGCTTCGGGGAGATCGAAGAAAAGGCCCCCGTCGGAGAAGGAATCCGGCGTGACGTTGAGAACTCCCATGATGAGGGTGCGGGAACCGAGATCGGCGAGAACGGTCGGGGGTGATGTCATCATGACGCCAGCATGGAACGGAATGATGCGCTTTTTCCGCGTTTTTCCATGGAAGTCGAGAGTTTTAACCGCCCTGAGCTTGAGGTGTGAGCCAATACGGGAGCTTGTCATTCGCTCCGGCACACTTTAAGCCGCGCCAACAGTTTCTCCGTCATGGCCGGATTTGATCCGGCCATCCACGCCTTATCCCCTCTTGAAGACGTGGATCCCCGAAGCCGGGGATGACGCCGGTTAGGATCTTGCGCATGCGCTCCCTTCAGCTTTTCGGCGACCGTGACCTTCGCATCACCGAGATCGACGTCCCGCCGCCGCCCGACGCGGGCGAGGTGCAGGTGCGGGTCAAGGCGCTGGCATTGAACTATCTCGATGTCTGGGGCTTCCGCGGCATGGCCTTTGCCAAGCGCAAGATGCCGCAGGCGGTAGGCGTCGAGGCTTCCGGCGAGATCGCTGCGGTGGGCGAGGGCGTCACCCGGTTCAAGGTCGGCGACCCGGTCACCATGTATGGCGCCGAGACCTGCGGCCACTGCAAGGCCTGCCGGGAGGGCCGCGACAATCTCTGCGAGAACGTCGCCGGCATCATGGGCTTTCATATCGACGGCTTTGCCCGCGAGCTGATCAACCGCCCCGAGCGCCTCGTCATCCCGGTGCCGAAGGGCGTGACCTTCGAGCAGGCGGCCTGCGCCCCCATCGGCTTCGGCACGGTGCAGCACATGCTGTTCGACAACGCGAAGCTCGAGCCGGGCGAGTCGATCCTGATCCATGCGGGCGGTTCCGGCATCGGCACGGCGGCGATCAAGATGGCGAAGGCCATCGGTTGCACGGTCTACACGACGGTCGGTGACGACGAGAAGGGCGAGAAGGCGAAGGCTCTGGGCGCCGATTACGTCATCAATTACCGGAAGGAACGCTTCGAGGGCGAGGTTCGTCAGCTGACCAAGCGCAAGGGCGTCGATGTGGTGTTCGAGCATGTGGGCGCGGAAACGTGGAACGGTTCTCTGCTCTGCCTCAAGCGCGGCGGCCGCCTCGTCACCTGCGGCTCCACCTCGGGCGTATCCACCACCATGAACCTGATGCAGCTCTTCCAGCAGCAGTACCGGATCTTCGGCTCCTTCGGCTGCCGCATCGAGAACATCGCCCAGTCCCTCGAGAAGATGGCGGGCGGCATGACCCCGGTGATCGATTCGGTGTTCACCCTCGACGACTTCCAGAAGGGCCTGGAGCGGCTGGAAGGCCGCAAGGTCTTCGGCAAGGTCATCGTGACTTTCTGACGCCTGGAACGGAAAGTCCTTCAACCATAGATCTTGACGAAACGGGCTCCTCGCGAAAGACACGCGGAGCCTTTTTCCTTGTCCTACCGGATTCCCCTGTCGTGCAGCAGAGCCACCGCCACCGCAGCCTTCTTTCGCGTCTCTCCGAGACGGTGATGGTCGGCGTCGTGCGGGGCGTCTTCGCCTTCTCGCGGGCCATCGGCCCGGAACGTTCGGGGGCCATTGGTGCTGCGCTTGCCCGCACCATCGGGCCGCTGTTGAAGGCGCACCGGACGGCTTTGGCCAATATCCGGGCCGCCTATCCGCAAAAACCCGAAGCCGAGGTGAGGGCCCTGGCGCGCGCCGCCTGGGACAATCTCGGCCGCACGGGCGGCGAATATCCGCATCTCGGCCGCCTGTTCGATTTCGACCCGGACAGGACCGAACCCGGCCGCACGGAAGTGGACGGCATCGAGCACTTCCTCGCATTGCGCGACGACGGCAAGCCCGGCATCATCTTCTCCGCCCATTTGGCCAATTGGGAGCTGCCCGCGATCTGCGCCGCCCGCTTCGGGCTCGATGCCACGGCCGTCTTCCGCGCGCCGAACGATCCGGCCATCGCCCATGTCCTGCATGAGATCCGCAGCGAGACCATGGGCAACCTGGAAGCGGCCCGTCAGGGCGCTGCCTTCGCCATGCAGGGAGCGCTGGAGAAGGGCGGACACCTCGGCATGCTGATCGACCAGCATTTCACCCGGGGTGTGATCGTGAACTTCATGGGCCGTCCGGCTCTGGTGAACCCGATCCTCGGCAAGTTCGCCCGCCGCTTCGACTGCCCGGTCCACGGCGTGCGCGTTATCCGCTTGGCCGATAACCGCTTCCGCCTGCAGCTCACACCGCCGCTCGACCTGCCCCGCGATCCTGACGGGCAGATCAATGTGCAAGGCGCCATGCAGGCCATGACCTCCGTGGTGGAGCAATGGGTGCGCGAGTATCCCGAGCAATGGCTGTGGATGCACCGCCGCTGGCGGGTTCCCGCCAAAGCCGGGAGCGAAGCTCAAGGTAACGTGAGTTCCCATTGAGCAGCCCTTGGTGTTTGATGGCAGGCATCATGGCGTCTCGACTGAAACTCTTTCTGACCGCGACCGGCCTGGCCGCGCTCCTGCAGCCCGCTTTTGCGGAGCCGCCCCGCGCGGTTGTGGAATTGTTCACCAGCCAGGGCTGCTCGAACTGCCCGCCGGCCGATGCGCTGCTGGTCGAATATTCGAAGCAGCCCGATATCGTGGCGCTCTCCTTTCCCGTGAACTACTGGGATTATCTCGGCTGGAAGGACACGCTGGCCCACGCCGATTTCACGGCGCGTCAGAAGAACTATGCCCATGCCCGCAGCGACCGTCAGATCTTCACGCCGCAGATGATCGTGAACGGGAAGAAATCCTGCATCGGCTCCGACCAGGTGAAGATCGAAAAGGCGATCCAGATGACCCTGAAGGGCCGCTCAACCCTTCCGGTCGATGTCACGCTCGCCGAGCAGAATGGCATGGTCACCGTATCCGTCTCGGAGATGGGGGAAACCCTGCAGCGTGAAGCGCAGGTGTGGGTGCTGCCGGTGCTGCGTTCGCAGACCGTCCCCATCGAGCGCGGCGAGAACAAAGGCAAGACGGTCACCTATGCCAATGTGGTGCGTGGCCTGAAGCGCATCGGCGAATGGCACGGCGGCTCCGCCCGCTTCGAGGTGCCGGTCGAGACCGCCCGCGGCGGCGGCGATGGCTATGTGGTGCTGCTGCAGACCTCGCAGGACGACAAGCCGAGCGTCATTCTCGGGGCGGCAAAGAGCGCGGGCCTCTGATTTCTAGGGCATCGGACCCAAAAGTGGATCTGCACTTTTGGGATTGATTCGATGCCCCCTCTTCAAGCTGCGCATCGTTGATAGCGGAAAACCGGATCCACTTTTCGCTAGCGCGGCCCGCTGGGTCCGCACGATGCGCTAGAGAATCACGACCTTGTCCGGCAGCTCGTTCGCATCATGCACCTGAGGCGGTGCATGCTCTGCGAGGATCGCGCCGGCACGCTGCACGGCCCGGATGAGGCCGTCGCCAGGCTTCTCCGCCCGGATCGCCTCGATCAGCTCCGCGATGATCTCCTGCCACACGGCGGGGCCGGCTTTGTCGGCGATGCCGATATCGGCGATGATCTCCGCATAATGCTCGGCCGCCGCCACATAGATCAGCACGCCCGTCCGCCCTTGGGTGCGCGAGAGCCCATGGCTCACGAATTCCCGCAAAGCCGCTTCATGGGCCCGCGCGCGTTTGATGCCGCCCGGGATCAGCGCCAGGTGGATCTGCGGCCAAGCCAGCACGGCATTCAGCACAAGAGCGACGATGAGCTGGATCAGGAAGATCCGTGAGGGCCCGAGGCTCGTGAACCAGATCAGCGGCCAGGGCACGAGGAGCGCCACGAAGAGGGCGAAAAGGGCCGGGATCGCACGATAGGCGCTGGCCTGACGCGCCACGATTACAAGGATCTCGCCCGCGGTGCCTTTTTCCACTTCGTGAATGGCTGTCGAGAGCCGGTATCGATCGTGTTCCGAAATCATCTACCAGCTCCCCGAGGCTCCGCCGCCGCCCGACGAGCCGCCCCCGCCCGAAAAGCCTCCACCGGAACCGCCCGACCAGCCTCCACCGCCGGACCAGCCGCCTCCCGTGGGGATGATCCAGGGGCCGGAGCTGCGGCGACGGCGGTAGACGCCCGGCCTGCCGGCCCCGCGCATGGCGCGATAAATCTGAAAGACGATGAAGGCGATGATCAGGAAAGTGATGATCGTATCCATGCTCGAGGTCTGATCCTCGCGCAGCTCGGCCCGACGCTGCCATTGCTCCGCGTCGCCTGTGAGGATGGAGAGAATGGCATCGATGCCGGCATCGATCCCGCCTGCGAAATTGCCCTTCTGGAATTGCGGGGCAATCGCCGTGGCGATGATCACCTTCGAGAGTGCATCGGTGAGTGCGCCCTCCAGCCCATAGCCGACCTCGATGCGGACCTTCCGCTCGTTGGGCGCGACCAGCAGCAGCACGCCGTTGTTGTTCTTCTTCTGCCCGAGCTGCCAGGTGCGGAAGAGGCGGTTGGCGTAATCCTCGACGCTCGTGCCTTCGAGGGAGCGCACGGTGGCGACGACCACCTGATCGGAGGTCTTGTCCTCATGCGCCTTGAGCTTGGACTCCAACGCCGCCCGCTCCTCCGGTTTCAGGAGATCGGCCGTATCGACCACGCGACCGGTGAGGGGCGGGAAGGTTTGGGCGAGGGCTGCGAGCGGGAAGAGAAGGAAGAAAGTGAGAAAGAGCACCACCGAAATCCTTTCCCCCCTGCGGGGAGGGGCAGGGGTGGGGGTGGTGCGACAGGGTGAGAGGGGTGGAGAGTCCGGCGCTGTAGAAACCTTGCCGATTTCGGGATCCGGTCCCGCGCTCTGACTTTGCGACCCCCACTCTCGATCCCTCCCCGCAAGGGGGAGGGAAGTGATCGGCGCGTCCGTCATCGATCAGAACTTCACCGGCGGCGGACGATCGGAGCCGGTGGTGGCCGTGAAGGTCTCCATGGGCTTGGCGTCGGGATAAATGACCGCAGCGATCCAGCGACCCGGAATGGTGCGCAGCTCCGTGTTGTAGGCCTGCACGGCCGCAATGTAGTCGCGACGCGCCACCGCGATGCGGTTTTCCGTGCCCTCCAGCTGCGACTGGAGCGCCAGGAAGTTGGCGTTGGATTTCAGCTCGGGATAGCGCTCGACGGTGGCGAGCAGGCGGCCGAGGGCGCCGGAGAGCTGGTTCTGCGCCTCCTGGAACTGGCGGAATTTTTCAGGATCGGTCACCGTGGAGGCATCAACCTGCACCTGGGTGGCCTTGGCGCGGGCTTCCGTCACCTGGGTCAGCACCTCCCGCTCCTGCTGGGCGAAGCCTTTGACGGTCTCCACCAGGTTCGGGATCAGGTCGGCACGGCGCTGGTACTGGTTCTGCACCTCGCTCCAGGCAGCCTTGGCTTGTTCCTCATAGGTCGGCACGTTGTTGATCCCGCAGGCGGACAGGCCGAGGGCGAGCGTTAACCCGGTCAGGGCAATGCGGATCCGGGTCCACAGGGGCGAAGCCTTCATGACTGTCCTTCTTGCGTTTTTATAAGTTCCACAAACTTGGCCGGGTTCAACACATGGGGCAAGTATGGTGTTTCAACAAGGCGGTTTTCACGAGCGCATCTCGTGCGGACCCGAAGGGCCGCGTCAGTGACCCGAAGGGCCGCGTCAGTGACCCGAAGGGCCGCGTCAGCGAAAAGTGGACCCGGTTTTCCGCGCAGACGATGCGCTTATCAAGAAAGAGCATCGGATTGATCCCAAAAGTGGTGTCCACTTTGGGTCCGATGCTCTAGCCGTAAACAGGCGAATGAGGCATGATCCGGCAGCCGTCGACGAGGCTCACCTCCATGACCTTCCTGCCCGATCTGAGTACCCTGCTCGCCTATTCGCTCGCCTGCTTCGTGCTGTTCATCACGCCGGGGCCGGATATGAGCCTGTTCCTGGCAAAAACCATGTCCGGCGGGCGCAAGGCCGGCATGGCCTCCATGCTGGGCGCCATGGCGGGGTGCTGCGTCCACACACTGCTCGCGGCCTTGGGGCTTTCGGCCCTGCTGGCGGCTTCCGTGACGGCCTTCACGGTCCTCAAAGTCGTCGGCGCGCTCTATCTCCTGTGGCTTGCTTTCGATGCCGTACGCAATGGTTCGGCTTTGTCGGTGAAGGAGGAGGGGCGCGTCGAAGTCTCGTTCTGGAAGACCTTCTTCGTGGGCGTCGGCATCAATCTCACGAACCCGAAGGTGGTTCTGTTCTTCGTGACCTTCCTGCCGCAATTCGTGGATTCGGCCGATCCGCACGCCTCCGACAAGCTCCTGTTCCTCGGCCTCTACTTCATCGCGCTCAGCACTCCCATGGGCGCCATCATGATCCTGGGCGCCGAGAAGGTGATCGCGCTCCTGCGCAACCACCCCAAGGTGATGCGGGGAATCGATTATTCCATTGCGGGCCTGTTCGGAGCCTTCGCGGTCAAGATTCTGACGGCATCTGCGAGGTAGAAGGGGAGCGGCCGCCCGCATCCCGTCCGGCGATCGCCCAGTAGATGAAGCCCGCTACCGCGCCGGTGAGGCCGAGAATCGCGCTGACATGCAATTCGTCGGGGTTCTGAACCCGCGCCGCGCCACGCAAAATCCACGGCACCGCCGCCGTCAGCACGCCGGTGGCGAGCACATACCAGATGAGGCTGCGCATTTTCAGAACTTCGCTGATCACGGCGATCACCAAAGGCGGCAGAACGAGCAGCGTGAACATGATCCGCCCCACGGTGAGCATGGCATCGGCCACGATGGGACCGGGGTCGTCGCTGGAAAACACCGCATCCACGAGGTTCCAGAAGCCGACGAACAGCGTCTCCCCAGTGAGCGTCGCCATGAGCGGATCGACCATCGAGGCGACGAAGAAGAACAGGCTGCTCATGCCGACGGCGATGAGCAACGCGAAGGGAATGAGCAGAAGCCAGCGGATCATGGCTTGGCTATAGCATGACCCGCCTCAGGTGTCCGCTATGCGAAGAGACCTATAGGGGCAAGGGGCTTGGGATTGGGCTTGGGATGGGACAGCCTTACTCTCCATCTCCCAGCGCGTAGACGCCTTCGGCCCCGATGCCCTGTTCGGCCATCATGCGGGCGCGGGCGCGCAGCTTCTCTGTCTCGCTCTTGAGCTGGCCGCAGGCGGCCAGAATATCGCGGCCGCGGGGGGTGCGCACCGGCGAGGCGTATCCCGCGCGGTAGACGATCTCGGAGAAGCGCTCGATCCGCTCCCAGTCCGAGCACTCGTATTTCGAGCCGGGCCAGGGGTTGAACGGGATCAGGTTGATCTTCGCCGGAATGCCTTTGAGCAGGCGCACGAGCTCGCGCGCATCGGCGTCCGAGTCGTTCACGCCTTTGAGCATCACGTATTCGAAGGTGATGCGGCGGGCGTTCGACAGACCGGGATAGGCGCGGCAGGCATCGAGCAGCTGCTTGATGTCGTATTTGCGGTTGATCGGCACCAGCACGTCGCGCAGGTCGTCGCGCACCGCGTGGAGCGAGATCGCCAGCATGGTGTTGGCTTCCGCGCCGAGCCGCTCCATCTGCGGCACGACGCCGGAGGTGGAGACGGTGATGCGGCGGCGCGAGAGGCCGAGGCCCTCGTTGTCCGACAGGACGCCGATGGCGTCGATCACGTTGTCGATGTTGTAGAGCGGCTCGCCCATGCCCATGAACACGATGTTGGACACGAAGCGTCCGCCATCGGTGGGAACGAAGGCCCCTTCCGGCGCGATGGCTCCGGGCCAGTCGCCGATGGCATCGCGCGCCACGATGAGCTGCGCCACGATCTCGGCGGAGGTCAGATTGCGCACGAGGCGCTGCGTGCCCGTGTGGCAGAAGGAGCAGGTCAGCGTGCAGCCGACCTGGCTCGACACGCAGAGCGTGCCGCGATCGACTTCCGGAATATAGACGCACTCGATCTCCGCGCCTTTGTCGAGCGGGCCGGTGGAGGGCATGCGGATCAGCCATTTGCGGGTGCCGTCCTTCGACACCTGCTCGGAGACGACCGTCGGCCGGGCGAGCGTATAGGCGGCAGCCAATCTGGCGCGCAGCTCCTTGCCCACATTGGTCATCTCGGAGAAGTCTTTGGCCCCGCGAAAATAGATCCAGTGCCAGAGCTGGGCGACGCGCATCTTCAGTTCGCGCTCGGGCACGCCGATGGCTGAAAGCGAATCCTTCAGCTGGTCGCGGGTGAGGCCGACGAGCGAGGCTCCGCCGGGGGCGGCTCCCGCCGCCACATGCATCTCAGCCGTCTTTTCGATGGACAAAGCGGTCGACCCGGCCGCGCGTGCGGCATCGTTCACGGCCACAGGAGCCGCATTGGGGTTACGCTTGGCGATGTCGAGCGCCGTCGCCATGGGAAATCTCAAGCCTCGTTGTTGGGATCGGGCGTGCCTATAGCACGATTGCGCCGAAACCGTGAGCCGAAAAGCAGAATTCCGGGCGCGAGGCCCGGGAAATGCTCATCGTTGGCACAATTTGCAAGGGCATACGGGCTTTAGACGCCGCATTCCTTGCGGGCGTGCTCCAGGGCCTTGTTGAAGCCGTTCAGCGAATAACGGTCCGTCAAGCTGGAGCCGCGGACGGACTGCATCTTCACAATCATCGTCCCGCTGCGGGCCATGGAGGCGATGGCTTGGCCTTCCTCGGCGGGGTTCTTCAGCCAGGCATTGGAGGCCTTGGTGATCAGCGCGTAGGACGTGTTGCCGACAGCGGCTTCCGCCGGGCCGTTCTCCTTGGCGGCGAAGCCGAGCACCAGGGCGACCTCGTTCTTCACGTTCTCCGCCGGGCGGAAGGACACGAAGAGATAGGCCGGATCCCGGTTCAGGTTCTTCGGCATCCGGTCCTGGGGCTGGCTGAGGGCGTAGCAGATCTTCGAGCGTCCGGCCTGGGCCGTGTAGACACCCCAGTCGCCGTAGGACGTCACCAACGAGGCTCCGCCCGGACCCGTGGCGGCCTGGGCAGGCTTGGCCGCAACTGCCGCGGCGCCAGCTCCCGCTGCAGCGGCTGCAGCGGCCGGCTTTGCGGCCGAAGTGGCCTTGCTGGTCGTGGCCGCCGGCTTGGCCTTCGATGCCGCAGCCGCCGGCTTGGCAGGGGCCGGCTTGGCCGCAGGAGCCGTCTTGGCCGCAGGAGGCTTCTGCGCCGGGCGGGGCTGAGCCAGAGCTGCAGGCCCGGTTCCGAGGACGAGAATGGCGGAAAGGATGCCTGCGGCGATGCCGCGCTGGAGGGATGCTGTCGTCATGGGGCGGACAATAATGGAGGATGGTTAAGAACTCTTCACCATGCCGTAGCCCGGTCCCCGTCCGTTGGCGATGCGTCGAAACGCGGCATTTCTCGGGACCAAAAATAATGGGCCGCAAGCGGCCCGCCGAGTTGTCCTTGAAAAGGCTGTTCTTTGTTCAAAAGCGAGATGTTGAAATAACTTCTGATGAACAAGTCTCTTCTAAGTGAAAAAATATAATGTTGCAATAAGCCAATATTCTTTCTTATGAATATAATCTCATTGACGTCCACTGTTCATCCCTGCTCGGAGGTAACTTCCCCTAGGGATTTCCGCGCCTTGGCCCGGTGCTCTTCCGTAATGGAACCTGCGACCTGCGTGATGGCCGCAGCCAGCACGGCGGCGTCATCGGCAAAGCCGATGAGGGGCAACAGGTCGCTCACCGCATCGAGCGGCAGAACGAAATAGCCAATGGCACCCAAAAGGATCAGCTTCACGCGGCTCGGGGTCTTGGGGTCCGTGGCGCAATAGAAGGCGGCCACAAGGTCCTCCGCGAAGGGGATCTTGCCCGCGACGCGCTTCAGCTTGTCCCAGAACCGCCGTCTCAGGCTCTCCTCTTGATGGGTGGCCGCGCGCATGGCGTCCATCTCGGCCCTGGTGAAAGGCTTGA
The DNA here is from genome assembly GCF_052658925.1 of Microvirga medicaginis. Classification (NCBI taxonomy): domain Bacteria; kingdom Pseudomonadati; phylum Pseudomonadota; class Alphaproteobacteria; order Hyphomicrobiales; family Methylobacteriaceae; genus Microvirga; species Microvirga medicaginis. The sequence goes on along the minus strand of NZ_JBQWEL010000002.1, from coordinate 356,979 downwards.
TGAAAGGCTCGCTCATGCTCCTCCGCTCCTTCGACAGTCTAGGTATCCACTTATGTAAGGATTGCCTACAAGCATCCTCAAGGGAGGAGAAAACCCATGAAGCTCGACAAATTGATGGCAGCCGTCGTCACGGGAGGCGCTTCGGGCCTCGGTGAAGCCACGGCGCGCATGCTTGCGGCACAGGGCGTGAAAGTCGCCATCTTCGATAGGGACGCGGAGCGGGGCGAGGCGGTTGCCCGCGAAATCGGCGGTCTGTTCGCCCGCGTGGACGTGACGGACGAGGCTTCCATCGATGCCGGCCTCGCGATGGCGCGCGGGAAGAACGGCGTCGAACGCATTCTCGTAAACTGCGCCGGTGTCGCGCCCGGCCGCCGCACGGTCACGAAGAAGCGCGAGACGGGTGAGCTCGTCCCGCATGATCTTGCGAGCTTCCGCAAGACGGTGGAGATCAACCTCATCGGCACCTATGCGATGATCTCGAAATCCGCCGCCGCCATGGCGGCGCTCGAACCCGCGACGCCGGACGGCGGGCGCGGCGTCATCGTCAACACCTCCTCGGTCGCAGCCCAGGATGGCCAGATCGGGCAGGCGGCCTATTCCGCTTCCAAGGGCGGTGTGCTCGCGCTGACGCTGCCGGTCGCGCGCGATCTGTCGGGATTCGGCATCCGCGTGATGACGATCATGCCGGGCCTCTTCCACACGCCGCTGTTCGAAGGAATCGCGGAGGATTACCGCAAGGCGCTGGAAGCCAACGTGCCGTTCCCCTCGCGCCTCGGGCGACCGGAGGAATATGCGCAGCTCGTCAAGAGCATCATCGAGAACGACATGCTCAACGGCGAGGGCATCCGCCTCGACGGCGCGCTGCGCATGCAGCCGAAATAGGGCGCTTCAGCTCTTCGTCAGGCCCGCTGCCAGCTGGTCCATGCGCTGCGCCAATTCGATGTCGCGGCGCGTGAGGCCGCCTGCATCATGCGTCGAGAGCGTCACGTCCACCTTGTCGTAGACATTGAACCATTCGGGATGGTGGTTCTTCTGTTCGGCGATGAGCGCGACGCGGGTCATCCAGCCGAACGCCGCGTTGAAATCGTCGAACACGAAGCGCTTATGGATGGCATCCCGGCCCTCCACGAGGGTCCAGCCGTCGAGGGCGGAGAGAAGCTCCTGGCGTTCGGGTTCGGTCAAGCGGGGCATGGCGGCTTCGTTTCTGAATGACGGATGGCTTAGTGATGAAGCACGCGTGAGATGTTTCAAGCCCTCAGGCCAGCCCAAGCAGCCGGATGAGCCCTAAGCTGATCGTGATCAGCACGAGAAGCGAGAGCGTCACCGCCAGGGTCACACGCCCGCCGACCCGGCCGAGGATCTTCAGGTCCACGCCGAGCCCCAGGGCCGCCATGGATATCACCGTGAGCAGGGTCGCCGTCGGCGTGACGATGCCGAGGATCGCATCAGGGATCACGCCGAGCGAGCGGAGCGCCGCCAGTCCCAGGAACCCGATGATGAACCAGGGCACGAATCGGTTCAGGGGCAGGCTCTTCGCGGCCGTTTCCCGGCCCATTTTCAGCGACAGTGCAATCACCACAGGTCCCAGCATCAGCACGCGCACGAGTTTGACCAGCGTGCCGATCTGCGTGCTGACCATGCTCACCGGCACGGTCGCCGCGAGCACCTGCGGCACCGCGTAGACGGTGAGGCCCGCAAGCACACCGTATTGGGTGAGGGAAAGCCCGAACAGAGGCATCAGCAGGGGCAGGGTGAGCACGACGATCACGCCGAGAATGGCGGTAAACGCAATGGAGGAAGCCACATCTTCAGGCTTGGCGTCGATCACGGGCGCCACGGCCGCGATGGCAGAGTTGCCGCAGATCGAGTTGCCGCAGGCGACCAGGATCGCCATGCGCCAAGGCAAGCCCAAAAGGCGGCACAGGCCGTAGCTCGCGCCGATGGCAAGAGCCACCACCACGGCGATACCGAGAATGAGGCTTAAACCTGCTTCCAGCACCGCCTGAAAGCTGATGGATGCACCCAGCAGCATCACCGCGATCTCGAGCAATGTCTTGGCGGAAAAACCGATGCCGGGAATCCATCGGGCATCAGGGGTCCACAGGGTTCTCAACATCGTGCCGATGAGGATCGCGATGACGAGCGCCTCGATCCAGGGGCGGCCCGTCCAGTGCTCTTCGAGCATCTGCAGGCCGAGAGCGGCAGCAGAGACGCTGAAGCACAAGGCGGTTCCGGGAATGATTTTTGCCAGGCGCGCGCCGTTCATCGGATCGCTCTTGTCCTTCATGTCATGGATGAAGGGGACGGCTATCCTTCAGCCCGTCGCGAAGCAAGATCAAAGTCTAAAATGTCAGCCCAAAGGAAAGGCGGCTTCCTCGATGGTGCGCCAATCCTGCCTGAGCGAAAGCGTCTCGCGGTCGACCACGATGAAACAGCCGCCGCCGGAATGCCGGGGGCGGCTTTCCTGCCCGATCTCCACCTGCTGCAGATGAGCCATGAGCAGGCAGCCGACGCCGCCATGGGCGACGACGAGGGTATCGCCGGGGCCGTCATCCTCCGCCGCGATCCGCCTCACGGCATCGACGATGCGCGATTGTGCATCGATGGCGCGCTCCCAGCCGCGGATGCTCTCGTGAGGATTGGCGAAGAAGGCGTCCACCACCACCCAGAATTCCGGCGGCGCGATATAGCCCGTCGCCGAACGGTCGTTCTCACCGACATCCTCGTGAGTCTGATAGGGCAGGCCGAAACGCTCCGCGACGATGGCGGCCCCATCCATCGCCTTCTGCTCCGTGCTGGCATGGATGGAGGAAAGCCGCGTGCCGGAGAGCGCATCCGCGAAGCGGCTCATGCGCTGGCGGCCCGTGTCGTTCAAGGGCCAGCGGGGGACGGGCACCTGCGGATCGATGGCGACTTCGGGATGAGTGAGAAAGATGAGGGCTGCCATGAGCCTTGGCGTAGCGGTTCGGAGCGTCGCCGTCGAGCTAGCTTAAGGGGTACGCCGCTTCGACAATATATGGTCCGCCGCCCACGGACGCCTTCGACGAATAGAGCACGAAGCGGCTCGCGGTGAAGGTGAGCTTCTGGAAATGGCCTCGGGTCGCCATGTAATCCGCAACATGGATGGGCGACACGTTCTTCAGGCGCGCCAGCGTGACGTGCGGCGTGAACTTGCGGGCCTCGGGGGGCAGGCCGATCTGGCGCATCATGCGTTCCTGCTCGGCCTGCAGATCGGCGAGCTCGCCGTTGTCGGAGGTATGAGCGAACACGGTGCGGGGCTTGGATCCACCGAAGGTACCGAGTCTGTCGATGGTGATCGGGATAGGCTCGCGCCAGCGGGAATCGCCGAGGATCGAGTACACGTCATCGGCCACGCGCTCGTCCACATCGCCGATGAAACGCAAGGTGATGTGATAGCTTTCAGGATCGACCCAGCGCGCGCCCGGCAACCCGCCGCGATAGGTGGACAGCGCCAAGCCGATCTCTGCGGGAATCTCGATGCCGGTAAACAGACGTGGCATGCGGTTCCTCCCGAGCTTTGGCTTACGCCTTGAGAAACAGACGAAGGACCAGCCGGCTTTGTTCCGGCTGTCCTTCGGAGGCAAAAGGCTTAAGGGCAGGGATTGCAGTGCTCGATGTGGATGGCGTCGATGCGCTTTTCCAGCTCCGGCGTGATCTTGACCGCGATGGAGGCGATGTCCGTCTTCAGCTGCGCCATGGACGTCGCGCCGATGATGTTGGACGTCACGAAGGGGCGGGAATTCACGTAAGCCAGCGCCATCTGCGCAGGATCCAGGCCGAATTCCTTGGCGAGTGCCAGATATTTGCGGATGGCCGCTTCCGCCGTTGTGTTCTCATAGCGCTGGCCACGCTCGAAGAGCGTAGTGCGTGCTCCCGGTGGGCGGGCGCCGTCGAGATACTTGCCGGTCAGATAGCCTTGAGCCAGCGGCGAATAGGCGAGCAGGCTCACATTCTCGCGCATGCTCACCTCGGCGAGCGCCACCTCGTAGGTGCGGTTGAGCAGGTTGTAGGCATTCTGCACCGATTGCGCCCGCGCCAGGCCCTTGGCCTCGGCGTGCTTGAGGAAGGTCATGGTGCCCCAGGCGCTCTCGTTGGAGAGGCCGAAATGGCGGATCTTTCCGGCCTTCACGAGGTCCGTCATGATTTCGACGGTCTCGGCAATCGGGTGCGAATCGCCTTCCTGGTGCCTGTAGATGGTCGGGTTCGCGCCCCAGGTCATGGGGCGGTCGGGCCAGTGGATCTGGTAGAGGTCGATATAATCGGTCTGGAGCCGTTTCAGGCTCTTGTTCACCGCCTCCTCGATCTGCTTGCGGGAAAGCTCGGCCTTGGAGCCGTCGTTCCGGAACCAGGTGCTGTCGGAACGGCCCACCACCTTGGTGGCGAGAATCACCTTGTCGCGGGTGCCGCGCGACTTGAACCAGGAGCCGATGATCCGCTCCGTTGAGCCTTGCGTCTCAGGCCGCGGGGGAATCGAGTAAAGTTCGGCGGTGTCGAAGAAGTTGACGCCCTGGTCGAGGGCATAATCCATCTGCTCATGGCCCTCGGCCTCGGTGTTCTGCTGGCCCCAGGTCATGGTGCCGAGGCAGATGAGGCTGACATTGAGATCGGTGCGGCCGAGGCGGCGATATTCCATGTTCAAGGCTCCTCGCGGCGGATGAGGCCACCGCGTTTGTGGGAAATTCGAGGCGCTGACGACGATCAGCGCTGGGTCAGGCGGGTGAGAAAGCTTTCGACTGTGGGCAGAATGCGGTCGACGATGATCTCCACTCCCTTCGCCGTCGGGTGCAGGCCGTCGGGCAGGATGAAGGATCGCTCGCCGGCCACCCCGTCAAGGAAGAAGGGATAGAGCACAAGGTCGTGCTTCTTCGCAATGTCGGAATAGATGGTATCGAATTTCTGAATGTAGTCCTGACCCAGATTGCGGGAGGCATACATGCCGGCGAGCATCACGGGGATGTTCCGGGCCTTCAAACGCTCCACGATGGTCTCGATGGACTTCCGCGTGACGGCCGGATCGAGACCGCGCAGCATGTCGTTGGCGCCAAGCTCCACGATCACCCCATCCGTGCCGTCGGGGATGGACCAGTCGAGCCGGTCGAGGCCTGCGGACGAGGTGTCGCCCGAGACGCCCGCATTGGCGATCTCGACCTTGTAGCCCCTGGCTTTGAGGGCTTTCTCCAATACCACCGGGAAGGCGGCTTCCTGGGGCAGGCCGTAGCCGGCCGTCAGGCTGTCGCCCAAGGCCACGAGGTGCAGCGTTTTGCTCTGAGCAGGCGCGGTGGAGGGGGCGATCATGGCGGCAAGGGCCGCCGCACACGCAAAAATGATCGTCATGAACGGGCCTGATTGGCGCTTCATTGATAGGCTTCCCATCTATGCAGGACTAGACAACGTCTTCGACAAGTCTCCAACAGATCGGATGAACGGGCATGAAGGACAAGGCCATCGCGCTTCACGATGTCGATTTGAGCCTCGGGCGCGGGGCCGCGCGGGTGCATATCCTCAAAGGGATTTCGCTCGGCGTCGACAGGGGAGAAGCGGTTGGTCTCGTCGGCCCCTCGGGCTCGGGAAAATCCACCCTGCTCATGACCATGGCGGGTCTCGAGCGCCCTGATTCGGGCAAGGTCATCGTCGACGGCACCGATCTGTCGGGCCTCGATGAGGATGCGCTCGCCCGTTTTCGAGGCCGGCGCATCGGCATCGTGTTCCAGTCCTTCCACCTTGTGCCCACCATGACGGCGCTCGAGAACGTGGCGCTGCCCCTGGAGCTGGCCGGTGAGGACGATGCCTTTGAGCGGGCGGAAGCCGAGCTCAAGGCGGTCGGCCTAGGCTCTCGTCTCCATCACTACCCAGCGCAGCTCTCCGGCGGCGAGCAGCAGCGCGTGGCGATTGCCCGCGCCATCGTGCCGAACCCCGCGATCCTCGTGGCGGACGAGCCCACCGGCAATCTCGACGAGACTACGGGGCAGTCCATCGTGGACCTGCTCTTTGCCTTGAAACGCGACCGCGGTGCGACCCTGGTGCTCGTGACGCACGATCTCAACCTCGCCCGCCTCTGCGACCGCATGGTGCGCCTGCGCTCGGGTCAGGTAGAGGCCGACGCAGCCTCGGCCGTGGCTTGAAGGGGGCAAGTCCCATGCACGGCACCCTGACGACGCCGCAGCGGCGCAAGCCACCTTCTTCCTCCCTGCCGCTTCTTCTTCGCCTTGCCTTGCGTGAGCTGCGCGGAGGCCTGAAGGGCTTTGGGATCTTTCTCGCCTGCATCGCGCTTGGTGTGGCTGCGATTGCCAGCGTCTCCTCCCTCTCGCGCTCGCTGACGGAGGGGATTTCCCGCGAGGGCCGCCGGATTCTCGGCGGCGACATGGCCTTTTCGCTTCTCCAGCGGGAGGCGGGCGCGCCTGAGCGGGCGTTCCTGGCCTCCAAGGGCCAAATCAATGTCGTTGCCACCATGCGCGCCATGGCGGTTGCGGGCGAGAAGGGCTCCGGCCTCGTCGAGCTGAAGGCGGTCGATGCGGGCTACCCCACGGTCGGCACGCTCGAAACGGATCCTCAGCTGTCACCCTCGGACGTGTTCGCCCAGCGCGAGGGCGCTTTCGGCGCAGCCGTCGATCCGGCGCTGCTGGCGCGCCTGGACCTGAAGGTGGGTGATCGGGTCACGATTGGCGGCGCGACGGTGGAACTGCGCGCGCGCCTTGTCTCCGAGCCCGACAAGATCGCGGACGGCATCGGTTTCGGGCCGCGCCTGATGGTGTCGCAGGAGGCCCTGAAGGCTACCGGCCTTATCCAGCCCGGCAGCCTCGTGCGCTGGACCTACCGGCTGACCCTGCCGCAGGCCCTGTCCACGGAAGAGGGGTTTTCTGAGATCCAGGCCGAGGCGAACCGCACCCTGCCCGAGGCCGGCTGGAATATCCGCACGCGGCTCAATGCCGATCCCCGCTTTGCCAAGAACATCGAGCGCTTCACGCAGTTCCTGACCCTCGTCGGCCTCACGGCGCTGCTCGTCGGCGGCGTCGGCGTCGCCAATGCGGTGCGCGGTTTCGTGGACCGCAAGCGCGCTTCCATCGCCACGCTGAAGAGCCTTGGCGCGCCCGGCGGGCAGGTGGTGATGCTCTATCTCACGCAGGTGATGCTGATCGCGGCCCTCGGCATCGCGATCGGTCTAGCGATCGGCGCGGCCCTGCCGTTCATCATCACCGCCCTCTTCGGTCATCTGCTGCCGATTCCGATCCAGCCGGTCATCGCCGTGGCGGAACTTGGAATCGCGCTTCTCTATGGTGTGCTCACCGCTCTCGTCTTTGCCATCGCACCGCTTGGTCGCGCGCATGACGTGCCGGTGTCCGGCCTGTTTCGCGACCAGATCGATCCCGAGCGGCGCTGGCCGCGCAGGCGCTATCTCGCGGCGCTCGGCGTTTCCGTCGTCGCCCTCGTGGCTCTCGCGGTTGTCGCGGCCTATGACCGGCGCATCGCATTGATGTTCGTGGCGGCTGCGGCAGGCTCCTTCCTGTTGCTGCGCATCGTGGCGCTGGGGCTGATGGCGCTCGCTCGCCGTCTCCCGCGCCCCCGCCGCACGGCTCTGCGTCTGGCTCTGGCCAATATCCACCGTCCCGGTGCGCTCACGCCGTCCCTCGTGCTCTCGCTGGGCTTAGGCATCACGCTCCTTGTGACGCTCTCGCTCATCGACACCAACCTGACGAAGCAGCTGACCCAGAGCCTGCCGCAACACGCGCCGAGCTTCTTCTTCCTCGATATTCCGAACCAGCAGGCGGATGCGTTCGAAGGATTCCTGAAGCAACAGGCGAAAGATGCACAGATCGAGCGTGTGCCCATGATGCGCGGACGCCTCGTGACGCTCGGCGGGCGGCCCGTGTCCGAGGTCAAGGCCCCTGAGGACATTTCCTGGGTGCTGGAGGGCGATCGCGGCATCACCTATGCGAAGACGCCGCCCGAGGGCTCGAAGCTGGTGCAGGGCGAGTGGTGGCCTGACGATTACCGCGGCAAGCCGCTCGTCTCCTTCGACCACAAGATCGCCGAAGGCTTAGGCCTCAAGATGGGCGACGAGATCACCGTCAACGTGCTCGGCCGCAACATCACCGCCACCATCGCGAATCTGCGCGAGATCGAATGGCGTTCGCTCGGCATCAACTTCGTCATGGTGTTCTCGCCCAACACCTTTGCCGGGGCGCCGCACACGCATCTGGCCACCGTCACCTTCCCGAACGGGTCCGATGCGGCGACCGACGCCAGGATCCTGCGAAGTTCCGCCCAAGCCTTTCCCATGGTCACGAGCGTGCGGGTGAAGGATGCGCTCGAGGCCGTGAACGACGTCGTCTCGCAGCTCATCATGGCCATCCGGGGCGCAAGCTCGATTGCGCTGATCGCGAGCCTTCTGGTCCTCGCGGGTGCGCTTGCGGCTGGTCACCGGGTGCGCCTCTATGACGCCGTGGTGCTGAAGACGCTGGGCGCCACCCGGTCCCGGCTGCTCTCGGCCTATGCTTTCGAATACGGGCTCCTGGGCCTGGCGACGGCCGTGTTCGGGCTCCTGGCGGGCGGGATCGCATCCTATTTCATCGTGACCCGCCTCATGAATTTAAGCTTTAGCTTAGATTTGTCGGGTGCGCTCCTGGCATCAGCCTTGGCCGTTCTGGTGACGGTCGGCCTGGGACTGATGGGAACGTGGCGCATCCTCAGTCAAAAACCGGCGCAATACTTGAGAAATCTTTAACGGTTCGGGCCAAGTCCAGCGTCATAAAGGAGCGGCGGAAAACGAATGAGGAGCAGCATCTACTCTGCTCCTTGAAAATTCTTTTCACAAATATTTGAAGCTTGACGTTGCCCCTTGCGAAGCCGGGGCCGTCCTCTCATATTTTCTCTGTCGCCGGGAATCGCGGCGGCCAAGGGCTGACTCCCCAGCCTTTCGAGGGAACATCAACGGGACACCGTGAGAAAGGACTCCGATGCAACCGTATGAGCAAAACCAAACCGCCTATGGCACCGGCTTTGCCCGGACGGCGGCACAGGTCGATCAGGGCCTGCGCGCCTTCATGCTCGGCGTCTACAACAACATGATCCTGGGTCTGGCCATCTCGGCTCTCGTCGCGCTGGGCGTGAACATGCTGGCTGTGACCACGGACGGCGCTGGCCGCATGGCGCTCACCGAGTTTGGACGCGTTCTGTATGGCACCCCTCTGATGTGGGTCGTGGCGCTGGCGCCGCTGGCCTTCATTTTCTTCTTCTCGTTCCGCATGGACCGCATGTCGGCCGCCACGGCGCGCGGCACCTTCTTCGCCTTCGCGGCGGTGATGGGCGCCTCGCTCTCGACGCTTCTGCTCCGCTATACGGGCGCGAGCGTCGTGCAGGTGTTCTTCATCACCGCGGCGTCCTTCGGCGCGCTGTCGCTGTGGGGTTATACCACCCGCCGCAGCCTGTCGGGCATGGGCTCGTTCCTGATCATGGGCCTGTTCGGTCTGATCATCGCCTCGATCGTGAACATCTTCGTTGCCTCGAGCGCGATGCAGTTCGGCATTTCCGTGATCGGCGTTCTGCTTTTCGCAGGCCTTACTGCCTACGACACGCAGAAGCTGAAGGAGATGTACCTGTACGGCAATTATGACACCGAGGCCGCCGCCAAGGTGTCGGTCTACGGTGCGCTGCAGCTGTACCTCGACTTCATCAACATGTTCCAGTTCCTCCTCTCGCTGCTGGGCAACCGCAACGAGTAAGAGCGAACCGATCGCATGATCTTCAAGCCCCGGCCCCGAAGCTGGGGCTTTTTATTGATGGATTGCCTACGGCAAGGCTTCATCCTACCAATGGGGCATGAGCCTCCTCATCCGCCCCTCGGTTGAAACCGACATTCCCGCCATTGCCGCCATCTATGCCTATGCGGTGCTTAACGGCACGGCCTCGTTCGAGCTCGAGCCGCCCAGCGAAGAGGAGATGGCCAGCCGCCGCGCGGCTGTTCTCGTGGGCGGCTATCCCTATCTCGTGGCTGAGCGCGATGGCGAGATCCTCGGCTATGCCTATGCAGGCGCTTACCGCACGAGGCCTGCCTATCGCTCCACGGTGGAGGATTCGATCTATATCGCTCCGTCCGCTCAAGGGCAGGGCGTCGGGCGTGCGCTGCTCACCGAGCTGATCAAGGAATGCGAGGCGCGGGACTTCAGGCTCATGGTGGCCGTGATCGGCGATGAGGAATCGAAGGGATCCATCGGCCTGCACAGGAGCCTCGGCTTCGAGCTGTCCGGCATCATCAAGGGCATCGGCTACAAGCATGGGCGCTGGCTTTCCACCGTGCTCATGCAGCGCCCCCTCGGACGTGGCACGACCGAGCCGCCCACCCGGCCTATCAGATAGTTTCACACCATGGCCGATCTCGTCGGCATCCGGCCGATTCTCTGGATCGGAGCCTTCGGCGTTTCGCTTCGAGCCTGCGGCTTCTTGCCATGCCTCGAGATGTGGAGACTTAATTCGACACCACTTTCGGCTTGTCGAGCACGCGCAGCACACGATCGAGTTCGTGTCCGCGTTTGAGGATCAGGCCTGTCGAGACGATCACCGAATAGGCGCCTTGCTTCTTCGCGAGCTTGGGATCCTTTTCAATGCGATAGAGAGGCATTTCCGAGGTGCGTCGGTAGATCGAGAAAACCGCTTTGTCGGGCGTGAAATCGATGGCGTAATCCCGCCATTCGCCGGCGGCCACCATGCGGCCGTAGAGATTGAGAATGGTCTGCAACTCGGCACGGTCGAAGGCCACCTGTTTCGGCGCGGCGGGGAAGGGCACGATGTGAGCCGAGCCCTGCATCGAGCCGCCGCGCAGCGGCTCTGAGACGTCACCCTCGCTCATGAAATCTCCCATCCGTGGTTCACTTAAACCTGATGATGGGTCCGGCTAAGGAATCGATCAAGCCGTCGCGGTCAAATGAATCACCGCTTCTTTTGCAAATCTTATTCCTGCCGCAATCACGCCCCTAAGGTGCCTCACTGGGTACGGTAAATACTCAAGTTGCCTCGACGGCCCGGTTCGACCATCGGCTTGGACACGTCAGCCCCCCAGCCCTCCAGGCTTTTGGAGAGCCGGGCCACCAACCCTCGAGACATCGGCCGCCTTTCCAGGCGGCCTTTTTCTTTTTCAGAACCCCGACAGAACGATCTTGCCCTTGGCGCGGTTGCTTTCGATGAAAGCATGCGCCTTCTTGAGATTGGCCGCATTGATCGGACCCAGCACATCGGCGAGCGTCGTTCTGATCGTGCCGGCATCGACGAGGCGCGAGGCCTCGCTCAGGATCTCATGCTGGCGCTCCATGTCCGCCGTCTGGAAGGTCGAGCGTGTGAACATGGATTCCCAATGAATCGACACGCTCTTGCCCTTCAAGAGGCTGATATCGATCGGCGTCTTCGGATCGTCGATCAGAGCGAAGCGTCCCTGCGGGGCGATGACCTTCGCGATTTCGGGGAAATGCACATCCGTATTCGTGATCGAGAAGGCGAAGGCGGGAGCGCCAATCCCCAAAGCCTCGACCTGCTCGGCGATGGGCTTCGAGTGATCGATCACGTGATGCGCGCCGAGTTCGCGGGCCCATGCTTGGGTCTCCGGGCGCGAGGCGGTGGCGATCACCGTCACGTCCGTGAGCTTGCGCGCAAGCTGCACGGCGATGGAGCCCACACCACCGGCTGCGCCGACGATCAGGATGGCGTTGGCGGCGCCCTTCACCGGGCGCTTGATGTCGAGGCGGTCGAACAGGGTTTCCCAGGCCGTGAGAGTGGTCAGCGGAAGGGCGGCTGCTTCCTCGAAGCTCAGGGACTTGGGCTTTGCACCCACGAGCCGCTCATCCACCAGATGAAATTCGGCATTGGTGCCCGAGCGGGTGATGGCGCCCGCATAGAACACCTCATCGCCCGGCTTGAACAGCGAAACCTCCGATCCGACTGCCCGGACGATGCCGGAGGCGTCGTAGCCCAGGACCTTGTAGGCACCCGGCTCGGGCACCGCCCGCATGCGCACCTTGGTATCCACGGGGTTCACGGAAACCGCCTTGATCTCGACCACAAGATCCCGTGCGCCGGGTTCCGGGCGGGGCAGCTCGATATCGGTCAGGGAAGCTTCGTCCGTAATGGCTAAGGATTGCTGGTAACCAACAGCGCGCATGGCATGTCTCCTTTTTGGTAGGGACATAGTTGAGCATAGGGTTTAAGCTCGCAAGAACGCACAATTAAAGCCCATAGTGTCAAAAAGGATACCGTGATGCCCCGCGTCGTGAAGAAGGCCCAGGCCTCGACCGGCTGTTCCGTCGAGCGGGCCCTGAGCCTCATCGACGGGAAGTGGAAGATCGTGGTTCTCTACAAGCTGCTGCGGGGAACCTTGCGTTTCAACGAATTGCGTCGCCTCATTCCCGGCGTGACGCAGCGCATGCTCACTCATCAGCTGCGTGAGCTGGAGGCCGATGGGCTGATCGTCCGCGTGGTTTACGCGCAGGTCCCGCCGCGAGTCGAATATTCGCTGTCCACGCGGGGGCAAAGCTTGGAGCCCGTGCTCCTGGCCCTAAAACATTGGGGAGACACGAATCTGTCGTCGCAAGAGGCCGAGGCAGCATAAAATTGCTGTGTTCTGCAGAAACTTAACCCTGCCATGTGCAGAACCGCACGGTTTTGTTGCGCGGCCTGTCACTCTGTGGCAACGCTCGCGCAACGATCATAAGAGGATACGCGCATGAAGCTGGAAACGCCGACCAGCGGAAGCGAACTGACGGCCGAGGCCGTTGCGGTTCTGGAAGCCGGGCACAAAGCCATTCCCCCCACCTTTGTCCGCGATCTTTATGGGCGCGTGCCATCCGAAGATCTCGCCGCCTATTCGCCCGCGGCTCTCGCGGAACTGGCTGCTGCGGCCTATGAACATCTCAGGGCGCCGCGTATAGGCGGCGGCGAGGATATCCGCCTCATCGACCTGGAGGTCGAGCGCGAGGGCCGCCGCCGCGATGTGACGATTCTCGAAATCGTCAACGACAACATGCCCTTCCTGCTCGATTCGACCCTCGCCGAGCTGGTCGATGAGGGCTACGACCCCTATCTCGTGGCGCACCCGATTCTCGCGGTGGAGCGCGATGCCAGTGGCGGCCTCGTTCGCCTCGTCGGCGAGGCCACGGCCGCTGTGCGCCATGGCGTGAAGCGCGAGAGCTTCATTCACGTTCATCTGCCGCGCATCGACGATGCCGAGACCCGCAGCCGCCTGATCGAGGCCATGCGCCGCGTCCATAAGGACGTATCGCTCGCCGTGCACGACTGGCCCGGCATGCGCGCCCGCGTCACCGAAATCGTTCAGAACTACCGCCTCAACCCGCCGCCGCTGCCGGACGACGAGGTGAGGGAAGCGGTGGCTTTCCTCGACTGGATCGCCCGCGACAACTTCACTTTCTTGGGACTTCGCGAATATCGCCTGCCGAAGGACGACACGGCTGCCGATCCCGTGGAAGGATCGGGCCTCGGCCTCCTGCGCGATCCGAGCGTGCGCGTGTTGCGCCGCGGCCGCGAGCTTGTGGCGATGACGCCGGAAATCCGCGCCTTTCTCGCGCAGCCCAAGGCGCTCATCATCACCAAGGCCAACGTCAAATCCCGCGTCCATCGCCGCGCGCACCTCGATTATATCGGCGTCAAACTCTTCGATGCGGACGGCAGGCTGCAGGGCGAGCTGCGCATCGTCGGCCTCTTCACGGCAAGCGCCTACACCAACACCACGGCGGAAGTGCCGTATCTGCGCCACAAGGTGGCGAAGGTGATTGCCCGTGCCGGCTTCGATCCTTCGAGCTACTCGGGACGCGGGCTTCTCAACGTTCTCGAGAATTATCCGCGCGACGAGCTGTTCCAGATCGACGAGGAAACGCTCTACCACTTCGCCATCGACATCATGAGTCTGTCGGAGCGTCCGCGCGTGCGGGCGCTGGCGCGTGCGGATGAATTCGATCGCTTCGTATCGGTGATGGTCTTCGTGCCGAAGGACCGCTACGACACGGGCGTGCGCCAGCGCATCGGCCAGTTCCTCGCCGGCATCTACGAGGGACGCGTCTCCGCCTCCTATCCGGCCTATCCGGAAGGCCCGCTGGCGCGCACCCATTACATCATCGGGCGCGACGAAGGTCAGACCCCGCAGGTTCCCCGCGAAACGCTGGAAAAAGGCATTTCGAGCATCGTGCGCACCTGGGGCGACGCCCTGCGTGATGAGCTCGACGAAACCATCGGCGGCGCTCGCGCCCGTGCCTTGGCCGCCCGCTATGCCGATGCCTTCAGCGCCGCCTATCGCGAGGCCTTCGGAGCAGAGCACGCGATCAAGGACATCGCACTCCTGGAGCAGCTCTCCGAGGCGCGTCCCCGTGCGGTCGATCTCTATCGCCGCGAAGGCGATGACGAGATCCGCGTCAACCTGAAGGTGTTCTCGCGCGGCGCGGCGCTGCCGCTTTCCGACCGTGTGCCGCTGCTCGAAAATCTCGGCTTCCGCGTCGTGAACGAGCGAACCTATCGCGTGGTCTCGGCCGGTGTGACCGGCATGGATCGCGTGTGGCTCCATGACATGGCGCTGGAGCGCTCGGCCGGCGGCGCGATCAAGATCGACGAGATCCAGACGCTCATCGAAGCGGCTCTGCTGGCTCTGTTCCGCGGCCTTGCGGAATCGGACGGCTTCAACCGGCTCGTGCTCGAAGCGGGCCTCGGCTGGCGCGATGTGGCGATGGTGAGGACGCTCGGCCGGTACTTGCGTCAGATCCAGGTGGCTTACGCGCAGGATTACCTGGCGAGCACGCTGGCCCGTCATCCCGACATCACGAAAAACATCGTGAAGCTCTTCTACACGCGCTTCGACCCGCGCCATGAGGGCAAGGATTCTCGTGCGGAAGCCGAAACCGCCGTCCGTGCCGGCATCGAGGACCGGCTGAAGGCCGTCACGAGCCTGGACGATGACCGGATTCTTCGCCGCTTCATCAACCTGATCGAAGCGGCCATCCGCACCAACTTCTTCCAGCTGGAAGGCAACGGCCTGCCGCGCCAAACCATCGCGTTCAAGTTCGAATGCGCGAAGGTGGAAGGCCTGCCGCTGCCGAAGCCTCTCTACGAGGTCTTCGTCTATTCGCCGCGTGTCGAAGGCGTGCACCTGCGCTTCGGCAAGGTGGCTCGCGGCGGCTTGCGCTGGTCCGATCGCCCGCAGGATTTCCGCACAGAGGTTCTGGGCCTCGTGAAGGCGCAGCAGGTGAAGAATGCCGTGATCGTGCCGGTCGGCGCGAAAGGCGGCTTCGTGCCCAAGCAATTGCCGCCGGCGAGCGACCGCCAGGCCTGGCTCGCGGAAGGCACGGAGAGCTATCGCATCTTCGTGCGCACGCTCCTGCAGATCACCGACAATATCGAGGGCGATCACGTGGTGCCGCCCGCCGATACCGTGCGCCATGATGGGGACGATCCCTATCTCGTGGTCGCCGCCGACAAGGGCACGGCCACCTTCTCCGACACGGCGAATGCGCTCTCCATCGAGAAGGGCCATTGGCTCGGCGACGCCTTCGCGTCGGGCGGCAGTCAGGGCTACGACCACAAGAAGATGGGCATCACGGCTCGCGGCGCATGGGAGGCGGTGAAGCGCCACTTCCGCGAGATGGACATCGATATCCAGAAAGAGCCCGTGACGGTGGCGGGCGTGGGCGACATGTCGGGCGACGTGTTCGGCAACGGCATGCTGCTGTCGCGAGCCCTGAAGCTCGTGGCCGCCTTCGACCACCGCGACATCTTCCTCGATCCGAACCCGGATCCTGAAACGTCGTTCAAGGAACGCGAGCGCCTGTTCAATTTAGCCCGTTCGAGCTGGCAGGATTACGACAGGTCGCTCATCTCCAATGGCGGCGGCGTGTTCTCGCGCAGCGCGAAGTCGATCCCGCTCTCACCTGAGATGCGGGCGCTGCTCGATCTCGACAAGGCCGAGGCGACGCCTGCCGAGGTGATGACCGCGATCCTGAAAGCCCATGTGGGCCTTCTCTGGTTCGGCGGCATCGGCACCTATATCCGCGCCTCCACGGAAACTGACGAGCAGGTGGGCGACCGCGCCAACGACGCCATCCGCATCACGGGCGCGGATGTGCGCGCCAAGGTGGTGGGCGAGGGCGCGAACCTCGGTGCCACGCAGCGCGGACGCATCGAGGCAGCGCAGAACGGCGTGCGCCTCAACACGGATGCCATCGACAATTCGGCGGGCGTGAACACCTCGGACGTCGAGGTGAACATCAAGATCGCGCTCACCACCCCCGAGCGTGATGGGCGCCTGACGCAGGAAGCGCGCAATCAGCTCCTCGTCGACATGACGGACGAGGTCGCTGGCCTCGTGCTGCGCAACAACTACCTGCAGACGCTGGCGCTTTCGCTTTCCGAGCAGCAGGGCATTTCCGATCTCGGCTTTGCCCGCCGCCTCATGCAGATGTTGGAATCGCAAGGCCGTCTCAACCGCAAGGTGGAGTACCTGCCCGACGATGCGACTCTCGCCGAGCGCGCCCGTCGCGGCGAGGCGCTCACCCGTCCGGAACTCGCCGTGCTGCTCGCCTATGCCAAGCTCTCGCTGCACGACGCGCTTCTCGAGAGTGCGGTGCCGGACGATCCTTATCTCGCCAAGGAGCTGGAGCGCTACTTCCCGGCCGAGATGCGCGAGCGTTTCCCGGATGCGATTGCAAGCCACCGCCTGCGCCGTGAGATCATCGCCACGCAGCTGGCGAATGCCATCATCAACCGGGGCGGCCCCACCATCGTGGCGCGTCTCGTGGATCAGACCGGGGCGGATGCGCCGACGATTGCGGCGGCTTATGCGGCAACCCGCGATTCCTTCGGCCTGACCGACATGAACAATGCCATCGATGCGCTCGACGGCGTGGTGCCGGGCAAGCTTCAGCTGCACCTTTATGGCGAGCTGCAGGATCTGCTCATGAACCGCATCGTCTGGTTCATCCGCAACGTGGATTTCGCCACTTACTCCCTCGACACGATCATCGGCACCTATCAGGCCGGCATCGCGGAGGTCGAGAGCAGCCTGGCGAAAACCTTGTCGCCTGAGGCACATGAGGCCTGGAACGCGCGGACGAAGGCGCTGGTCGATCAGGGTACGCCCGAGGCGCTGGCGCGTCGCATCGCGGCCCTGCCGGATCTGGTGGCGGCTCCCGACATCGTGCTCACGGCGCAGAAGACGGGCAAGCCCGTCGGCGATATCGCGTGCACCCACTTCGCCCTCGAAGCCGCATTCCGCCTCGGTTCGCTCATCGGGGCCGCGCGCGAGATCTCCGTCAGCGACTACTTCGACCGCCTTGCGCTCGATCGTGCCGTCGACAGCATCGCCTATGCTCATCGCGGCCTCACCGCGGAAGTCGCCGCGCATGATCTCTCCGGCGCGGATGCCGTCCAGGCCTGGGGCGAGAAGCGGGGTGCGGATGTCAGCCGCATCAGAAGCGCAGTAGACAGCATCGTCTCTTCGGGTCTAACGCTGTCCAAGATCACCGTGGCGGCAAGCCTGCTCGGCGATCTCGCAAGAACAGGCTAGAGCATCGGACGAGAAACGTGGATCTGCACTTTTGGGTCCGATGCTCAGTCCCTAGAGGAGCGCATCGTTGATTGCGGAAAACCGGATCCACTTTTCGCTGACACGGTCCTTCGGGTCGCTGACGCGGCCCGCTGGGTCCGTACGATGCGCTAAAAACGCGAGGCGCATGGTGACAGGAATTGATCGGTGAGCGGGGGCGAACGTCAGAGAAAGCCCGCTTTTGCCTCGCGCCCCGCTATCCTGGGCTGGCTCCTGTTCGATTGGGCCTGTCAGCCATTCTTCACCCTGGTCACCACCTTCGTCTTCGCGCCGTATTTCGCGGCGTCCCTCGCGCCCGATCCGGTCACGGGCCAGAGCCTCTGGGGCTATGCGACGGCGGCAGCGGGTTTTGCCCTTGCCATCCTCTCGCCGGTCCTGGGCTCGGTGGCTGACGCGACAGGGCCGAAGAAACCCTGGATTGCCGCCTGCGGCTTCGTGCTGTTCGTGGCGTCCTTCGCCCTCTGGTATGCCGCGCCGGGCCAGTCTCACGGCATCGCAATCGCGCTTCTCGGCTTCGCCTTCGCGACCGTCGCCGTCGAAGTCGCTGCGGTGTTCAACAATGCGATGATCCCGCACCTCGTGCCGCCGGAGCGTTTCGGACGCCTCTCCGGCACCGGCTGGGCCGTCGGCTATCTCGGCGGATTGGTTTCTCTCGTCATCGTGCTGGGCTTTCTCGCGGCGGATTCCGGCAGCGGCAAGACGGTGCTGGGCGTCACGCCGCTCTTCGGGCTCGATCCCGCGCTACGTGAGGGAGACCGGATTACGGGCCCGTTCTCGGCCCTGTGGTTTCTCGTTTTCATCATGCCGCTCTTCCTCTTCACGCCGGACATCGCCCGCTCCAAGCTGCGCTTGGGCGAGGCGGTGAAGCAGGGATTGGTGCAGGTGAAAAATACGCTCGTCGATGCACGGCGCCATGAGGGCGTGCTGCGGTTCCTCATTGCCAACATGGTGTATCAGGACGCGCTCGTGGCGCTCTTTGCCTTCGGCGGCATCTACGGCGCAGGCGTGTTCGGCTGGCAGGCGACGGAGCTCGGCCTCTTCGGCATCCTGCTCACGATCACCGGAACATTGGGTGCGCTGATCGGCGGACGTCTCGATGACCGCTTCGGTGCGAAGCCCGTGATCCTCGGCGCGATCCTCGTGCTCGCGCTCGTCTGCATCGGCGTGCTCTCACTGGGTCGCGGACACATCCTGTTCGCCATTCCCACAGCGCCTGCGGGTGAAGGTCTTTATGCCAGCACACCGGAAAAGCTCTTCGTAGCACTCGGCCTCGTCATCGGCTCCGTGGCAGGGCCGCTGCAGGCATCCTCGCGCAGCATGCTGGCGCGGCTCGTGCCCGCGCGGGAGGCGGGGCGCTATTTCGGATTGCTGGCGCTCTCAGGCAAAGTCACGTCCTTTCTCGCGCCGCTCGCCGTTGCGGTCGCAACCGCGATCTTTCAAACGCAAGCGGCAGGACCAGCGGTGCTGATCCTGTTCCTGTTCACGGGCTTCGCTTTGCTGAGCGGCGTGAAGAAGGCGTGAGCTATTCGAGCGTCACGGCCGTGCCGCTCACCGTCACCATCATCATGCCCTCGTTCTTGCCGATGGCGCCGTAATCCATGTGCACGCCCACGATCGCATGGGCTCCGAGACGTTGCGCCTCGTCGATCATCTCGCTGATCGCCGTGTCGCGCCCGTCGCGCAGCACACGCTCGTAGGAGCCCGAGCGTCCGCCGACCACGTCGCGGATGGAGGCGAAGAAATCACGAAAGACATTCGCGCCGAGAATGGCCTCGCCCGATACGATGCCGCGATAAGCGGCAATCCGGCGGCCTTCGATCGAGGGCGTGGTGGTGATGATCATCAGGGTCTCCTTCTCTGGAGACCCTGATGTGGGGATCCGTTCTCAGTGACGGAAGTGCCGGTAGCCCGTGAAGACCATGGCGAGGCCTGCCTCGTCGGCAGCCTTGATCACCTCGTCGTCGCGCATGGAGCCGCCGGGCTGGATCACGGCGGTCGCGCCGGCTTCCGCTGCTGCGAGCAGGCCGTCCGCGAAGGGGAAGAAGGCGTCGGAGGCCACGACAGAACCCTTGGCGAGGGTTTCCGGCAGGTTGGCTGCTTTTGCAGCTTCGGCAGCTTTCCAGGCGGCAATGCGGGAGGAATCGACGCGGCTCATCTGGCCCGCACCGATGCCGACGGTGGCGAGGTCCTTGGCATAGACGATGGCGTTCGATTTCACGTGCTTGGCGACGCGGAAGGCAAAGCGCAGGTCTTCGAGCTCGCGCTCGGTGGGGGCGCGCTTCGTCACCACCTTCAGATCCATGGCGTCGACCACGGCGTTATCGCGTGACTGCGCCAGGAAGCCGCCTGCCACCGTGCGCAGCGTCAGCCCCTCCTGACGCGGATCGGGCAGACTCCCTGCGAGCAGGAGGCGCAGGTTCTTCTTGGCGGCGACGATGGCAATGGCCTCTTCGCTCGCATCGGGCGCGATGATCACCTCGGTGAAGATCTCGGTGATGGCCTTCGCGGCCTCCGCATCGAGCGGGCGGTTCATGGCGACGATGCCGCCGAAGGCCGAAACCGGGTCGCAGCGAAGCGCCTTCTCATAGGCTTCGCGGAGCGTCGTGCCTTCCGCCACGCCGCAGGGATTGGCGTGCTTCACGATCACCACGGCGGCCGAGCGCTCAGGTAGGAACTCGGCCACGGCCTCATAGGCGGCGTCCGTATCGTTGATGTTGTTGTAGGAAAGCTGCTTGCCCTGCACCTGGCGGGCGGTGGCGACGCCGGGGCGCTGCTCGGGCGTCCGGTAGAAGGCGGCGCTCTGATGCGGATTCTCGCCGTAGCGCATCACTTCGGCCAGCGTGCCGCCGAGGGCGCGGAAGGGGGGCGTTTCCTCTCCGAGTTCGGCCGCGAACCAGTTCGAGATCGCCGCGTCGTAGGCGGCTGTCCGGGCATAGGCCTTCTGGGCGAGGCGGCGGCGAAGCGTGTATGTCACCGCGCCGTTATGAGCGGAGAGATCAGCAAGAACGGCGGCATAGTCCGCGCCGTCCACCACCACGGCCACGTCGCCGTGGTTCTTGGCCGCTGCACGGATCATGGCCGGTCCACCGATATCGATGTTCTCGATGCAGTCGTCGTAGGGCTTGCCCGCCGCGACTGTCGCCTCGAAGGGATAGAGGTTCACCACCAGGAGGTCGATGGGTTGAATGCCGTGGGCCAGCATGGCCGCCTGGTGCTCGGGATTTGCCCGGATGCCGAGAAGTCCGCCATGGACTGCCGGGTGCAGCGTCTTCACGCGCCCGTCCATCATCTCGGGGAAGCCTGTGAGGTCGCTCACATCCTTTACAGGCAGCCCTGCCTCGCTCAGCGCCTTATGCGTGCCGCCGGTGGAGACCAGCTCGATGCCCCGCTCGGACAGTGCCCGGGCGAAGTCCACGAGACCCGTCTTGTCGGATACGGAAAGCAGAGCGCGGGAAACGCGCTTCGGATCGCTCGGCATGGCGGCCGCTCCATGAAGGGGTAAAGGATGCGGGCGCGATAGCACGGGAGTGTCAAGATGGGAACCGGGGAGGCAGGAGTTTCAGCCCTGCATTCAGAGCAGCTCTGGTGTGCTCTCACCCGGTTGACTCGGGTTGAGGCTGCGGGCCAGGCGCTCGAACCGCCAGCGGACGGAGGGGGTCTCGCTCGGGCGGATGCTGAGCACGATTTGCTCCGTGCGGCGCATGCCGTCGGGAGCCGCGAGGAACACGCTGTCCTCCACATGAGCCCCGACCGGGATGGCGGTGAACTGCCAGGCTTCCTGGTTCGGCAGAACGAGCATGACGACCCGCCCGCCTTGAGCGCGGCTTGCTCTGATGCCGGGAGCGAGATGGAAGCGGATGACGGCTTCCGCCGAGGCGCCGCCCGTGCCTTCGCCCCAGAACACGTCCTCACCCTCCAGGATGTTGCCTTTGGGTGAAAGCTGCAGCCGCCGCTCGTGGGTCAGGCCGAAACGCTGGCGATAGCCGTCATGGCTGGCGGTGAGAACCTGAGCATGCTCGCGCTCGCCGCGCTCCGAGGCGACCCGCTCGGGGCCGCTCAGCACCACGGGCCCGATGCGGCGCAGGAGCCAGCGTGCGACCCAGCGGTTCAGCCAGTTGCCCCGGTCGCCCACCATCTGGCAGGACGAGACGTCGTTGATCGAGGCGGTCGAATGAGCCGCCGTCGAGCGCGACGCCTGGATGATGGTGTCGCCCGCGATCCGAGGCGTGCCGCAATTGACCACGATGCGCTGCGAAGCGCTGGAGAACTCGAAGGAGAGGCAGCCTGCACCGGCTTCGGTCGACAGATGGGTCGGCGGCGGCGCGCCCACATCCACCACCAGCAGGGTGCGTCCGGCCTCCATGCGCTCGTAGCCAGCATGCGGCGCATGCTGGATCGGCTGGCTGCGCATGTCGTCATAGGTGAGCAGCGTGGCGAGATGGTCCGCCGCCGTCACGCCCATGCCGTTGAAATGGGAGAGCGTGCCGTCGCCGTGCCTGAACATGCGCACCATGGGCAGCATGCGGTCGATGGCGTTGAGGAGCGCCTCCGGTGTATCGACCTCGCGGCTCGCGAACATCTGGCGCAAGGGCAGGAGATCGAACAGAAGATCGACGATGATGCGCGGGTTGCGGCTCGCATGCCCGCCATCGGCAAGAATCTGCCGCTCCAGCTCACGCGTGAGCAGGCGGCTCGCGCGCCGCAGATGACGGTCGAGGCCTTCGCAGCACAGACCGGCATAGCACAGCGCAATCGCCGCCATCAGCTGCTTCTGCGGCAGAGCGCCGGATCGCACGTGCCGTTCCAACTCGCGCACATGCTGGCCGAGCAGGCGCAGGAAGCGTTGGTAGAAAGCGTGGTCTGCGCCCTCCAGGATCAGCGGCGATTGGCTGATCAAGGACATGAGACGGCGCGCGATGATCTGCGTATCGCAGGCAATGCTCTTGTCGCCGAGTTTCGAAGAGACGAATTCATCCACCAGCGAACGCGCATTGGCCTGGGCGAGCGCGGTGCCCGCCGCGCGCAGGTGGCGCAGCCACCCGAAACCATAGAGCGCCTCGGCCCATGCCTTGCTCGGCGGCGTGAAGGCGAAGGGGGAGCGTCCGCTCGTGGTGATGGCGCGGCCCGCAAAAGCGAAGAAGCCGGAATAGATATCGGTGGCGATGGTGGGATCGGCCGTGCGCAGATCCTGCGGCGCGAAGAGAAGGCGCGTCGGCGACGGCGTTCCTGCGAACACCTTGGACAGGCTCCAGACCATTCCTCCACGCATGGCGCGGCCTGCCTCGGATAAGGCAAGCTTGTACAAACGCCAGCGATCTGGCCCGAAATCCACCCGTGGCGCTCCTTTAAGTCATGCTCGTCCGCGCCAGCATAGAGGGGAGTTCCTGCTGACTGGTTAACAACACGTAAGCATCCGCTGTTTTGGCTGGTTTCAACAGATGCTGTCCCCAGGATGAGGACAGAGCACAACACTCGAGAATCAAGAAGCTTTCACAAACCGTGCGACAAAGAAGCCATCGAGCCCGCTGCGCTCGTGCTCAGGGGAAACGAGATGGCAGGGCAGGGTGCGCACATCTCCTTCGGGCGTGAGGCATTGGTCAAGCCCTCCGATCTCATCCGCCGTGATGGGCTGGCGCACAAATTCGGGGTGACGGGCGAGAAAGCCTTCCGCCTGACGTTCGCCTTCTTCGGCTTCGAGCGAGCAGGTGCAATAGACCAGGCGTCCGCCGACTTTCAGCAGGCTTGCTGCCTTCTCCAGAAGGCGCGTCTGCAGCCCTGAGAGCTTGCGGATGTCCTCTTCGCTCTTGGTCCAGGCGACATCCGGATGGCGGCGGATCGTGCCGGTGGCCGAGCAGGGCGCATCGAGCAGGATCGCATCGAACGGCGATTCATCGAGCTTTTCCGCATCGATGGCGCGGGTTGCGGCTGTGAGATTCAGGCGCGCGAGGTTCTCTTCCAGCCGCTTCAGGCGCTTCGGAGAACGATCTACTGCCAGCACCTCGGCTCCGGCTGCCGCGAGTTGCGCCGTCTTGCCGCCAGGCGCGGCGCAAAGATCGGCGATGCGCTCGTGAGGCTTGGCGTGAAGCAGTCGTGCGGGAAGAGCTGCGGCGGCATCCTGGACCCACCATGCGCCCTCGTCGAAACCCGGCAGATCACGGATCGCCGTGCGTTCCACGAGGCGGATGCTGCCCGTGGGCAGAAGAATGCCGCCAAGACGCTCGGCCCAACCGGCCGCATCGTCTTTCACGGAAATGTCCACCGATGCCATGGAGCGATGGGCTTCGGCGATCTTCGCCGCAAGCTCCTCGCCATATTGCGCGACCCAGCGCTCTTCGAGCCAGGTGGGCGTGTCGAGCCAGGATTCCTGGCCCGACAGGATCATGTCGCGTTCGCGCGCCACGCGTCGCAGCACGGCATTGATGAAGCCGCCCGCGTGAGAAAGCTTCGCATCCTCCTGCGCGAGCCTCACTGTGCTGTCCACGGCTGCATGGTCGGGCACGTCGAGGAAGAGGATCTGCGCCGCCCCGGTGGCGAGAAGATGCAGGAGGCGCTCGTCCTTAGGCTCGCGGTTGAGCCGCTCGTTGAGTGCGCGTCCCAAGGTGCCGAGACGGCGGAAGGTGACGATGGCAATGGCCCGCGCCAGGGCCTCGTCGCGCGGGGAGAGGTTCTCCTTCGGGGAAAGCTCGTCCAGCACATCGTCGAGCGGCACACGCCGCTTCATGGTTTCCGTCACTGCCATCCAGGCGAGGCGACGGGGGCCGAGGCCCGCCTGATCGTCTGATTGATTCAAAACACTTAACCCCAAGGTCCACGGCGGGGCGGCTGGCCCCAAGGACTCGATGAACTCTGCGTGAAGAAGCCGGGTTGCGGCGCTGCTCCCATCTCCTGCGCCAAAGCGTGAAGCGCCGCAATCCTGTTTTCCGTCGCCGGGTGTGTCGAGAACAGATTGTCCATGCCGTGGCCGGAGAGCGGATTGATAATGAAAAGCGGTGCCGTGGCCGGGTGACGCTCCGCATCCATGTTCGGCACATGGGCTACGCCGCCCGCGATCTTCGCCAGCGCCGAGGCGAGCGAAAGCGGCTGGCCGCAGATCTCGGCGCCCATCCGGTCGGCGTCGTATTCGCGCGAGCGGCTGATCGCCATCTGGATGATCATGGCCGCAATCGGCGCAAGCAGAACGGTGGCGAGCATCACGATGGGATTGGGCCTGTCGTCGCCCCGCCCGCCGAAGAGGAAGCCGAACTGGGCGAGCGTCGCGATGGCGCCCGCAATCGTGGCGCTGACCGTCATGATCAGCGTGTCGCGGTTCTTGATATGGGCAAGCTCATGCGCCATCACGCCTGCGATCTCGTCATGGGACAGCATGTCGAGAAGGCCTGTGGTGGCGGCCACCGCTGCGTTTTCCGGGTTGCGTCCGGTGGCAAAGGCGTTGGGCTGGGGGTTCTCGATGATATAGACCCGCGGCATCGGCAGGTTCGCGTTGCGGGCGAGATCGCGCACCATATGGACCAGCTCCGGAGCGGTCCTCTCATCCACCTCGATGGCGTGATGGGCGGCAAGTGCCAGCCGGTCGGAGTTCCAATAGGCAAAGAGGTTGGTCGCCAGGCCAAGGCCCAGCGCGATCATCATGCCGGTCGCGCCGCCCAGCATGTAGCCGACAACGCCGAACAGGGCCATCAGGGCCGCAAGCAGCATTCCGGTCTTGACGGTGTTCATCGGAGACTCCACCTCGATCAGGACTTCATCCGTTTCAACCTTCATGTGGGAATGGTCCAGCTCTCGACCAAGAGCACCCACTCCCATGAGGGACAAGGACCTGATAAAGGCCTCTCATGAACACCAGCGACATCTCCGAAAAGACCCAGGCACCTGCCCTCGACGGGGCCGCGCCCGGAAAAACCCTCTCGCCTGCGGCCCGGCGGGCCCTGGAAGAGGCCGCCCTGCGGCGGCAGGAGATCGATGCCCGCGCAGCGGAAATCGCCAAGGTGAAAGAGCACCAGGGCCGCGGCGGCCTGGAGCCCGTGCGCTACGATGATTGGGAAGTGAAAGGCCTCGCCAGCGATTTTTAGAAAAAATCGCGCCGGCATGTCACATTCGGCATCATCGTCTCGTCTTAGCTTCGTTCGCAACGCAATGCATAAGGACGAAGACAATGTTGAAACCTCGGTTGATCCCCTTCGACGTGGCCGCGGGAACCCTGAAACCTCTGATCGAACTGGAGCAGAGCCTGAAGAACAGCGGGCTGGAGCACAGCCTGTTCCATCTGGTGAAGGTGCGCGCGTCGCAGATCAACGGTTGCGCCTACTGCATCCACATGCACACCAAGGAAGCACGCGCCCAGGGCGAGACCGAGGAGCGGCTTTATCTCCTCGATGCTTGGCGGGAATCGCCCCTTTACAGTGACCGAGAGCGGGCGGCGCTGGCCTGGACCGAAGCCTTGACGCTGATCGCGCAGACTCATGCGCCCGACGAGGATTATGCTCTGCTCAACGCGCATTTCACGCCGGAGGAGCAGGTGAAGCTGACGGTGCTGATCGGCGCGATCAACACCTGGAATCGCCTCGCGATCGGCTTCCGTTCCATCCATCCTGCCGGGTCCAATCGTGCCGCCGCCTGAAGATGCCGCCGCGGATCGGTTCCAGCCTCTCAGGCCGGGGCTGATCCGCCTTGCCTATCGCATGCTCGGGTCCATGGCCGAGGCCGAGGATGTCGTGCAGGAGGCTTATATCCGCTGGCACCAGACGGACCCTTCCACTATCCGGGAGCCCGGAGCCTTTCTGTCGAAGATCGTGACACGGCTATGTCTCGACATCCTGAAGTCGGCCCGGGTTCGGCGCGAGACCTACATCGGACCCTGGCTGCCCGAGCCGGTTCTGGAACCGGAGACAGAGGCGGAGACGGGGGAGGACTTGTCCCTGACGTTGATGCTCGCGCTCGAGAGATTGTCTCCGCTCGAGCGCGCCGCCTTCCTCCTTCATGACGTTTTCGGGCTCGGATTCGACGAGGTGGCCGCCACCCTGGACAGGGAGCCTGCGGCCTGTCGCCAGCTTGCAGCCCGCGCGCGAAAGAACGTCCGGGCCGCACGGCCGCGCTATGCCGTCGCCCAGGAGGAAGGCCGACGCATGGCGGAGGCCTTCTTCGCAGCCTCACGCAGCGGCGACTTAACGACGCTTCGCACGCTTCTGGCGGAAAATGTCGTCGCTTACACGGACGGCGGCGGCATTCGGAATGCAGCCCTCAATCCACTCTCCGGCTTCCGCAGGGTTTCAAGCCTTTTCCTGGGTGTGGCGAGAAAGAGCAGCTTCCAAGCGCCGCCGATCCTCTACAAGGGGCTGATCAACGGCCTGCCGGGATTCGTGACACTCGAACAGGACGGCCTGCCGCAGACGACCGCGCTCGACATCCAGGATGGTCGGATCGTGGGGATCTACGTGGTCCGAAATCCCGAGAAGCTTCGGCATCTGTCCGTCTTGGCGGAGAAAAACGATGCTTGAAGACAGCCTGCTTCGTGGAAAGGTTGTTCCTCCCGCTGTGACCAGCTAGGCTGTCGCAAACAGGGAGGGGCCATGGCTGAGATCGGCGAGACGGCACGGCTGAAAACGTTCCGGGAACTCCTGAGCGATGCCCACCGGGCGCTTGATCTGCAGTTCGGTTTCGAGCTGTGGGATGGTTCTACGATTCCCGCCGACCTGCCGTCATACGCCATGCGCCTCGTGATCCGGCATGAGAACGTCATCGCAAGCCTGCTTCGCCGCCCGAGCCTCGACACGGTGCTCAACGCCTATGTCTCGGGCCTGCTCGATCTCAAGAACGGCACGCTTTTCGATCTCGCCGCCCAGCGCCCGCAGAAGGCCGGCCGCCACCTGCGGAAGGTGAGCAAGCTCAAGGCCCTGAAGACTGCCTATCACTTCCTGCGCGCTCCCGCCAACATGCCGCGCCCTTTAAGCGTCGTTGAGGAGGATCCGAAGGCGCGCGAGGGAAAACCTCAGACCAACAAGAAGAACGTCGCCTATCATTATGACGTCTCGAACGAGTTCTACCGGCTCTTCCTCGATCCGGAGATGGTCTATACCTGCGCCTATTTCCAGCCGGATTGGCATGACGATCTCGCCCGTGCACAAGTCGACAAGCTCGACATGATCTGCCGCAAGCTGCGGCTGAAACCGGGCGAGCGCTTCCTCGATATCGGCTGTGGCTGGGGGGCTCTCATCTGCCATGCGGCGCAGCATTATGGCGTGAAGGCCACCGGCGTGACGCTCGCCGAGGAGCAGGCGAAGCTCGCCCGCGAGAAGGTGGCGCGGCTCGGTCTTCAGGATCGCGTCGAGATCCTGGTGAAGGATTTCACGCAGATGGAGGGCGAGTTCGACAAGATCTCCTCGATCGGCATGTTCGAGCATGTGGGCATCAGGAACCACCCTGCCTATTTCCGTTCGGTGCATCGTCTCTTACGGCCACGCGGCCTCTATCTGCATCACACCATCGCGCGGCGCGCGAAGAGGAGCGAACGCGCCTTCCGCAAGCTGAAACCCGAATACAAGGCGCTCACCCGATACATCTTCCCCGGCGGCGAACTCGATCATCTCGGCATGTCGATCGCCAATCTCGAGCGCTACGGCTTCGAGGTGCATGACGTGGAGGGCTGGCGCGAGCATTACCAGCGCACCACGCGCCTGTGGTGGGAGAATTTGAGCGCCAGGCGAAAAGAGGCCGAGGCCATGGTGGGCAAGGAGAAAACCCGCATGTGGCTTCTTTATCTCGCCGGCTGCTCGCTCGCCTTCGAGCGCGCGGCGGTGGGCGTGAACCAGACCCTTGTCTCCAAGCGCACCCGCGGCCCCTCCGGGTTGCCGCCGTCGCGGGCGGATCTGTATCAGCCGCAGTAACCGGGAAGCTCTCGCCTCATCCTGAGGAGAATTGCGTGAGCAATCCGTCTCGAAGGAGCATCCAGTGCACTCTGGCCCCTCCTTCGAGACGCCACTTCGTGGCTCCTCAGGATGAGGTCGTAGGGTGAAGAGCAGGAGCGTTTGGGTGCTCTTCGGCTTAAGGCGTCACCACCACCCGTGCGCCCACGCTCACCTGATCGTAGAGATCGACGATATCCTCGTTGAGCATGCGGATGCAGCCGTAGGATGCATAGGTGCCGATGGAGCTAGGACGATTGGTGCCGTGGATGGCGTATTCGTCGAGATCGAGGGTAAGCGCCCGCGCGCCCATGGGGTTGTTCGGCGCGCCGCCGGGAATCACGTCGGGCAGGCGGGGATTGTCGCGTTTGACTTCCGCCGGCGGCGACCAGGCGGGACGGACGTATTTGCCGTCGATCCGCGCCTCGCCGAACCATTGCTTGCCCGGCTTTCCCACGGCCACGCGATAGCGCAGGGCCGTTCCGTCGCCGCGCACGTAATAGAGTCGCCGCTCGCCGGTCTTGATGACGATGGTGCCGGGCGACACGCTTGTCTCAAACGGCACAACCTCGCGAGCGGATGCGCTCGAGGCGACAAGGATGAGGGCGGCCAATCCCATGGCTGTCCGCACGATCATGTCTCGAACCCTCCTTCTTTGAAGACACGAGGGTGAGACGCGAAGGAAACGGCTGCGGTTCCGAGAAGGACAAGCATCATCACCGGCTTGGCCGCCGGTGAGCCCGATCAAGAAGAGAGCACTGCCCTTCTAAAAGAGATGGCCGGGACAAGCCCGGCCATGACATGGAGAGTGTTTGTCAAAGACCCCAGGTTCTGCTCTGCGGCTCCGGATGACGGATCGATCAAGCCGCCTTCGTGCGCTTGTTCTGGCGGTTGTTGATCAGGTCGTCGACTACAGTGGGGTCGGCGAGCGTCGAGGTGTCGCCCAGCGAGCCGAACTCGTCCTCGGCGATCTTGCGTAAGATGCGGCGCATGATCTTGCCGGAGCGGGTCTTGGGCAGGCCCGGTGCGAACTGGATCAGATCCGGCGAGGCGATGGGGCCGATTTCCTTGCGCACCCAGGCCACCAGCTCCTTGCGGAGCTCTTCTGACGGCTGCTCGCCCGCCATCAGGGTGACATAGGCGTAGATGCCCTGACCCTTGATATCGTGCGGATAGCCCACGACGGCGGCTTCCGAGACCTTCGGATGGGCGACGAGCGCGGATTCCACCTCCGCCGTGCCCATGCGGTGACCGGAGACGTTGATCACGTCGTCCACGCGGCCGGTGATCCAGTAATAGCCATCCGCATCGCGGCGGCAGCCATCGCCGGTGAAGTACTTGCCCGGATAAGTGGAAAAGTAAGTCTGCACGAAGCGCTCATGGTCGCCATAGACCGTGCGCATCTGACCCGGCCAGGAATCGGCGATCACGAGATTGCCCTCGGCCGCGCCCTCCAGCACCTTGCCTTCCGCATCCACCACTTCCGGCTTTACGCCGAAGAAGGGGCGGGTGGCGGAGCCGGGCTTGAGCTTCGTAGCACCTGGCAGCGGCGTGATGAGAATGCCGCCGGTTTCCGTCTGCCACCAGGTGTCCACGATGGGGCAGCGGCTGTCGCCGACGACGCGGTGATACCATTCCCAGGCTTCCGGGTTGATCGGCTCGCCCACGGAACCGAGCAGGCGCAGCGACTTGCGCGAGGTCTTCTTCACCGGCTCCTCGCCCGCCTGCATGAGCGAGCGAATTGCGGTCGGCGCGGTGTAGAAGATGTTCACGTTGTATTTGTCGATGACCTCCCAGAAGCGGGAGATCGACGGATAGGTGGGCACACCCTCGAACATCAGCGTCGTGGCGCCGTTCGCGAGCGGGCCATAGAGAATGTAGGAATGGCCCGTCACCCAACCCACGTCGGCGGTGCACCAGTAGATGTCGCCGTCGTGGTAGTCGAAGACGTATTGATGCGTCATCGCCACATAGACGAGATAACCGCCGGTGGTGTGCAGAACGCCCTTCGGAGTGCCGGTCGAGCCGGAGGTGTAGAGGATGAACAGCGGGTCCTCCGCATTCATCTCCTCATACGGGCAATCGTCGGAAACCTGCGCCGCCGCCTCGTCGTAATACACATCACGGCCCGGCACCATGTTCACGGCGCCGCCCGTGCGTCGAACGACGAGCACGTGGTCTACCACGCCCGGACCGACGGTCTCGATGGCAGCGTCCACGTTGACCTTCAGCGGCACCTTGCGGCCGCCGCGCAGGCCTTCATCGGCGGTGATGACGAAGGCGGATTTGGCATCCTGGATGCGGCTGGCGAGCGAATCCGGCGAGAAACCGCCGAACACAACGGAGTGGATGGCCCCTAACCGCGCGCAGGCGAGCATGGCATAAGCCGCTTCCGGGATCATCGGCAGGTAGATCGTGACACGATCGCCCTTGCCGACACCGCGGTTACGCATGATGTTGGCCATGCGGTTCACTTCGGCGTGAAGCTCGCGATAGGTGATCTTCTTGGATTCCGACGGATCGTCGCCTTCCCAGATGATGGCGACCTGATCGCCGCGGGTGTGGAGATGCCGGTCGATGCAGTTATAGGCGACGTTGGTGATGCCGTCCTCGAACCAGCGGATCGCGACGTTGCCGGGGCCGAAATTGGTGTTCTTGATCCGGGTCGGCTGCTTGAACCAGTGGATGCGCTTGGCTTCCTCGGCCCAGAACTTGTCCGGGTCCTTCACCGAGGCCTCGTATTTCGCGCGGTAGCCGGCATCGTCCAGATAGGCGCGGTGGCTCCACTCAGACGGCACGTCGTAGATCTTCTCTTCCATGACGCTTCTCCCAGACTCGTCGTTATCGGGTAATTAGGTCTAGGTTTACGGAAAGAGAGAGGGTTCGGGCAAGCGGGGCAGGGATCGGACTTTGGTCTTTGCTACTTTTGGGTTGGCGCCCGGCGCTGTCCCCAAGGAGCTGAATATTCAGGCTCCGAAGGCTCCGACCACCGCGCCCTGTACCAGCAGCACGCCGAACCAGTGTCCGCCATCGATCAAGGTGAGCTTCGGCTTCTGGCCTCCGAAGCCGTGGTTCACGGTCAGGGTGGTGATGACGAAGCCGAGCCACATCAGGAAGCCGGAAAGGATGCCGTTGCGGATCGTGACTTGGCCCATATGGCCAATCACACCAGCCAGAACCCAGCCCATGACGAGGAGCGCCACGAAGGCGATGATAAAGGGGCCGGGTGAGGGCTTCAGATCCTCACGGGTCTTGCCGATGGCCGACATCCAGGCATTCCCAAACGACATGTACCAGACCATGCCGAAGAGCCAGCCAGCGACGGCGGAGACTAGGATGGCGATGAAGTTGGTTCCGGCAAATGTCATCGGTGGATGGCCTAGAAGAGATATGCTGTATCATGCATAGAACGCAGCCATACGCTAGAGCAACGGACCCAAAAGTGGACCTGCATTTTTGGGATCGATCCGATGCTTAGTCCCCAGAGGAGCGCATCCTTTGCGCTGAAAACCGGGACCACTTTTCACTGACGTGGCCCTTCGGTTCCGCACGATGCGCTAGAGCCCGCCCATCTTGCAGATGATGGCCCATTCCTCGTCCGTCACCGGCTGAACCGAGAGGCGGGAATTGTTGACGAGGATCATGTCCTTGAGCTTCGGCTCGGCCTTGATCTCCTCCAGCGTCACCGGACGCTTGAGGGCCTTGATGGCCTTGATATCCACCATGCCGAACTTGCCCGTCTCGTCCGTGTGATCGGGGTAGTATTCCTTGATCACCTCCACGATGCCGACAACGGCCTTGCCCTCGTTGGAGTGATAGAAGAAGCCCTGTTCGCCTTTTTTCATAGCCATCAGATTCTGCTTGGCGACGTGGTTGCGCACGCCGTTCCAGAACGTGCCCTTGTCGCCTTGCGCGACTTGGTTGTCCCAGGACCAGACGGAGGGTTCTGATTTGTAGAGCCACTTGGCCATTCTTGTACTCTTTGATTCAAGGACGCATGATCTGATCGGAAAACCGGTATCCACTTTTCCGGATCATGCTTAGTGCTCGGACTTGATGGGACGGTTCATGAGCGCATCGACCGCCTGATCGAGGGTCCATGCGCCGGACAGGATCTGCTCGACGGCCTCCGCAATCGGCATGTCGATGTTTTTTGCCTTCGCCAAAGTGACAAGAGCGCTGGCAGTCGTGGCGCCTTCCACCAGCTTGCCGCCGGAGGCGGCCTCGACGCTCAGGCCTTGGCCGAGATGCAGGCCGAAGGAGAAGTTGCGCGATTGTGCGGAGGAGCAGGTGAGCACGAGATCGCCGAGGCCGGACAGGCCCATCAGCGTCTCCGCCTTAGCCCCATAGGCGCGCGCGAAACGCAAGAGTTCCGCGAAGCCCCGCGCGATGAGGGCGGCTTTTGCGCTTTCGCCGAGCCCACGTCCCACCACTGCGCCGCAGGCGATGGCGAGCACGTTCTTCGCCGCACCCCCGATCTCGACGCCGCGCACATCGGTGCGGTGATAGACGCGAAGCGTGGGACCGGAGAGGGCCGTCGCGAGATCTTCGGCCAGTGCTGCATCGCGGCAGGCGAGCGTCACGGCGGTGGGCAGGCCACGCGCCACATCGTGAGCGAAGCTCGGGCCCGACAGCACGGCGACGGGAGCGTTGGGGCGAACCTCCTCCACCACGTCGCAGAGAAACGAGCCGGTGCTCCGCTCGATGCCTTTCGCGCAGAGAACGAGCGGTGTCTCGCTTGGCAGAACGCGGGTCAGCGCCGCCGTCATCTCGCGCGTGGTCTGCGCGGGCGTGACGAGAAGAACGGCGTGGCATCCGGCAAGCTGGTTCAGATCGGCGGTCGGCGTGATGCGGTCATGCAGGCGCACGCCGGGCAGAAAGCGCTCGTTCGTGCGTGCCTTGCCAAGGTCCTCGGCCTGCTTGGGCGAGCGCATCCAGAGGATGACGTCGTTGCCCGCAATGGCGGCCGCATTGGCGAGTGCCGTCCCCCAGGCGCCCGCTCCGGCAATGCCGATGGGCTTCCCCATCAGGCCTTTACTCCCACTGCCTGACCGCTGGTGTCGAGCGGCCAGCGGGCGCGGGCTGGCGCATTGATGTCGTCGATCAGGCCAAGGCGCATGCGCTCGAGGCCCGCCCAAGAGATCATCGCGGCATTATCCCCGCAGAGCGCCAGGGGTGGAGCGACGAGCTTGAGGCCGGTTTCGACGGCCAGACGCTGGAGGGCCTGGCGCATATTCTGGTTCGCGGCCACCCCGCCCGCCACCACGAGCGCCTTCGGCGTGCCCGCGATCTCGCGGAACCGGCGCAGGCCGACGCGGGTGCGGTCCACCACCACGTCGACGATGGCGGCCTGGAAGCTCGCGCAGAGGTCGGCAATGTCGGTCTGTGTGAGGGGCGCGATCTTCTCCGCCTCGAGTCGAACGGCGGTCTTGAGTCCTGAGAGCGAAAAATTCGGCTCGGCCCGTCCCTGCATGGGGCGCGGCAGGGCAAAACGCTCCGGATTACCTTTGGTGGCCTCGCTCTCCACATGCGGTCCGCCAGGGTAGGGGAGCCCCAGCATCTTCGCCACTTTGTCGAAGGCCTCGCCGATGGCGTCGTCGATGGTGGTGCCGATGCGCACGTAATCGCCCACGCCCTTCACCGCCACGAGCTGCGTGTGGCCGCCGGAGGCGAGGAGCAGAAGGTAGGGAAAGCCGATGCCGTCGGTGAGCCGCGCGGTAAGCGCATGGGCTTCGAGGTGATTGACCGCCATCAGGGGCTTGCGGGTCACGAGTGCGATGGCCTTGGCCGTGGTCAGGCCCACCAGAACCCCGCCGATGAGGCCGGGGCCTGCGGCCACCGCAATGCCGTCGATGTCCTTGATCGTGCAGTTGGCGCTCTTGAGGGCACGGGCGATCAGGCGGTCGAGCACCTCTACATGGGCGCGGGCGGCGATCTCCGGCACCACGCCGCCATAGGCCGCGTGCTCGGCGATCTGGCTCAGGACCTCGCTGGAGAGGATTTCCCCCCGTCCGTCGAAGCCGATGCCCACCACGGCGGCCGCGGTTTCGTCGCAGGTGGTTTCGATGCCTAGGATGCGCATGGTGATCGGGTACCGTCGCTACGTGATCTTTCGGGCTTTCGGCCCGGCTGTCCTCCCCCTATAGTCCGCCCCGCCGCACAAGATCAAACGCGGATGTTGTTTAGCAGAGGAGTACGCAGCGGGAATGACCTCTTCACCGACCCTGGTCATCGGCACGCGCGGCAGCCCCCTGGCGCTGGCGCAGGCCCACGAGACGCAAGACAGGCTGGTCGCCGCCCATGGCTGGATTGTGGAGCATCTGCCCCTGTCGATCATCAAGACCACGGGCGATGCCATTCAGGACCGGCCCCTCTCGGAAGCTGGCGGCAAGGGGCTCTTCACGAAGGAACTCGACATCGCGCTGCTCGAAGGCTCCATCGATCTCGCCGTTCACTCCGCGAAGGATCTGCCGACGACCCTGCCGGAGGGCATCGTGATCGCGGGCTTCCTGCCGCGCGAGGACGTGCGCGACGCCTTCATCAGCCATCGCTACAAGAGCCTCGCCGATCTGCCGCCCGGCGCCGTCGTGGGCTCCGCGTCCCTGCGCCGTCAGGCTCAAGTTCGCCGCCTCCGGCCCGATCTGACGGTCACGCTGCTGCGCGGCAATGTGCAGACGCGTCTCGCCAAACTGGAGCGCGGCGAGGTCGATGCCACGCTCCTTGCCATGGCGGGCCTGCGCCGCCTCGGCCTCACCGATCACGTGACCACCACGCTCGAGACGGATGATTTCCTCCCCGCCGTGGGGCAGGGGGCGATCGCCATCGCGATCCGCGCCGAGGACGAGCGGGTGCGTGGGGCCGTGCAGCCGATTCTCGATGCCGCCACCGGCCATGCGCTCGCTGCCGAGCGCGCTTTTCTGACCATCCTCGACGGGTCCTGCCGTACGCCGATTGCAGGCCATGCGCGCATGGTGGGCAATGAGCTCGAGATCCGCGGCCTCGTGCTACGCCCGGATGGGTCGGAGTGCCTGGAGGCCGTTCGGCGCGGCTCGCCGGAGGATGCGGTCACGCTCGGGCGGGAAGCCGGAACCGAGCTGCGGACCCGCATGCCGGCCGGATTCCTAGAGACCTGATGCGGGTTCTCGTCACACGCGCGAAGGACGATGCCGAGCGCACGGCGCAGAAGCTCGCGGCGCTCGGGCACGAGGCGCTGATCGCACCCGTGCTCCGAATCGTGCCGACGGGTGATCCCGCACCCGCGGGCATCTGCGATGCGGTCATCGTCACAAGCGCCCATGCGGTGGAGGCTCTGTCCTCCTGTGCCGACAAGAGCGTTCCCGTCTTCGCCGTCGGCGAACGCACGGCGGAGGTGCTGCGGGCCGAGGGCTTCGCCTCGGTCATGGCGGCGGACGGCGATGCAATCTCCTTGTCCAGGGTGATCCGGGAGACGCTTCAGCCCCCTCTCACGCTTCTTCATGTCACCGGGCGGCATCACAAGGAGGAGCCGGCTTCCTCTCTTCGCGCGGCGGGATTTAAGGTGCTGACCTGGGAGACTTATGAAGCGCGGGCCGCCGAGAGCTTGCCTGGTGAGGCCGTGGAGGCCTTTCGCACTGGCGAAATCGGGGCTGCGCTCCATTATTCTCGAAGGAGCGCGGATCTTTTCGTCCGGCTGGCGGAGAGGGCGGGTCTCCACGCCGCAATCCGTGAGTGTCCGCATCTTTGCCTGTCGGCGGATGTGGCGGCCCCTCTTAGAGCGGCAGGCACGGCTACTCGCGTCGCCGATCAGCCTGACGAAGATGCGCTTCTCAAATTGGTGATGAGCCTTTCGTGACCTGCGCTACGGCTTCGTTTAGGATGGTCATTAGGGATCTTTGCCGAAGGAAAGGATCGTGGTCCGATGAATCCAGTCCCTCCTTTAGGGTCTGAAGCCCTCACCGGGAACCGAAACGCTGCGCTCAAGCTTGCCTCAATTGCACTTCAATCTGATCTGCCCCAATTGCTTCACCACGAGTGACCTGTGACCGATTCATCCAATCCCAAAGCTCCCAAGAACTCCCGCAAGAAACCCGCCCGCGAGCCGGCCACCATCGACTTGAAGGCGACTGTCATCGACGATGGCGGGCAGCAGGACAAGGCCTGGGATGACGTGAAGCCTGAGGAGACGATTCTGCCGGAGCCCGATGTGCGGGCAGAGGACACGGTCGGCTCGCCGGAAGCGACGCTCGATTCCGGCACAAACGCCGATTCCATCGAATCGAGTGCGTCCGCCGAGGAACTGCCGCCGCAGAGCCAAGAGCCCGGCCAAGAGCCCGGCACTGTTCCTCCTGGTCCACCCCCCGCTCCCGAGCGCCGGACCTCGTCGGCGGCCTTCATCGGCTCCGGCCTCCTCGGCGGCTTGATCGGTGCCGGTCTCGTCTATGGTCTGCAGGTCTGGCAGCGGCCGACATCGACGCAGGAAGATCAGCGCCTTGCGCAATTGGAGCAGCGGGTGAATGCGTTGGGCCAGTCCCGGCCGCAGAGCGTGGACTTGTCGGCCATCGAGGGGCGGCTTCAGGCGCTCGAATCCGCACGCGGCCCGCTCGACCAGCGGCTTCAGGACATCCAGGGAGCGGCGGACCGCGCCGCTGCCCGGGCGGAGGAAGCGTTCAACAGGCCGCTGCCCCAGCCGCCGGCACCGCAGAACGAGGCGGCGCTCAACGATCTTTCGCAGCGCCTCTCGGCTCTCGAAAACGAGGTGAGGGCGAATGCGCAGAACGCGGCCACTGCTTCGAATGCGGTTCAAAGCCTGGATCGCCGCATGGCTGAGCAGGACCAGCACCTGGCAGAGCAGGATCAGCGCTTGGCGGCCCTCTCGCAGCAGGTGACCCAGAGCAGCAGGAGCGCGGAGGCGGCGGGCCAGACCGGCACCCGGGTGGTGCTCGCCGAGCGCCTCGACAATGCACTGCGCAGTGGCGTGCCTTTTGCGGATGTGCTGGAGGGGCTGAAAAAGACCGGAACTGACCCCGAGAAGCTGAAGGCTCTGGAGCCTTTCGCCGACAAGGGCGCGCCGACAGCCTCCGCGATGCTTGAGGGCTTCGAGCCGCTGGAGGCGCAGATCCTGCGGGACCAGCGTGCCGCCTCCGGCGAATGGTCCGATCGGCTGCTTCGCATGATGGACAAGGTGGTCACCGTGCGGCCCGTGAACGAACCGGGCGCGACGGGCGTTTCCGCGACGCTCGCCCGCATCCGGCAGGCGCTGGCTCAGGGCGACATGGGCGGAGCGGCAGCCGCGTGGGGGGGCTTGCCTGAGCCGGCGCGACGGCTATCGGAAGAATGGGGGCGGCAGATCACGGCTTTGGCCGGAGCGCAGCAGGCCTCTCGCGAAATCTCCGAAGAGTCCCTCGCCACCCTCAACCGTTCGACGCAATAAAAGGAACAGCCCAGAATGTGGCGCGCTCTCGTTTTCATCGGTCTTCTCTGCGTCGCAGCCTTCGGGGCGGTTTGGCTCGCCGACAGGCCGGGCACGGTCCTGGTCACCTTCGGGGGCTATGAGGTGCAGACCTCCGTCGCCGTGGCGGCGATTGCTCTCGTCGGCCTTGCGTTGGCGCTCGCTCTCCTCTGGTCGGCGGTGAGCACGATCCTGCGCCTGCCTTCGCGCCTCACCTTCGCTTCGCGGGCGCGCCGCCGGTCCCGAGGCTATCAGGCCGTCTCACGCGGCATGGTGGCCGTGGGCGCGGGCGATACGATCGCCGCCCGCCGCTATGCCAACGAGGCCGAGCGCCTTCTGGGCCACGAGCCCCTGACGCTTCTTCTGAAGGCGCAGGCCGCCCAGGTCTCCGGGAACAGGGAGGCAGCAGAAGCCGCCTTCAAGCAGATGATGGATGAGGATGAGACCCGGGTGCTGGGCCTGCGTGGTCTCTTCGTGGAAGCCCGCCGCCGGGGGGATGCTGTGGCTGCCCGCGAATTTGCCTCCGAGGCCATCCGCATCGCTCCCGCCGCCGCCTGGGCGAGCGATGCGGTGCTGGAGGCGCGCTGCGCCGAGCGCGATTGGCGCGGAGCCCTGGAAACCATCGAGCGTCGCACCTCGCTCGGTCTTCTCGACAAGGCCACCGCAAGGCGCCATCGCGCGGTGCTTCTGACCGCCGATGCCCTCGACCGGGCCGAGCATGATCCCGAGGGCGCATTGCGCAGCGCCCAGGATGCGGTGAAGCTCGCTCCCGATCTCGTGCCCGCCGCCGCTCTCGCCGGAAAGCTCCTGTCCCGCCGGGGCGATCTGCGCCGGGCCGCCAGGATCGTGGAAACCGCCTGGCGCAGCCAGCCGCATCCGGATCTGGCAGAGGTCTATCTCAACCTGCGTCCCGGCGATTCCGGCCTTGATCGCCTGAAGCGTGCCGAAACCCTGTTCAAGCTCTCGAATGGCGCACCGGAAGGCAGGCTCGCGGTTGCTCGCTCGGCCTTGGAATCACGCGAGTTCGACCGCGCTCGCGATGCGCTGGAGCCGCTTCTGGCGGATCGGCCCACGATGCGCGTGTGCCTCCTCATGTCCGATCTCGAACAGGCGGAGCATGGCTCGACGGGCAAGGGCCGCGAATGGCTTGCCCGTGCCACCCGCGCTCCGCGTGATCCGGCCTGGATCGCGGATGGTGTCGTCTCGGATCATTGGGCGCCGATCTCTCCCGTCACCGGCCGTCTCGACGCCTTTGTCTGGCAGGCCCCGCCGGATGTTCTGATCGCACCCGAAATCACCATGCACGACGACGTGACGGCGGATATCGACGACGAGCCCAGGGTGCTGCCCATCGTGGCGGCCGAGGAACCGCAGCCTGCAACGGCTGTGGCCGCCTCCGCATCGGAGCCTGTCCCTGCTCCGGCGGAACCCGCCAGCACGGTGGAAGCCGCCTGGCCCGAACCCTCGAAGGAAGAGGAAACTCCGCAGCCCAAGCCGGAGCCTGTGGTCTTTCCGGTCACTCCCCCGGATGTGCCGAAGCTCGAGGAGCCAGCGTCGGCGCGCCGCAGCGCTTTTTCCATCTGGTAGGCGAAATTCCGCTTAGGCCTGCCCTTGCCAAGCGGCAGGCGAGAGGGTATGACGACGCCCTCTTCGATCGCATGATCGGTACGCCGCAATAGCTCAGCTGGTAGAGCACCTCATTCGTAATGAGGGGGTCGGGGGTTCGAATCCCTCTTGCGGCACCATTCCCAAGCGATGGTGCAAAGGCGGCCCTCGGGCGGCTCTGGGCTGTCGAGTGGGAAGCATGGAAGGGGGCCATAGCTCAGCTGGGAGAGCGCTTGCATGGCATGCAAGAGGTCGGCGGTTCGATCCCGCCTGGCTCCACCATCCTGCCCACGCATCGTGCGGACCCAGCGGGCCGCGCTAGCGAAAAGTGGTTCCGGATTCCCGGGCCCAGCGATGCGCTGCTAAATGTGCATCGGATGGATCCTGAAAGTGGTGTCCACTTTTGGGTCCGATGCAAAGAGACGGAGCGTGCGGGTGTAGCTCAGGGGTAGAGCACAACCTTGCCAAGGTTGGGGTCGAGGGTTCGAATCCCTTCGCCCGCTCCAATTTCCAAAAAGGCCGCCTTCGGGCGGCTTTTTTGCTTTTCAGCCCTTCACCCGCAGCACCACCGGCTCGCGGATCGTCTCCACGACAATCGGCGGGCAGGCCTTGCGCAGGCCGCCGAGCGGCACATGGGCGACATAAGGCTTCCTCAAGCCACCGAACGGCAGACGGGAGCATCTCGCGCAGGCATATCTCGTCGTGATGACCCGCCGTACGGGGCGCACGACCACGACCTCTTCCATCTCTTCAACGACGGGAGGTGAGGATAGGGAGAGATCGGCAGCCCAGGCGCTGGGGATTGCCGTCATCATGAACATTGCCGCTGCCAGAACCCTCATTCCGATACCTCCATGATATGGAAGGAAAGCTAGGCCGATGAGCGGAGCGGAAAAGGCCCCTCGGCATGGATGCTTCCTGGCAATGAGCCTGCACTCAATCAAACGGGCCCTTGCCAGGAGAGGGAGGGCCCGTCGTGACCGCAAGGGTCATGCATCATTGATGCTTATCCGGTTGAACCGGTTCATATGATTTCAGATTGTCGAGCTGGGAGCCTCCTCCCCATGCTCAATCCGGCATAATGGAGGGTGCTTTCAGCCCAGGCGATATCGCGATGTCAGCCTCCATTCCCTTGAGGCCGGGGCGGGTGCTCGGCCAGTTATCCTACGGTCGGCGGCCGTTTTCAGGAACCCGCACGGCACCATCAAGCCGATCCGCTGCTCCTGACAGGCTCTTCTCCAGAAGCGGGAGACAGGCCTGTCACAGTTGAAAAGGTTTCCAGAGGGAACTTGTTTCAGCGTGGCGGAAAAGAAAAAGCCCGGCAACGCCGGGCCTTAGGACTTGCTCTCATAGGAGCAGATCAGGATCAGGCGGCTTTGACACCGGAGAGGAAGTTTGAAACCTCCTGGCTCAGCTCGCTGGAATGGCGTGCGAGTTCCTGGGCTGCCCCCAGCACCTGGGAGGCTGCCACCCCGGTGTGGCCTGCTCCCTGCCGGACGTCGACGATGCTGCCGGTCACGGCTTCCGTGCCGCGGGCGGCTTCCTGGACGTTGCGGGCGATCTCGGCCGTGGCGGCACCCTGCTCCTCCATCGCTGCGGCAATCGAGGTGGAGATCTGCGACATCTCGGTGATCGTACGGGCGATCTCGTGGATGGCCGTCACCGTCTCCTGGGTGGCCTGCTGAACGGAGGCGATCTGCGCACTGATTTCTTCCGTGGCCTTGGCCGTCTGGGAGGCGAGTTCTTTTACCTCGGTTGCGACCACGGCAAAGCCCTTGCCGGCCTCGCCGGCGCGGGCGGCCTCGATGGTGGCGTTCAAGGCCAGCAGGTTGGTCTGGCCGGCAATGGTGTTGATGAGCTGCACCACGTTGCCGATCCGCTCGGCGGAGCTCGCTAGGACCTGCACCGTTTCGTTGGTGCGCTGCGTTCCCTGAACGGCGCGCTCTGCCACCTGCGAGGATTGTCCGACCTGGGTCGCAATCTCGCGGATCGAGATCGAGAGTTCTTCCGTGGCAGCGGCCACCGTCTGCACATTGGCCGAGGTCTGCTGGGCCGCGGAGGAGACGGTCATCGATTGCTGGGTGGTCTGATCGGCCACGGATGTCATGGACTGCGCCGTGGCTTCCATCTGCGTTGCGGCGGAAGAAA
This sequence comes from Microvirga medicaginis, assembly GCF_052658925.1. NCBI lineage: Bacteria > Pseudomonadati > Pseudomonadota > Alphaproteobacteria > Hyphomicrobiales > Methylobacteriaceae > Microvirga > Microvirga medicaginis. The sequence goes on along the minus strand of NZ_JBQWEL010000002.1, from coordinate 315,296 downwards.
GGCCCTGAGTGAGAGAGGAAACTTTCGTCTCGAAATGCCTGGTGAGGTCGTCGAGCATTTGGGCGCGACGGATCTTTGCATCGGCTTCAACTGCGGCTGCTTCATCGGCTTTTTTCTTGGCGATCAAAGCTTCCTTGAACACCTGCACTGCACGGGCCATCGCTCCAATCTCGTCAGAGCGTTTCACTGCCGGTACCGCCACATCCGTGTCCCCCGACGCAAGAGTTCCCATGGTTGCTGTCAGACCCTGCACCGGCCGGACGAGACCGCGAGCGAGGAGCCAAGCAGAGGTGATCATCACGGCGAGCAAGCCAGCAGCCCAGAAGGCAGCATCCCAAACCCGCTTCCAGAAGATCTCATCAATGTCGTCGATGTAAACACCAGTCCCGATGACCCACTGCCATGGAGCAAAGTTCAGAGCATAAGCCACCTTTGGCGATGGTTTCTCCTGGCCGGCGCGCGGAAAGAGATAGCTCACAAAGCCACCTCCGCGCTTTCCCTCCTCCACAAGATCCTTATGGAGATAGACGCCATTGGCATCCTTGACGCCAGTCAGATCCTTGCCTTCGTTCTCGGGTTTGAGGCCGTGGACGAGGTTGATCCCTTCATAATCGTAGACGAAGAAATAGTCATTATGACCATAACGGGTGGCCCGGACAGCGGCTTTGGCCCGCTCCTGGGCTTCTTGTTTCGACAGGCGGCCTGCCTCGGCCTCAGCGGCTATACTCTTGATGATCGATATGGCGGCTTGAACCTGGCCAACGACAGCCTGTCTGCGTTCCAGTTCGATGGCATTCCGCATCGCGAAGAGCTGAACCGTCATCGCGACGATACTGATGAAGATCGCGCCCGTGACGAGAAGTCCGAGCCGCCGAGAAATTGAGAAAGACATTTTTGTTTAATAGCCTGCCCACATCACCGTGGGAGGCGCACGCCCCCATGACGTGCGGATGCTCAGGCCCATGCTTCATATTGAGGCGAGCTTGCGTGAGGCTTGACAGAACCGGCTCTCTTGCGCCGTTTGGATTGCTGAAGAGGAGCGGAGCATAGAGGACGGTCCGGCGACGGATGGCAGCATGATCGCCTCCGCGGCTCGTCCGGCCATCATTTTCCCAATGCCGATTACAAAACCACGATGCCTGCGTGCTTCGCCTTATTGTCAGGCTCCACATGGATCGTGATGAGCGCATCCTCGACCTCGTCTTTCAAGGCCCGCTCCAGGCGATCGCAGATGTCGTGCGCGTCGGTCACGCTCATGGCACCGGGCACGACGAGATGGAAGTCGATGAAGGTCATCTTGCCGGCATGGCGCGTCCGCAGATCATGCGCCTCGATGGCACCTTGCGCGTTGCCGGAGATGATCTCGCGCACACGCGAGAGCGTCGCCTCAGGCAGAGCCTCGTCCATGAGACCGCCGATGCTTTCCTTGATCAGGCCCCAGCCGGACCAGAGGATGTTGATCGCAACGAAAGCCGCCAGCACCGGATCAAGCCAGGCCCATCCCGTGACGGGAATGAACACGAGGCCAACGAGAACGCCGGCCGAGGTGAACACGTCCGTCAACAGATGGCGGCCATCGGCAATGATGGCGGGCGACCGCAGGCGGCGGCCCTGGCTGATCAGCATCCAGGACCAGATGCCGTTGATGACGCTCGCCGCCGCATTGATGGCGAGGCCCATACCGGGCGCATCGAGCATCTTGGGCGTGAAGAAACCGAAGTAAGCCTCGCGTAAGATCATCAGTGCGGCGACGATGATCAGCACCCCTTCGAGCACCGCGGAGAAATATTCCACCTTATGGTGGCCGTAAGGATGGTTGGCGTCGGCAGGCGCAGCGCTCAAGCGTACGGCCATGAAGGCTGCAACCGCCGTCACCACGTTGATGATGCTTTCCAGCGCATCCGAATAGAGCGCGATACTGCCCGTCAGGTAATAGGCGGCATATTTGAGCGCGAAGACGAGCGCGCCAATGAATATGCTGCCGATGGCAAGCTTTTGAATCCGGCTCATGGCTGACATCGACAAACGGGGCAGTGGGGGTCAAGCGGAGCCGCCGTTATAGTGACTGCCTCCCTAAGTGCAAGCCTTTCAATTCACTTGCAATTCGCTCGCAAGAGCGATGAGCCTATTCCGGGATTTCGGCGATCTTGTGCATGAGCGTGCGGTAATAGCCGGTGAGCGATGGCGCGAGCGACTGGCAGCGCACGACGAGGCCGAGAGCGTCATTCCGTTGCCCTGCGCGAATGCTCTTGAGAGCCTGGGCATGAGCGACTGTCAGTTCCGCAATTGTCGGGTCCTGCCGCTGCGAGGCCGGCGCCACGACGGTGAAGATGGCCGACTCCGTTGCGCGCCCCCGCACGGCGATGCGGTCAAGCTCGATCAAGGCATAATCGTCGCGCACGGCTTGCGCCGTCGTGGGGCCGAGGATCAGTGAGACTCGATATTCCTTCGACAGGCTCTCCAGGCGCGAGGCGAGATTCACCGTATCGCCGAGCACCGAGTAGTCGTAGCGCCAGCGCGAGCCCACATTGCCCACCACGCAATCGCCCGTGTTGATCCCTATGCCGACTGCGAAGGTGGGCGCGCTGTCACCTTCTTCCTGGCGCAGAGTGGCGTTCAACGCATTGACCGCTTCCATCATGCGCATGGCCGCACGGACGGCGCGCTGCGGATGGTCCGGGCTCGGCAATGGCGCGTTCCAGAACGCCATGATGCAATCACCCATGTATTTGTCGATGGTGCCGCCTTCCGCGAGAACGGCTTCGGAAAGAGGATCGAGCAGACGGTTGATGAGCGTAGTCAGGCGCTCCGGCTCGTCCTTCAGCTTTTCGGACAGCGTGGTGAAGCCGCGCACGTCGCAGAACAGAATGGAGAGGTTGCGCCGCTCGCCACCGAGTTTGAGCGCGCTTGGATCGCGCGCGAGCTTTGCGACGAGGTCGGGCGAGAGATAGCGCGAAAAGGCCTCGGACACGGCACGGCGCAGCTGCCGCTCGTGGGCGTAGTCGAGGCCGAAGCGCGTGCCGAAAACCGCAAGGGCTGCAGCAACTGGCAGCATGGGCGGCATCCACACGCGCTCGATGCGCAGGACAAGCCACGCACCCACGATCAGGAAGACGACCACGAAGAGCGCCGCGAACCCGGTGCGCCAAGTCACGCCGTGAATGGACAGGGCGGCTGCAAGAAAGGCTGCAGCGATCAGCAACGCCATCACGGCAAGGCGCGGAACAGGGATGACGAAGAGGTTGTGGCGCAGGTTGTCGAGGATCGTCGCCTGCACCTCCACGCCCGCCGTGAGCTCGCGCGTGGTCAGGGTATAGGCTGTCGGGAAGGTATCGGGCGCGCCTGCATCGGCTGATGTCGACGCTTTGAGGCTCAAGCCCACCAGTACGATCTTGTCCTTGAAACGTCCCGGTTGGAGAAATTCCTCCGGATCGAGCGCCTGGTAATAGGACACGGTGGGATATGTGCGGGGCGGGCCGAAATGCTGGATGAGAGCCCCTTCGGGCGGTGGCCGCACCGGCTCTCCTGCAAGACGCAGGATCTCTGCCGCGAAACCGTCCGGCTGCAGCGGTATGCGGCGCAAATACACGTCGCCATCGGGATCGACCGAAGCCACGCCCGGAACAGCCCGTGCGTTGAGGAAGAGGTCGATGGGGTTGACGCGCGTGACCTGAATGCCGTGATCGAGCTTCGTCATCACGTCATCTGCCGCCAGCACCACGTCAGGTCCGAGCGCTGCGGCGAAGCGCCTGTCAGCCTCTTCCGTCGAGGGCTCGGAAAAGATGATGTCGAAGGCAATCACCTTCGCTCCCGCCGCGCGCAGGCGCTCGATGAGTTCGGCGTGCAACGCGCGGGACCAGGGCCAACGCTGGCCGATCTCGGAGAAGGACGGCTCGTCGATGGCCACCACCTCCACGCCGTAGGGATCGGGGCGCGGCGGATCGATGATCGAGAGGACGTCGAAGAGCTTTGCCTCGATGAGCGCAAAAGGCGGGAAGAAGGCAAGCGGTGTCAGAAGAGCCGCAATCAGCCCCGCCATGACGAAGTGCCGCCAGAGCGGCTCTCCGGTCTGCGTCTGCATGGCGGGGTTGGGGGCGTTCACTCTCTAAAACCGTGCCTTCAGGCTCGCCGCGACAGTGCGGCCCATACCCGGAATATTGGGGGCAAACTCGTACGTCTCGTCAAAGAGGTTGAGCGCCGTCACTCCGATGAGGAGATGGCGGTCAGGCGTTTCCCACGTGATCGAAGCGTCCGTGGTCCAGTAATCGTCAAGGGGCTGGCCCGCGAGATTCCCCGTGATGTCGCCGAAGAAGGTTTGCACCAGGGTGAACTTGAGCCTGCTCGGGTGAACGAAGGTAAGCCCTGCCTGGGCAAAGCGTTCGGCAACGAAGGGGATCTGACGGCCGTGGTAATCGCCAGCGGTCAGATTCTCGGTATCGGCGAATCCCACGGTGCCGAACAGGCCGATGCCATGGCCAAGCCAGATATTGGCGGTTGCGGAGATGCGCTCGATCCGTCCCTGTTCGAGATCCAAGCTGCTGAGCGTGTTGAGGATCGGCAGGTTGAGACCTTTCACATCCTGCCTCTGATAGTCCACGGCCGTGAAGATCCGGGGACTCCATTCCGCATCCCAGCGAGCCGCGAGCGTTTCGGTACGGCTGCCGACCGTCGTCGGAAGCAGATTGGGAATAAGGCCGACCGTCGAAACAGGAGAGAGCGTTAGGCCCAGCGGGAACTCCGTGTCGTACCGATAGGCTGCACGCAGCCAATGCCCCTCGACTGGTGAAAAGGCCGCCCCGATCCGTGGGTCGAGTGTAGAGCTCTCCTGCTCCGTGGAGACAGGGCGCGTCGTCGACGTCGAGCGCTCGATGGGCCCGGACAGAAGTGGGATGAGAGGATCGGCATTGTAAAAGTCGACAAAACTGTTTGTTCTGACCTCGCCCCGCGTGTCGAAATTGTAGAAGGCATATTGGCCGCCGGCCTGAAGCTCAAAGCGGTCGGATGGACGCCAGAAAAGATCGGCGTAGCCCCGTGCGGCGTTGAAGGATGTATCGAGAAGCGACCTCTCGCCGTTCGACAGAATGAAATCGAAAAGCCCGTTGAACGTGCGTGGCGCTCCCTCCTGGAACAGTCCGGTGCTTGCCTCTCTGTTGTCGGCGCTTGTCTCGCCCTTCTGGCCTTCGATGCCGTAGCGCAGGGTGAAATCACCGACGCCCAGGGTATGGCCGAGGGCTGCCACAGTTCCCTCGGTCCTGGATCGGCGGCGTGTATCCTGAAGCGCCTCAAAGCTATAGGGAACCGTCACGCCAAGGCGATCGGGGAACCCAAAGAGGACGGGATCCGCGTCGATGGTGCCTGTCTCTCTGGCCGACTGCTCCTGGCGCGACTTGCCGCGGCTGTAGAAGAGTGCCGCAGTCAGCACGTTCCGGTAGCCGAATGTATGGCTCCAGCCGCCCCCCGCCTGGACGTTGATGTCGTCGCGACGCTCAAGGAATGGCGCGGGCGGGGGCAGGGTGACGAGCCCAGGCCTTCCCTCCGAGGCGGTGCCAAAGACGAGAAGCCGGTCGGCCGCCGAGGGTGTCATGCCGATGAAAAACGCCCCGCTGTCCGCTTCTTCCTGGAACAGGGCATTCTCATCATTGCCTCGGGTACGGCTGGCACTGAGAGAGAAAGACGTCGGGACCGGATTGTTGACGAAGCCGGCGACGTTCGTCTCCGTTTTCCAACCGAGGCGACCGTCACGATCGACGATCTCGCCGCCGACCTCAGCATCGAGGAAGGGGCGGCGGATGATGTCCGTCCGTCCGATGCGGCCGGCAACGGCCAAAGGATCGAAGAACAAGCCCTGAATCGTCAGGTTCAGGGATGTCATGTCGAGATTGGAATCGTTGACCTCATCCAGATCCGGCTCGGCCAGAGTGATGCGCGGGCGCAGCGAGGCCGCCTGGTCGAAGTAGCTCGCACCTTCGAACGGATTGAAAACTCTGTCGCCGTAAAACCGTCCCCATTCATGAAGACCGATGAAACGGTAGGCCTCGGCCGTAAAGGAACCGCCTTGCCTGTTCACGGCGAGCGGGGCGAAATATCCGCCGCGGGCTCGATACCGCCTCAGGGCTTCGCGTGAGCTGAGGATGGCCTCGTCCGCCTGATACTGGTCGATGGCAAAGGCCGTGCGGGCGACAGAGACGACAGGATCGTTCGGGTCGAGACGATCGGCATTGTCGAGAGCCTGCTGTGCAAGCTCGTAATCACCGTTCTGGTAATAAGCCGCCGCCGCAATCAGCAATCCCTGCGAATAGGCCGGGTTAGCGGCCAGCCCGGCAAGAGTTGCCTCGATGGCCTTCGCGTTCTCGTCCGTTTGCATGAGATAGCGGCCACGATAGACGTAGCCCGCATGGAAACCAGGATCGAGTTCGAAGGTCTTGTCGATCAGCGCACCTGCTTCGTCGACGCGGTTCTGATCGAGAATGTGGATGGCGAGATTGGCATAGGAGACCGGATCGTCGGGATCCTCCGCGATGGCGCGCTTGAAGGCGGCCTCCGCTTCAAGGCTTGCGTCGCGTTCGGACTCGACAAGACCGAGGTTGTTCCAGACCGATGACTTGCCGGGGGCGATGGCTGCTGCCTTGCGCAGCTCCGAAAGGGCGCCCTCGAGGTCGCTCTCCAGGGCCGCCTTGACCGCAGCGCTTGCCGCCAGGACATCCGGATCCTCCGGATCGATGGCGCGGGCCCGATCGAGGGAGGCGCGCATCTCGTCCCGGCGATCGAGCAGGAAGGAGACCTGTGCCGAGAAGATGGCGAGCCGGGCGTCGTCGGGATATTTCTTTTCTGCGGCCCTGATGACTTCGGCGGCGGCCTTGAGGTCCTGTTGGAAGCCCACCACGAAGGCATGAGCCATTGCGGCAAGGGCGCTGTCTCTCTGGGCTTTGGGTTCGGACAGGGCGCGCTTCGGGTCGGCCATCGAGGCCGCGATGTAGCGGCCGTAGGTCGCCGTGACACGCCTGTCGCCGCTCACGCCCCGCTCTGCGCGCTTGAAATGGGCCTCCGCTTCGCTCCAACGGCGTCCCAGACCGGCAAGAAGTCCGGCGACGAGGTCCGCCCGGGCGCGCTGGCTTGCGCTCAGGCCATGGCGCTGTGCCTCTGCCAGCGCTTTCGCGGCCTGTGTGCGACCGTCGAGATCGAGCGAGACCTCAGCGAGGCTGAGCCAATCGTCCGCCCCGCGTGCTTCCGGCGGGATGGCCGTGAGACGGGCGCGCTCAGCCCGCATGGAGGGGCCTTTCAGAGGCGTGGCGGGAAGCCCGATAAATGCATCGCGCAGGCCGTAGTAGAACAGCATCTGCTCGCGGTCGTTGGGCTTCACGAGCACGAATTTCGTCGGGGCCTGGCCGATGGCGGCCACGGCACCCTCGCCCTGACGCACCGTGACGGAGCCCTGCGCGTTCTTCAGCTCCACCACGCCTTCCAGCACGATGAGAGAGGTTTTGCCTGCGGCATCGACCGAGAGGGACCAGTCCGTGCCCCGAATTGCCGCGACCGCGGCGGGCGTTTTCACGTCGACGCCCGTGCCGCCGCGGGCGGCGCGAGCCCACACCTGGCCTGCTTGCAGGCTCAGCTGCGTGTTGCCTTGGGTGGAGGCAACCTCGTTGACGACGAGGGTGGAATTCCGCCCGACGCGGATTTGGGTCTGGTCCGAAAACAGAATGGCAAGATTGCCGATAGCGTTGGTACGCAGGGTGTCACCACCGACGACATCCTGCCGGATCTGAGCCTCACGCCAAGCCTCTTCACGCACGAACCGCATTTCCTCGCCGCCCTTGGCAGCCACGATCGAACCAACGGCGGGAATCGGTCGAGGAATGGGCGACTGGGCATGAGCTTCGGCTAGGCACAGCGCGAGAGTGCTTGCTGCTGCAAGGAGCCGGAGTGAGGGTGCTGGCATGGGATAGCTGAGATAACGTTACTTTACTCTGCGGAATTTAAGCTTAGCAGGAATAAGGCAAGATCAAAGCTGATTCAGAAGAACTCTTCTGTGCTCTGCAGCACAGTGGCTATTCCGCAACGGAAGAAGTGAGAGAAAAGGAGGCGGAAAACTTGGCTTCGGACGTTCAGGAAGCGCTCTTGCTCCGGGCCAGGATCAGCTTCTGCTTCAGATCATGCTGGGCAAACGGCTTCTGAAGGACCGGACGGTCGCGGAAGGCATCACGGATGCCCGCGCTGCCGTATCCCGTCGAGAACACGAAGGGAATGGAGCGCTCGGCCAGAGCCTCGGCCACCGGATAGATCGGCTCGCCCGCCACGTTCACATCGAGAATGGCAAGGTCCACCTGCTCACGGGCGACAGCATCAAGCGCAGCCGAAAGGCGTGCGGCCGGGCCGATCACCTCGCAGCCGAAATCGAGGAGCATGTCTTCCAGCAGCAGCGAGATCGCCGCCTCGTCCTCCACGACAAGAATGCGCAGGCCGGTGAGATCCCCTTCGCTCGTCACGCTGTCGGTCACGTTTTCTCTTTCTTTCACGTAAGGCGCCGGAAGTCGACATTGGCAGCACCGGACTGTCCCAGGTACCTGCAAAGGCCGCTTCGGGAATCAGAAGGTTCTATCATCCTTGCACGAGGGTGCAAAAGGCGAAGGAATCCCTCGGAGCCCCCTGTAGTTTATAGCCGAGTTGATCTTAGAGCGGCTGGTTTCAATTGCATAGGTCCTCAAGAGCCTGGCATCGTTCGAAAAAGCGATGGTGGGGTCCGGACTTCGCGGAAGTTTCGTGCGACTCTTCGCCTTAGATCTTATCGGGGCTATTACCAGCGTCCGGGCTAGGCTCCGGTTCTCGAGGCCTTGACGAGGTCCAAACTCCAGGCTCTCGATGCCGAGATCGCTATTAAGGAGGAGCCGGCACGGGATGGGCGAAGTGTTATCTCGACGCGCCGGGAGCCGCACCAAAAGCCAGCCCGTGAACATCGCCATGGCCCTTGCGGAAGACAGGCCTCCTCTGAATAATCGCGCCATGTTCAGTCGATTGATCCCCGCGTTCACCCGCCCGCCCCAGGCCCGGAAGGCCCATGCAGCGGAGCAGGGCCATGGCTAGACAGGGAGCCAAGGCACCGGTCCTCATCGTCCTTCATCAGGAGCATTCGACACCGGGCCGCGTCGGACGCCTGCTTGCGGAGCGCGGCCACCGGCTCGATATCCGCCGCCCTCGCTTGGGGGATCCGTTGCCTGAGACGCTGAGAGACCATGCCGGCGCCGTCATCTTCGGCGGCCCCATGAGCGCCAATGATCCGGATGATTTCATCAAGACGGAGATCGACTGGATCGGTGTTCCCTTGAAAGAGAACAAGCCTTTCCTAGGGCTTTGCCTCGGCGCCCAGATGCTCGCGAAGCACTTGGGAGCCGGCGTGTGGCAGCACCCGGACGGGCGCGCCGAGATCGGCTATTATCCCCTGTTGCCGACGGAGACAGGAGAACGCCTGAGCGAGGTCTGGGGCGTTCCCTGGCCGACCCATGTCTATCACTGGCATCGCGAGGGCTTCGATTGCCCCTCGGGCGCCGAGACGCTCGCCACGGGCGACGATTTTCCGACACAGGCCATTCAGGTCGGCGAGAAGGCCTTCGGTCTGCAGTTCCACCCGGAAGTCACGCACGCCATGATCTGCCGCTGGACCGTGGTCGCCGAGGAGCGTTTGTCCATGCCCGGCGCGCAGGATCGGGTCCGCCAACTCGACGGACGCTTCCAGTATGATCCGCATGTCTCGCGTTGGATCGACCGCTTCCTCGATCACTGGCTCGATGAGCGGGCCCCCGCATGAGTGCGGATGCCGTGCTCACCACGGAGCGCCTGTGGCTCTATCCATGGCAGGAAGAGGATTTCCCGCTGTTTGCAGGTTTGCACAGCGACCCGGAGGTCCAGCGTTTTCTGGAAGCGGGCGAGAACGTTTGGGACGAGCCGATTCTTCGGGAAAAATTTGCCTGTTTCCGCGCCGATTACGCTGAGCATAGCTGGTCGAAATTCAAGGTTCTCGACTCGGCAGGCCGGTTCATCGGCCGGGCCGGCTTCAGCCGCTTCGAGGAAACCGGCGAACTCGAAATCGGTTACAGTTTCATGCGAAACGCTTGGGGAAAGGGCTATGCGACAGAGGTGGCGAGCGCCCTCCTGACCTGGATCTACAAGGTGACGCCGCTCGATCATGTGATCGGTTTTGCGGTCGCGGATCACACGGCTTCACGCCGGGTGCTGGAGAAGATCGGAATGACGTTTATGGACGTGCGGGACCTGAACGGGATTCCGAATGCCTTCTACCGGCATGACCGGCCTGTTGCTTCCTGATCACGTCGCGTCGAACTCGAACGGCGAAACGCCGCGCCTCATCTCGTCTACGATCAGCGCGTGCATCATCGGCGGTGCTGCACGTTGCGGGCAGGCAAGGCGCTCGCAGAGCCGGCAATTGATGCCGATGGGTGTGGCGTCCGCGGAGGAAAGATCGAGGCCGCGCGCATAGACGAGACGATGGGCATATTTCAGTTCGCAGCCAAGACCCACCACGAATTGCGGATCGGGCATCCCCCAGGGATTGAAGGCGCGCTTGACCGAACGGGCCATGGAGAACCAGCGTGAGCCGTCGGGCAATTCGACGATCTGGGTCGCCACCTGCCCCGGCGTTCTGAAGGTGGAATGCAGGTTCCAGAGCGGGCAGGTGCCGCCGAATTGCGAGAATGGGAAGCGTCCGGATGAGAAGCGCTTCGATACGTTGCCCGCCGCATCCACGCGCACGAGGAAGAAGGGGATGCCACGTGCGCCGGGGCGAGCGAGCGTCGTGAGGCGGTGTGCCACCTGCTCGAAGCTTGCCCCGAACCGCGCGCCCAGCACTTCCACGTCGTAGCCCAAGGCTTCAGCCGCCGTATGGAACTTGCCATAGGGCATCATGAGAGCGCCGGCGAAGTAATTGCCGAAGGACACGCGCAGCAGCCGCCGCGCCGGGCCATCGGCCGGTTCGAGCTTCGCGGCGAGCGCATCGATGGTGTTGCGCATCTCGGCGAAGGCGAGCTGGTAGGCGGCCTGGAACGTGCGGCCGGATGGATCGACGAGTTCGGAAATCAGAAGCTGGCGGCGGTGATGATCGTAGCGCCGCAGATTGTCCGACATCACGTCGATGGGCATGACGCGCACGCGGATGCCGTGCTTCGACCGGAGACGTTCCGCGACGGCGAAGAAGGGCTCGTGTCCGGTGACGGCAAGATCGGAAGCAAGCGACTCGGCGGCCTCGTCCAGTTCCGGAAAATGGTTCTTGGCCTCGTGGATCAGCTCGCGCACCCGGTCCACCGGGTTGATCTGCGGTGCATCCTCGGCGCGATCCCGGTCGTTCAGGTTGGGGGTCACCGCCTCGCGCGCCCCGCGCATGGCCTGATAGGCGCGGTAGAGACGGTTGACCGCATCCACGAGGGTGGGGGCGCTCTCGATGGTCTCGCGCAGCTCGATGCGGGACACCGGCGCGCTACGGAAGAGCGGATCGGCGAAGATCTCCTCCAGCTCCGAGGCCGTGCGCTCGTGGTCGTCATTGGCGAATTCGCGCGGATCCAGCGAATAGGCGTGGGCGAGGCGGATCAGCACCTGCGCCGTGATGGGGCGCTGGTTCCGCTCCATGAGGTTCAGATAACTTGGCGAGAGCCCGAGCTCTTCGGCCATGCGAGCCTGGCTCAAATTGAGGTCCCGCCGCAGGCGCTTGAGGCGCGGGCCGACGAAGAGTTTTCTGCTTTCATCCATTTGTAAATCTTTTTACAGGTTTACTCACCAAGCTCTGTCGGCAATTTACAAGGCCACTTTTCTTTCGAAATCGAGCATTGAAACAAAGATTTCTTCGAGGATTATACCCTACAGACACCCCGCCGACGCACAGAGTGTGTGGCTCAGGCGGGCCTTTTGTCAACGGATGTAAATTTTATGATGAGGGCTTTGGCCCTCGGGTCACAACGGAGAACGATCATGCAAAAGTCTCGTTTCTGGGTGGTTGGCGGCGAGTACACCTCCTGCGACTGCGAAAGCCTGATCCAGGGCACCGAGCGCGTTGTCGGTCCCTTCGAGAGCCGCACCGAGGCCGAGCACACCTGGCGCCTCCTCTCCGAGGATCACCGTCCTCAGGCACAGGTGCGCTTCACCATCGCCCAGGAGCCTCCGTCGGCCCTGAGCGCTTAAGAGCCAGCAGATCCGTCCCTCTTCACGTCATCCACCGCCGGCTCAGGCCGGCGGTGGATGACGTCGTTTGACACGAAGTTTTGACAGGGGAGGCCGGGACTCACGGTGCGCCCTCTGCTTAAATGCCGAGCGTGACCTAGAAATAGCCTAGCGCTCGTCTGATCACGCTGAGGGGACCGATATGAAATCCGTTCTGAATGCCTTTGTCGCTGCCTTGGGCCTTGGCCTTGTGGCCTTGAGCCCTGCCAAAGCCGATGTCGTCGTCTCGTCGAAGATCGACACGGAAGGATCGGTTCTCGGCAACATGATCCTGCTGAGCCTCCAGGCCAACGGCATCAAGACGCAGGACCGCATCCAGCTCGGCGCGACGCCGGTGGTGCGCAAGGCGATCACGGCGGGCGAGATCGACATTTATCCCGAGTACACCGGCAATGCGGGCTTCTTCTTCAACAAGGCGGATGATCCGATCTGGAAGGATGCAGCCAAGGGCTTCGAGACCGCCAAGAAGCTCGATTACGACGCCAACAAGATCGTCTGGCTCGATCCCGCGCCTGCCAACAACACCTGGGCCATCGCGTTGCGCAGAGACGTGACGGAGGCCAACAAGCTCAAGACCCTCTCCGATTTCGGAAAGTGGGTTTCCGGCGGGGGGCAGGTGAAGCTCGCGGCTTCCGCCGAATTCGTGAACTCGGAAGCAGCCCTTCCGTCGTTCCAGAAGACCTATGGTTTCACGATGAAGCCGGAGCAGCTCATCGTCCTCTCGGGGGGCGATACGGCGGCGACCATCAAGGCGGCGGCTGAGCAGACCAGCGGCGCCAATGCCGCCATGGTCTATGGCACCGATGGCGGCATCGCGCCGTCCGGCCTCGTGGTGCTGGAGGACGACAAGGGCGTGCAGCCCGTCTATGCCCCGGCACCCATCATCCGTGAAGTCGTGCTAAAGGAGAACCCGAAGATCGCGGAGATCCTCAAGCCCATCTTCGCTTCTCTCGATCTGACGACGCTTCAGAAGCTGAACGCCCGCGTTCAGGTGGGTGGCGAAGCGGCGAAAGCGGTTGCAGCCGATTATCTGAAATCCAAAGGCTTCATCAAGTAAGATTACGAGTATCGCGCAAAGCGAAACAGGGTGGCCAAGAAAAGACTAAGGTTCAACGTGAGTTCCGTGACATCCCGGACGAGCGCGCTCGGCATGCTTCCGCCACGCCCCGCGTTCTCCCTCGACCGGCTCGGGAGCGTGATCGCCATTCTCATTGGCGTTGCGCTCTTCGCAGCTCCTTTTGCCACCTATCGCGCCACGCGCATCGCATCCGGTGAGGCACGCCTGCTGATCGAGGCGCTGCCGATCACCATGGGCGCGGTTGTCGTGGTGGTGGCGCTCAGCGTTGCGGTCGGGGGCGTGCTGGTGCGCGAGCCGCTCGGCCGCTTGGGATCGGCCGTGATCGGTCTTGCCATTCTGCTCCCGTCCTTGGGCCTTTCCGCCGGTTTCCTGACGCCGGCCGAGAACAGCTTCGCCCGCGTTTCGCCGTCGCTTGGGTTCTGGCTCCTAACCTTGTCGTTCTCGCTGCTGGCCATCGATGCCTTGGTGCGCATGAGGCTGGGGCCTTACGGCCGGCTGGCCGCTCTGGCTGTCGGGGCAGGCGCTCTGGCGCTTCTGCTCGTGTCAGGAATCTGGGACGATCTCTCGATTCTCAAGGAATATCACACCCGCGCGGACAGCTTCTGGCGTGAGGCTCGCCAGCACCTTCTGCTTGCCTTCGGCTCCATGGCGGCAGCCTGCCTCCTGGGCATTCCACTTGGTATTGCCGGTCATCGCATGAGAACGCTGCGGACGGCGGTGCTGCAGGGCCTGAGCATCGTGCAGACGATTCCGAGCATCGCCTTGTTCGGCCTTCTCATGGCGCCGCTCGGCGCGATCGCGGCCAGCGTGCCCTTGGCCGCAGCACTCGGGATTCGGGGCATCGGAGCCACACCGGCTTTCATCGCTCTCTTTCTCTATGCACTCTTTCCCATCGTCGCCAATACGATTGCCGGTTTGAACCAGGTGCCCGCGGCCGTCGTCGACGCGGCGCGCGGCATGGGCATGTCGGCGCGCCAGCGTCTGGTGCAGATCGAGATGCCGCTTGCCCTTCCCGTGATCCTGGCGGGCATCCGCATCGTGCTCGTCCAAAATCTCGGCCTTGCCACGGTGGCGGCGCTCATCGGGGGGGGAGGATTCGGCACCTTCGTCTTCCAGGGGATCGGTCAGACGGCCATCGATCTCGTGTTGCTCGGTGCCATTCCGACGGTCGGCCTGTCCTTTGCGGCGTCCATCATCCTCGATGCAATGGTCGATATCGCCAAGGGGGCGCTCGCATGATCGAGATCGACCATCTCACCAAGCGCTATGGTGCGGCTGCCGCGGTCGACGACGTGTCCTTCCAGGTGGAGGAGGGCACGATTACCGTGGTCGTGGGCACCTCCGGCGCGGGCAAGTCGACCTTGCTGCGCATGATCAACCGTCTGGTGGAGCCCACCGGAGGACGCGTTCTCATCGACGGGGAGGATACGCGCTCGATTCCGGAAGATGAGCTGAGACATCGCATCGGCTATGTGATTCAGGGCTATGGGCTGTTCCCGCATCGGACGGTCGCGGCCAACATCGCGACCGTGCCGCGCCTGCTCGGATGGGATCGCAACAAGATCGCGCAGCGCGTCGAGGAATTGCTCGACCTTTTTCAGCTCGATCCGGCGGAATTCGCCCAAAAATTTCCGCATGAATTATCCGGCGGGCAGCAGCAGCGTGTCGGGGTGGCGCGTGCCCTGGCGGCACGGCCTGCGCTTCTATTGATGGATGAGCCGTTCGGCGCGCTCGATGCGGTGATCCGCTCCAAGGCCCAGGACGACCTTCTCGCCATTCAGCGTCGATTGGGAACGACCATCGTTCTCGTCACCCATGACATGAACGAGGCGTTCCATCTCGGCGACCATATCGCCGTCATGGATCAGGCGCGGCTCCTGCAGCATGCGACGCCCGCCGAGTTGCTGATGCGCCCGGCCGATGATTTTGTGGAACGACTTGTCGGAACGGCGGAGCGACCTTTCCGGCTTTTGACTCTCACCAAAGTGCAGGAAGCTCTCGAACCGGGCAGCGCCGAGGGTGAGCCGATCGCCGCTTCCGAAAGCCTCCACGATGCGCTCGCGCGTCTCATGTGGTCAGGGCGAAAGTCTCTGCCGGTGGCGGACGCCTCGGGGGTGATCATCGGCCAGGTGACCCTCGGCGGCATTCTGGAGCACGGGCGGCCTCTCCCATGAATCTGGTCTCGGTTCTCCGGTCGACGGCTCTGATCCTGCTCGTGGTCTTCATCACGATGCCGCAGGCCTTCGCGTTTCTCTTCGAGCCTTTGACGGCCAATCGCGCGCCGGCCATCTACAATCAGGGAAGCCTGCTCTTTCTGACCCTGCAGCATCTGCGAACGGTGGTTCTCGCCACCCTTGCCAGCACCGTTCTTGCCATCGCGCTCGGTATCTTCGTCACCCGCCCTTCCGGGGCCGAGTTCCTTCCGCTCTCGCGGAGTCTCGTGAATATCGGGCAGACCTTTCCTCCCATCGCGGTTCTCGCCATTGCGGTGCCGCTCGTCGGCTTCGGGGAAAAGCCGACCTTCATCGCGTTGTTCCTTTATGGACTTCTGCCGATCTTCGAGAATACGCTGACGGGCCTGACACAGGTTTCACCGCAGACTCTGGAGGCAGCGCGAGGCATGGGGATGAGCGCGCGACAGCGCCTCTTTCAGGTTGAGCTGCCCTTGGCCTTTCCCTTGATCCTCGCCGGCATCCGTCTCTCCGTCATCATCAGTTTGGGCACCGCCACCATCGGCTCGACCGTTGCAGCGAAGGGACTCGGCGAGGTGATCATCGCCGGACTGCAGTCGAACAATATTGCCTTCGTTCTCCAGGGGGGATTGGTGGTGGCGCTGCTCGCCATTCTGATTCACGACGGGTTAGGCCTCGTCGAGCGCTTCGCCGCCAGAAAGCTGGGCCATTCCCCGGACGAGGTATCATGACGCTGCTTGAACGGTTGAAAACGGAAACCAGGCCCGCTCACGACCGGATCGAGAAGGCAATGGACCTTGAACGTCGCATCGCCACACGTGACGGCTATACGAAACTGCTGATCCGCTTCTACGGCTTTCACAGCGCATGGGAGGAGGCGGCCAGCGTCCTCGCGCCTGACAAGGCTTTCTTCGAGAGGCGGCGCAAAACGAAGCTCCTGGTAAAGGATCTCAAGGCACTCGGATTGTCCTGCGACGAGATCATCCGATTGCCGCAATGCGATCCCCTCATGCCATTGCCATCGCCTGCAGCCGTGCTCGGCAGCATGTATGTGATCGAAGGCTCCACGCTCGGCGGCGCGATCATCGCGCGCGAGGTGGAACGGACGCTCGGGCTCGATGGCGAGACGGGCTGTGCCTATTTCAAAAGCTATGGGCGTGAGATCGCTGTCATGTGGAAGCAGTTTGGTGCGAAGCTTCTGGAGACCTCCTCTTCCGAGACCGACAGCGTGATCGTTGAGACTGCCCAGAAAACCTTCGACATCATGCATGACTGGCTCTGCGAGGCCCCATGAACAGCCAAATGCCTCAAGAGATTGACCTGACGGCTTGTGAGCGCGAGCCGATTCACATTCCCGGCAGCATTCAGCCACACGGCGTCCTGTTCGCCATGTCCCGTGCAGACAGGACGGTCACGCACGCAAGCGCCAATGCTGCGGCAGTCTTCGGAATCGATCCCGCATCAGCTTTGGGAAAAACCTTCCGCGAGGCACTGCCTGAGGTGGCCGCGCAGCTGGACGCGGATGTTGCAGAGCCGGCGCCTGTGGGTGCCGCGCGCTATGTCGGTACCATCGTACTGAAAACACTCATGGGCGAAACGGCCTTCGATGCCGCCCTTTCCCGCTCGGATGATTATGTGATCCTTGAGCTGGAGGCGGTGCCCGAGGACACGATCTCCAGCATTGACGCGCTTTATCCGGCTCTGCGCCGCTTCGTGGAGGAACTGCACGGAGCCTCCACGGTCAATCGTCTCTCTCAGTTGGCGGCGGAAGACATCCGCCGCATGACGGGATTCGACCGGGTTCTTATCTATCGTTTCGACGAGCGGTGGAACGGCACCGTCATTGCCGAGGACCGAAACGGGGCTCTGCCGTCCTATCTCGATCTGCGTTTTCCTGCCTCCGACATCCCGGCTCAGGCGCGGGAACTCTACCGCCGCAATCGCCTGCGCATCATCCCCGATGCGAATTATACGCCAGTGCCGATCCAGTCTCACGATCCCGCGTCGCTCGATCTGAGCGACTCGGTGCTGCGCAGCGTTTCACCCGTGCATCTCGAATACATGCGCAACATGGGCACGCCCGCCTCCATGTCCATCTCGATCCTGCGGGACGGCGCGCTCTGGGGGCTGATCTCCTGCCACAACAGCAAGCCTAAGCGCGTCTCGTTGCCGGTGCGCAATGCCTGCGACTTCCTCACCCAGATCTTCTCGTCGCAGCTGGAAGCGCGGGAGAACACAATTCTGGCGGAGAACAGGATGCGGCTGGGTGCCGTCCAGGCGCGACTTCTCGCCTACATGGCAGGGGAAAACTTCTTCGTGGATGGCCTCGTGAACCATCCGGCCGACCTGATGCTGCTCGCCGGTGCCCAAGGTGTTGCTATTGTCACGGACGAGCATTGCTGGTGCTTGGGCGAAACACCCGGAGAGGATGAGGTCAAGGCGCTCCATGCCTGGCTGTCCGAGCATCACCAGGAAGACCTATTCGTCACGGATCGCTTGGGCGAACTCTTGCCGGAAGCGAGAGCCTATGCGGACAAGGCGAGCGGCCTCCTTTCCATCTCCGTCTCAAGGATGCGCTCAAGCTACATCCTCTGGTTCCGGCCCGAGATGGTGCAGACCGTCAAATGGGGCGGCAATCCGGAAAAGCCCGTGCAGGAGGAAGCCGGCACATTGCGCCTCCACCCCCGACGTTCCTTCGAGATCTGGAAGGAAACCGTACGCGGGCGCTCGCTTTCCTGGGATCGAAGCGAGATCGAGGCGGTGAAGGAACTGCGCAATGCCATCGTCGGCATCGTGCTGCGTCGCGCAGAAGAACTCGCCGCTCTGGCCGAAGAGCTGCATCGCTCCAACAAGGAACTGGAGGCCTTCTCCTATTCCGTGTCCCACGATCTGCGCGCGCCGTTTCGCCATATCGTCGGTTATTCGGAACTCCTGAAGAAGCAGGAGTGGAGCGGCCTCTCCGACCGCGGCAAGCGTTATATCGAAACGATCATCGAGTCAGCTTATACGGCGGGAACGCTCGTCGACAATCTGCTGCGCTTCTCTCAGATGGGACGCACGGCGCTCAAGCCTCGCAATGTGAATGTGAGGGAACTCGTGGAGGACATCCGCCGGAAGCTTGCGGAACATGCGGGGGATCGCCGGATCAAATGGACCATCGGCGACCTGCCGGCCATCGTGGCAGATCCGGCGCTCATCCGACTCGTGTTCGAGAATCTCTTGGATAACGCCGTCAAATATTCTCGAACGAGGGATACATCCCGCATCGAAGTGGGTTCCTATAGGGATAATGGGGACATCGTCTTTTTCGTGCGGGACAACGGCGTCGGCTTCAATATGAAGTATGTCGACAAGCTGTTCGGCGTTTTCCAGCGACTGCACCGGACCGAGGATTTCGAGGGGACCGGGATCGGATTGGCCAATGTTCGCCGCATTGTCGAGAGACATGGGGGACGCTGCTGGGCCGAAGCTCAGCCAGACAAGGGTGCGACCTTCTTTATTGTCCTGCCCGATAATGAAGGAGCGGCGTGAATGCCGGAATTGAAACCGATCCTGCTGGTTGAGGACAACCCGAAGGATCTTGAACTGACCCTGGCCGCCCTGGAGCAGAGCCAGCTTGCCAACGAGGTCGTCGTGGTGCGCGACGGCGAGGAGGCGCTCGATTTCCTGAACCGCCGCGGTGCGCACCAGAACCGCAACACCAGTGATCCCGCCGTGGTGCTGCTCGACCTCAAGCTCCCGAAAATCGACGGGCTCGAGGTGCTGGAGAAGGTGAAGGCCGATCCACATCTGAGGCAGACGCCGGTGGTGATGCTCACCTCTTCGCGAGAAGAAAGCGATCTGATCCGCAGCTACGAGCTCGGCGTCAACGCTTTCGTGGTGAAGCCGGTGGGCTTTCGCGAATTCTTCGATGCGATCCAGGATCTCGGCGTGTTCTGGGCCATCCTCAACGAGCCGCCACCGGGGCGGGCTGATCGTTAGGTTTTGAGCCCATGGACCAGCCGGCCGTTCACCAATCCAGCCGATCGCTCCGCATCCTCCTCCTGGAGGATAGCGCGCTCGATGCCGAGCTGGTGACAGAGGCTCTGTCCTCAGCCGGTCTGTCGGTCTCGATGGAGCGCGTCATCCTGGAGGAGGATTTTTCCCGGGCGCTCCGCGATGGTGAATGGGACCTCGTGCTGGCCGATTACCTTTTGCCCGGTTTCGATGGATTGAATGCTCTCGCCCTCGTGCGGGAACAGTGCCCGGAACTGCCCTTTGTGTTTGTCTCCGGGGCGCTTGGCGAGGAGGTGGCCGTCGAGGCGCTCAAGCGCGGCGCGACGGATTACGTCATCAAGGACAGGCTGGACCGGTTGCCCGCGACGGTGCTGCGTGCGCTTGCCGAGGCGCGCGAACGGGCCGAGAAGCGTCAGGCTCAGGACGCCCTGCAGAAGCTTCTTGATGAGCGGACTGCGCTTCTGCATGAGCTCGACCATCGTGTGAAGAACAACCTGCAGCTTCTCATGTCGTTGATCGGCATCGAGATCCGGCATGCGGAGGATGAGGCAACGATCCGGGTGCTGGAGCGCATGAGAGAGCGCCTTCAGGCTCTCGGCGCAGCGCATCGTGATCTCTATGACGGAAAGGGCTCGTCCCGCTTCGACGCCAGCAATTTCGCGCGTGGGATCTGCGAGGAACTGGCGGCTGCAGTTTCCGGTGTGACGATCACCCCCGAGTTCGACGTCGAGAACATCGAAGTGGAAGCGGCAAAGGCCGCGCCCATGGCGCTTCTGTTCAATGAGATCATCGTGAATGCCCTCACCCACGCATACAAGGAGCGGCACGGCAAGCTGAAGCTCTCCATGCGGGTTCGCGACGGCCGGCTCCTCTTTCAGTTATCCGATGATGCCTTCAGTCCCGAGGAGAAGCGGGCGGCGCAGAACGGTGCTTCGGGCGCCATCCTGAAGGGCTTGGCGCGGCAGCTCAGCGCAAGCGTCGAGTGGCCGTCCGACAGGCCTGAGGTGCTGGTGCGCATTCTCATGCCGGTTCAAGAAGTCGGCTGATTGAGAAGCAAGGCGAACTCGCAACAGGAGGCTGCTCTCCCGGCCGATCCATCTTCTGGAACCCGGCCGCGCAATCATCCGACGTCTTGACTCTTCGTCGCGCCCCCTGATGGTGGCAGAGAAAGCTTACATTCAAGTCGGATGCTTCCATGATGACGGTGCGAGACAAGCTCGAAATGATCCTGGCGCGACTGGCGGCCCGGGAGGACGATGAGCGGGTCTTCCTGAACCTTTATCCAGCCGCCGCCCGAGCTGCTGCGGATGCTGCCGACGCACGTCGGCAGGCGGGAATCTCCTTGGGCCCGCTCGACGGCTCGCTCATCTCCATCAAGGATCTGTTCGATGTGGCGGGTGAGCCGACGACTGCAGGCTCCGTCGTGCTGCGTCATGCCCCGCCCGCCGCGCAGGATGCTGCGATCGTTCGCCGCCTGCGCCAAGCAGGCGCCGTGATCCTGGGCAAGACCAACATGGTGGAGTTCGCCTTCTCCGGCCTCGGCCTGAACCCGCATTACGGCACCCCCGGCAATGCGGTGGATCCGTTGCGGATCCCCGGCGGCTCGTCGTCCGGAGCTGGCGTCTCGGTGGCGGAGGGCACATCCGAGATTTCCATCGGCAGCGACACGGGAGGCTCGGTGCGTATTCCGGCCGCCCTCAACGGCATCGTGGGCTTCAAGCCGACGGCGAAACGCGTGCCGTTGGAAGGCGCTTTTCCGCTCTCGCCCAGTCTCGATTCCATCGGCCCGCTTGCCCGCTCCGTGCAGGATTGCGCTTTCGCCGACGCAATCATGGCAGGGGAGGAGCCCCGCACGCTCGAACCCTATCCGCTGGCGGGATTGCGGATCGGTATTCCGCGAGGGCGCCTCTTCTCGCGCGGCGAAGCGATGGTGGAGGAGGCGTTCGAGAGAGCCTTGGGCCGTCTCTCGCAGGCCGGGGCAGCAATCGTCGACCACGCCATCGATGACCTTCTCATGGCCATGCGGGAGACGACCGCAGCAGCCTCCATCGCTTCCATTGAAGCTGCGGAGGTTCATGCGGATTGGCTCGAGAGCCGTTCGGCTGAGATCGATCCGCGGGTTCAGTACTGGCTCGCGCGCAGCAGCGCGGTTCCGGCTCACGTCTATCTGCGCATGATGCGCCGCCGCCACGCCCTGGTAGAGGCTATGGATCAGCGCCTCGCCCCTGTCGACGTGCTGGCCCTCCCGACGACCGCCATCTCGGCGCCTCTGATGGCTCCGTTGGAGGCCGACGAGCAGCTCTACAACGAGACGGATGGCCTGATCCTGCGCAACACGCAAGTGGCCAACCAGTTCGATCTGACGGCCTTGTCGCTGCCGTTGCCGGATTGCGAGCGTCCCGTCGGATTCATGCTGATGGCGCGGCACGGCCAGGATCGCAGGCTTCTGGATATCGGAGCGAGCGTGGAGCAGGAACTGCTGCGCTGATTGGTCGTCAGGCACGATTGGAAGAAGTGTGCGTTCTATCTGGATCATGGGCAGGCAGACGTAGGACAGGAAGCATGCGCAGGTTTCACCTTGCTCTCGGCTACACGAGCCTCGTGCTCGGTATCATCGGGATCGTGCTGCCAGTACTGCCGACGACCCCCTTCGTGATCCTGGCCGCATGGTGCTTTGCCCGATCCAATCCGGCATTAGCCGAACGGCTTTATAAGCACCCCCGTTTTGGCGCTCTTCTGACCACCTGGCGCGACCAGCGCGCCATCGCCTCGCGTGCGAAGATCTATGCGCTGCTGACGCTTGCGCTGTCCTATGTCATCACCGTCGGGCTGACCCGGAGCCCTTATGTGCCTTTCATCCTCGCTGCCATCATGGGCAGTGTTGCTCTCTACATCGTCACCCGTCCGAGCCCGCAAGAGATGACAGCGGATCAGGAGGCAGGCCGCGACTAAACCACGAGAAAATCGGCGTAGGTCATCTTCAGTCCTGTCGAGAGCTTCGTAACGGCGACCTGCCCCGTGGCACCGCTGCCATCCGGGTCATAATAGAGAACTCCATGGGCAGAATCGTAGACGACCCGATCATTGGTGTCATGAGCAGCGGTGCCGGTCCAGAATGCCGATGACCTCAAGAGGCCCGTGGTCCCAAGGGCGGTGAAGACGTTGTTATCGAGCCAGATCCTGTCATAGACGACCGAGAAATCCGAGATCGTATCGAGATTCGTGACGCTATTCGCTCGTGTGTTGAACACGAAGGCATCGTAACCTGAGTTGCCGATGAGGACGTCCCTGCCGTCCCCACCGTAAAGGCGGTCGTTGCCAGAGCCTCCCGCCATGTAGTCGCTGCCGCTTGCTCCATAAAGCCTGTCGTTTCCGCTCTCGCCGTAAAGCTTGTCGTTGAGCGCCCCACCAAAAAGGGTATCATGTCCGACGCCACCGTAAATGCGGTCGTTGCGTGCTGTTCCATAAAGAACATCATTGACATTCATGTATTGGAGCTGGCCGTAGAGCGGTGCCTCCCCTGGGCGGATTCCGATGGGATAGGTCACGGACCAACTGATACCGACGCTATGAAGCACGGAGGCGACAACCGAATTGCTGTTGAGATCGCCCCCAGGAAACTGCTGATAGATATCGAAACTGTAAGGCAGATAGGTGGCATCGATATTCACGGCATGCTGGACCATGACTCTCCAGACGTCATCGGCATTGCGGCCGCCGAGATCCAGCAAGGTGCGATGCCGCTCTTGAGGTGTATCCGATCCGCGCCTGTCGGGAGAGGATGCCAGATCGACATTCGCGAGAGTTCCGAGACTTCCGTCAGACTCGAAGCTGCCTCGGATCACCTTCTCCGACAAAATGCGACCTTGGCTGTCGGTGACCGTCTTCACCAGATAAAGGTGGTGAAACTCGCTATTGATGTCTCCTACGCCGAGGGGCTTGGCTTCGATAGCGATGACCGTCGGCATGGCTGAAATCCTCGTCTCGCTTCAGGCAGGAAGTAGAGACATACCAACGGCGTCCGGAGCTTCACCGTTCCTGCACTCGCGCGAAATCCGTATCTGGTCTCGCGGCTCGCCGCATCGGCGATTGTCCCGTTTGGGTGCCAAGCCTCTTCTGTTGATGTCCTAGATGGATTCTTCATGCCTCTTGTCATTTCTTTGCAAAGGCATCGTCACTGAGTGAGTGATCACCTTTGAAGGTCACGATTTGTAAGGTCTTTACATTGTCGCGCGAGATCACCTCAAAAGTTCTGACACCCGTCTGGCAGTCTGACGAGAGGTGTCCTTTTTCTCTGAAAAAACCATAGACTTAAGATGTATCTCTTTTGAGCTGGCAGGATCGCGCAATGCTGACATCAGACAATTTCCCAATGGGATCAGTCGCATAGCTTTACCACGCGAAGTGTCAAAAATTTACAGATTAACAGATGCTATCTTGTAAAGCTTCACACCTGGACCTTAACTTGTCTTCCCGCTCCCGAACGCCCCGGCTACTTCCTCGTTCAACCTTCCCCAAAGCGAGGATTAAGAAAGTGGCTTACCTAGATCAGATTGCACAGGCTCACCGCACCATCGAAACCGCGAAGACCTGGGATGGCATCAACGCGGAATCGGTTGCGCGCATGCGTCTGCAGAACCGCTTCCAGACCGGGCTCGACATCGCGCGCTACACCGCGAAGATCATGCGCGAGGACATGGCCGCTTACGATACCGATCCGTCTCTTTATACGCAGTCGCTTGGCTGCTGGCACGGCTTCATCGGCCAGCAGAAGCTGATCTCGATCAAGAAGCATTTCGGTTCCACGAAGCGCCGCTATCTCTATCTCTCCGGCTGGATGATCGCCGCTTTGCGCTCCGAGTTCGGTCCGTTGCCCGATCAGTCCATGCACGAGAAGACCAGCGTTCCTGCGCTGATCGAAGAGCTCTATACCTTCCTGCGTCAGGCCGATGCCCGTGAGCTCGGCTTGATGTTCCGCGATCTCGATGCCGCGCGTCATAGCGGCAACGCGATCAAGGAAAAGGAAATCCTCAACGCCATCGACAACTATCAGACCCATGTCGTTCCGATCATCGCCGATATCGATGCGGGCTTCGGCAACGCGGAGGCCACCTATCTTCTTGCGAAGAAGATGATCGAAGCCGGTGCCTGCTGCATCCAGATCGAGAACCAGGTGTCGGATGAGAAGCAGTGCGGTCACCAGGACGGCAAGGTCACCGTTCCGCACGAGGACTTCGTCGCCAAGATCCGAGCCGTGCGCTACGCCTTCCTTGAGCTCGGGGTCGATGACGGTCTGATCGTGGCGCGTACGGACTCGCTCGGGGCCGGTCTCACGAAGCAGATTGCCATCAGCCACAAGCCGGGCGACATCGGCGATCTCTACAACAGTTTCCTCGACTGCGAGGAGATCACGCCAGAGAACTGCATCAATGGCGATGTGGTGATCAACCGTAACGGCAAGCTCATGCGCCCGAAGCGCTTGGCAAGCAATCTCTTCCAGTTCCGGCCCGGCACGGGCGCGGATCGCTGCGTGCTCGACTGCATCACCGCCCTGCAGAATGGCGCCGATCTTCTCTGGATCGAAACCGAGAAGCCGCATATCGAGCAGATCGCGAGCATGGTGGACCGCATCCGCGAGGTTATCCCCAACGCGAAGCTCGTCTACAACAACTCGCCGTCCTTCAACTGGACGCTCAACTTCCGCCAGCAGGTCTACGATGCGTGGGAGAAAACGGGCAAGGACGTGTCGAAATATGATCGCGCCAAGCTCATGAGTGTGGACTACGACAATACGGATCTCGCGAAGGAGGCCGACGAACGCATTCGCACCTTCCAGGCGGATGGCGCCAGGCGCGCGGGCATCTTCCACCATCTTATCACGCTGCCGACCTACCACACGGCGGCTCTGTCCACCGACAACCTCGCGAAGGAGTACTTTGGCGATCAGGGCATGCTGGGCTACGTCCGCAACGTGCAGCGCCAGGAAATCCGCCAGGGTATCGCCTGCGTGAAGCACCAGAACATGGCCGGCTCCGATATCGGCGACGACCACAAGGAATACTTCTCCGGCGAAGCCGCCCTGAAGGCCAGCGGCGCGCACAATACCATGAACCAGTTCGCGGCCTAATCTTCGGTGGGCGAGGCGGGAAACCGCTTCGCCCACCGAACAACAATATCTCTTTCTATGATCGGGAGGATCGGGTCATCCTGCTCCCGTAGGGCCATTCACAACAGGGCGTTCGACCTCAAAGCGGGTCAGTCGGATGGTCGGGGGGCTTCTCGCCCTCGTTTGAGGAAACGGGTCTGAAGGAGGTGTGCCAACGAGCTTGCCATTCCGCCAGTTGCTCATCGCACCTCCATGGCTGACTCAAGGAAGCTGTTTCAGCAACTGTAACCACTGTTCCGGCAGAGGCTCTTGCGCATTGTTGCCATACGCCAGAGCGAGCTCGCGCCCGAGGTGGGCCATGAGATCCGCATATGCGATTGGAGCTGGCACATAAAGCCCTCTGCTCCAGATGCTCTCGTCGACCAGCATGATGGGATATTGAGTTGCAAATCCTTCCTGGGAACAACGCGTTCGCGGTGGAAAGAGTTCATATTTCCGGTCCAGGTTCCTAATTAGCATGGTTGTTGGTGCCATGATCAACAGAGCCACAAGGTGCCCGCGGAATGCGAAGGGCAGGAACTTAATTCCCTATCTGAATGGCCTAGTCCATCTGCCTGAATGGAACGCCCAATCAGGAATCTCTATATCGGTGGCATAGAGACACTGACGGCTACAGCGACTCTTGCTGGCTGGGCCACATGCCGGAAGCCGATCCCCTAAGCCGCAGAACGACGAACTCTGATTACAACAAATGGATGGTCCAATGCCTGCTGTTACTTCGTACAGCTTGACCGGAAACGCCTACATTGATGGTGTCCTGGGAGATGTCAAATGGGCGGTGAACAGCTTCACCTACAGCTTCCCCACTAACGCCTCCTTCTACGGCTCCGGCTATGGCAGCGGTGAGACAGCAGACAATTTTGGTGCGCTGAACACAACGCAGCAGGCGGCGGTTCGCTCTTCGCTGAAGATGTATGCCTCCGTCGCCAATCTCAGCTTCACTGAGATCACTGAGACGACCGCGCAGCACGCAGATCTGCGCTTTGCCAAATCTGATTTGCCAGGTACGGCCTGGGCTTACTTTCCGACCACCAGCGCCGTCGGCGGAGACGCTTGGTTCAACAGCACCGACTACAATGCTCCTGTAAAGGGCAACTACGCTTATCTCACCTTCGTCCATGAGATCGGTCATGCGCTCGGCCTCGAGCATCCCCATGAGAGCGGCATGCCGGCTGACCGGGACGCGATGCAGTATACGGTGATGAGCTATCGCTCGTATGTCGGTGCCTCCACCACCAGCGGCTACGTCAACGAGACCTGGGGCTATGCGCAATCGCTGATGATGTACGACATAGCCGCGATCCAGCATATGTACGGCGCCAACTTCACGACCAACAGCGGCAACACCACTTACAAATGGAACTCGGCCACTGGCGAGATGATCGTCAACGGTGTCGGCCAGGGTGCGCCCGGCGGCAACAAGATCTTCCAGACGGTGTGGGACGGCGGTGGCACCGATACCTACGACTTCTCGAATTACAGCAGCAATCTCAAGGTCGATCTGCGGCCAGGACAGTGGAGTATCACCTCGACGGCCCAGCTCGCGAAACTGCATTATGACGGCTCGAAGGTTGCGGCTGGCAACATCGCAAACGCGCTGCTCTACAAGGGTGATGCCCGCTCGCTCATCGAAAACGCCGTCGGCGGCTCGGGCAGTGATACTCTGACCGGCAACGATGCCGCGAACTCACTCCTTGGCGGGGCCGGCAATGACCGCCTCGTCGGTGGGAAGGGCAACGACATCCTGGATGGCGGCATCGGAACCGATACCGTTGTACTCGGTGGCTTACGTTCGAATTACACCGTCTCAAAGCTCTCGGACGGCTCGCTCCAGGTCACGGATTCACGCTCTGGCTCACCGGACGGTAAGGACCTGATCAAAAATGCCGAGTGGTTCCAATTCTCCGACAAGACCTATTCCTTATCCGAGATAAACAGCAGCGCGATTGCTGTGGCTCCACAGAATCTCAACCGCACTGGCGGGACGGGCAATGATACACTTTCGGGCGGAGCCGGGAATGACACGCTTGACGGGAAGGGCGGCAACGACAAGCTCTATGGCAAGGACGGCAACGACGTGCTGACCGGCGGGGCTGGTCGCGACTATCTCGATGGCGGAGCCGGCGCGGACACCGCCAGCTATGCAACAGCCGTGAAAGGGCTTGTCGCCGACCTGATGGTGACATCCAGCAACACCCAGGATGCGTACGGGGACACCTATGTGGGCATCGAAAACCTGACCGGCAGCGGCTATGCCGATTCTCTGCGCGGCAATGATTCTGCCAACGTGATCCGGGGCGGCTCAGGGAATGACTCCTTGTACGGTCGCGGCGGCAACGACGTGCTGCGCGGCGATGCCGGCGCTGACTTTCTGTCCGGCGGGGCAGGCGCTGATGTGTTCGACTTCAACTCCATCAAGGACTCGCTGCCGAGCGCTCCTGACACGATCAGGGACTTCGTGCGTGGGGTTGATCACATTGACCTGCGCACCATTGACGCCAACAGCAAGCTGTCCGGTGATCAGGCGTTCTCGTTTATCGGCAGTAAGGCCTTCGGCGGCCAGGCAGGTCAGCTGAAGTTCAGCAGTGGAGTCCTGTCCGGTGATATCAACGGTGACAAGGTCGCGGACTTCCATATCAAGGTCTCTGGCATATCGGCTCTCGCCAGCAGCGACTTCTATCTCTGATCAGGCGATGAGGAGACGGCAATGAGCGACTGGATCGATTTCGATCAGTGGCAGGACTGCGCCCGAATGGAGCGGCCCGGCTTCGTTTTCGAAGTGAGGAATGCGGCAGGGCAAAGCCTGTTCACACCCTGCACGTATCCCCTGCAGACGCCCTGGGACTGGACATCAGCCCCGGTGCAATTCCGGCTTGTGCAGGAGCCCAAGCCGCGCCACTCGGCGCCGATCCCTAAACCCCAGCAGCGCCCATAGACGAAATTGAGGATTTAGCTGGTGCGGACGGGCAGGGGTCTCAGGCAGAACCAAGGGTTCTCCTAACCCTCTCGTTATGCCTCCACATATACGCGAAAGGTGAAGCACTTCCGCGACACCACCTCTCCCTCTGAACTTACTGGTCAGCACCGTCTGTGCCGCGGGAAGAGGCGCTCATGCCAGCGAGGCTGATTATGGCCTCCAGCTCTTCTGGAATACCTGCTGTATCGACGTCGTAGCTGGGGCGCCTGCCGCTCGTGGATGATTCCATCATCGCAGCAGAAGCAAGCTCAGGTATTCCGTCACGGCTCCGATTCCGATCAGCAGTCCGTGGATTTGAGTAGCCCGTCTCAACGTAGTGTGCTGAAATCGCTTTGGCGTCTTCTGTTCCGGCGCAGGATCAAGTGGAATGGACAGGAGGACTTGTCCTGATCTGTCGGTGACATTGAGTTGCCACTCCTGCCAGTCTTCGTTGGCCGCGCTGTCCTCCTCTCGGAGTTCGTCGATCGCCTTCAGGGCTTCGGTTTCCGCTGCCTTGAGGTCCGTGACCTCGATGCCAGTCTCGTCAAAGATGGCATCATGATAGCGCACGAGATGAAAATAGCAGCGCATTTGCCGTGCTCTCCTTGGCGCAAGTCAACAGAATGCTGCTTGCAAGATGCTGCTTGCAAGTCGGCTGTTCCAAGACAAGAAGCGGGTGGAGAGAAACCTCCACCCGCTCCGCGTCTCCTATCGGGATGACATTCGGCTCATGAGATTGCACAGAGCCGACATATCCGCCTCATAACTGTCGGGGGACGCAAGCACGGTCGCACAATTGCGACGCAGCTGCTGCCGTTGGGTTTCGCTCATGCGGCTGAGTTCGGCCGTGAGGCGAGCCGTTGGGGCTCGATCGACCGTTCCTGGCGTGGCAGTCCCTGGATTGATGCTGCCTGTCGTGGTGGGATTCCGGATGCCTCCAGGAGGGGAGGAGCCGGCCCCGCCGACATTCCCTGGTGAAGCTCCATTGCCGGAGCTGCCGCCAATGTTGGCTCCTACCCCGGCAGTGACGCCGCTCGCTCCGCCGATGCTGGCACCAAGGCCGACGTCGGCGCCGTCAGATCCGCCGAGGCTGACTCCGACACCAGCCGCTACGCCGCCTGAGCCGCCAATGCTCGCACCTGCTCCGGCGTTGGCGCCGCCGGAGCCGCCCAGGCTTGCTCCCCCACCGGCAGAGATCCCGCCCGATCCGCCGGCATTCGCTCCAGCGCCCGCGCTGATGCCGTCCGACCCGCCGATGCTGGCACCTGCTCCCGCGCTAACGCTGTCAGAGCCACCGATGCTTGCACCCACGCCGGCACCGATCCCATCGGAGCCGCCGATGCTGACCCCGCCTCCGGCATTAACCTGGGCGGCCGAAGGCTGCCAAGCCAGGCACGAGGCCAGCAATAGGGCTACACCCGCGAATGTTTCTTTGCGGCGCAGCAACACAGACGAACTCATTTCCACTCTCCTCTGGACAAGCGGTTCAGGAGCCCCCTTTCCCAAGAAGTAGGAAAATTCGCGGAAGTTCCGATCAATTTCCATAAAGAAGTAATCACAAAGGATGCTTTGATGAGTGAAGCTGAGCCTTATTCACCGTCTATCCAAACGAGGATTCTGCTTGGGCTTTAACCAATCGGTCACGTTTTGAGCGCAGCCTTCTCTTGTGCCCAGTTGGCACGTGCACGGTCGTCTCCCTGTAACTGGCCGTGAAAGGCGGCCACCCTCGAGCGCCACGAACACGGGCGCTCTTCTTTTATGCAGCCTCCGCCTGCGAAGGTGTCCTACCTGCGGCATGACCTTCCCTTGACGCCGTTGCCATGTCAGCAAAGAGGCCTTGAACCCTTCCCGTTTACGCTTACCTTCACGCAAGACCCTTGATCCGGGCCCCTCTGACGTGAGCCAGCTGGCACTTGCGTGATGTCGGATCCCAACTGATCTGACGGCCGGCAAAGAGGTAGCCATGATCCAGGACATTCTCGCTTTCGTCATCAACCTGCTGGTCGTTGATCCTCTCCAGGATGAGATGAACAAACGGCTCGCTGAAGTCCGAGCGCCTCAGGCTGTCATTGCGGATGTGAGAGCATGTGCCGAGGGTTCGCTGCCAAGACTCGCGGAACGAGCCATGGCCGAGCCTGTCTGGGTGGTGACAACCGCCCTCGACGTTTGGACGGGTAGGGCAGCACCAGAGGATGTGCTGAGCACATCCCTACAATGCGAGAGCACCATTAAAGCGGCACGCATGTATCTCGAAAGCCGTGGAGCATAGATGGCGAGGAATGAGTTCCCGTAATCCTCTCTCCAACAGGGATGATGTTCATTGAGCGAGGGTACCTGAACAGCCCGCATCGAGGTTCAGAACCTCGCGGGAGCGCTGCATAAATTCCGTTCGGTCCTCCCTCCCGCTTGGCGGGATTTCGGTTTTGATGCACTCGAAAGAAAAGCGCCCGAGTGCATAGCCGACGGCGAGGGGCGAAGTAGGGTGGCCTGCCCCATGTGGGTGATCCGTGTGTGATGTAAATTCAGCGTTGGTTCCGGCGCCAGCTTGGAAGCCGGCAGCAAGACTTCTGGTGCGGGCGCCCCATGTTGTAGTGCCGTCGCCAGCTCTCGATGATCAACTGAGCCTCCTCGAGCGTGTAGAAGATCTCTCCTTTCAGCAGTTCGTCCCAGAGCTTTGAGTTGAAGCTTTCACAATAGCCGTTCTCCCAAGGGCTGCCCGGCTCGATGTAAGCTCTCCTGTCTCCCGCAGCCGTGATCCAGCCAGCGGTCCGACAGCTACACCTGAAGCGGGGGCTTGGCTGCGTGCAGAGGTGTGCGGGTGGTGACCGTGAACTGAAACCGGCAGGTGCCGCTTGAGCATTGCTGCCATGCCTGGAGGCCTACTCTCGATGTGTATAGCTTAATCTGCCGAATTATGAGCGGAGGACTTGCGCTGCTGGCTCCGCAACTCTGCAAGCAGCTTTACATAAGGTGCCCGCTTTCTGCGGTAGCTCGAGATCAGCGCCTTACGCATGAGCGTCTTGATGTCTTTATGAACAAGACTCTGATTTATCCTGACGAATTCTGGTTCGTACTGATAATCAATGGTGCTCAGTGTGCGAGACACCCAAAGTATCTTTAAATCTATCTCCGTCAGATTTACTCTAGATCTTGAGATATTGCGGCCATACAAGGCGTGGTTATTTTTGATTCCCCACATGGCCATTCCTCCGTATTTTTCTGATATGAAAAGATAACTTGTCCAGTTGGCAGAGGGCAATATAGGCTATCCATTCTTAGTAGGTGGCAGCTCCTCTCTAGAGAGGTAATCCCGAAATCGTAGGCTGGTACGGCGTGGCCATGGAGGCGTAGGCGCGGACTTCCCGCCTCACCGGGAACAGGGCTGAACATAGGCTGAGCGATAAGCTCTCAAGATTTTTCAGGATATGTCGGCGCCTTCCTGCCGTCGTGAGGGCAGGCGTTCTTTCACTATCTGTAAGGATACTTGAATTGACCAGCCTGAGACGCAGGATGAGACTGTCTTGGCTGACGTCATCGGTCCTCCTCTGTGAAACTGAGGTTCCTTACGAGGAGCCTCTTTTGTTTAGCCAAGGTTGCGCCTCTTCCCGGCCTAGATTCTAGGTCCCACGCTAAAGCCTCCGCTTCGGAGGAGCCTTGGCCAGTGTAGTCTCAGCCGTAATCCTGGCGCCGCATCTGCTGCTTTTAGCTGACGCAGCAGATGGATTAGCCTGAGCCCTGGCACTTTGTTCGGACCTTGCCGTTGTTGCCGTTTCTCATGATCCACTGGAAGGCGGATTTGCGACGAGCTTAGGCATTTCCCGGACCATCCAAGTCACCATTTCATCATGGGTTGTGAGGTGGCGTGGCATAGGAACAAAGGAGCCTTGAGACTCATAGATAGCGAGTTGATCCCGCGTACCTAGGATTGGATCAAGGTTGGTCTCTAACTCAGGCTCTATCATCCTACCGCCGAACCAACTGACAAGCAGCAGAAGCATCCCGAGAGAGCCGGCAGCGATAAACAGCAATGACATAGCTAAGTCTACGACCAAGCGTTCTACCCTCGTAAGAAACGGACCAGGTCATCCATGCACTAAGCTAGCATCTAGAGCATCGGACCCAAAAGTGGATTTGCACTATGGATGGGGATGAAGGCTGAACTCGGGCTGAGCAATAGGCTCGGAGAATTTCTCGCCATTCGGCAGGGCAGACCCTCAAGTACCTCGTAAGGGACTGGGCGAAACTCACCTCGCCTGAAGGCAATGGGGCTTTCCGCAGGTATTCGTTAACCACACAGGACCGATCATGCTCTGATGGATTCAACGCAGGGCACGTTATCGAGGCGTGGGAATGGGTGAGGCGAGATGAAATATGTTGCAGCAGCAGTGATCGCCATCGTCATGTTCCTCATATCGTACTTCCTCCTGGTTTTCGTCGAGGAGCCGGTGCTCAACTTGGTGGGGTGGCATAATCTTGAACCATCCCCGAACATAAGGTGGTGGCGAGCAGGTATAGGATTGGCCGTGGCGGCTTGCGCCCTCCGGTTTGTCGTCGAGTGGCGCAACAACGCCGCCTTGAAGTGGCGTAAAGCATTGGCTGCACGAGCAAGGGCATAGTCATGCCTGAGAAGCCAGTTTGCATAAACCCTTCGGATTGAACTCTGCCGGCTGGCTCGAGTCAGCGGCGGCGTGGGTACGGCTCACATTTCCACCCATCGCCCTTCCGGTTATGCTGCGGCCGGTACCCGGCTGACCCTTGCAGGCAGGGGCCAAGCCCACCGTACTGGCGGCTGAACAAGTTGAGGGACGCCGCGATGTGCTTCGCCATCATGGCCTCAGTCCAAGAATGAGATGGCAGCTTGGCGGTACCAGGACCGGAGGACCTCACGGACCTTGGGCCTTTCCATCAGCCTTCCTTGCTCAGAAGAACGATAGCGCGATAGCAACGAATGGCTACGCTTGCGGTGTTGTAACTCTGAGCGTTCGAACCTTTAAGGCTAAGGTTAGCCATGGGTTAACACTCTCAGCCTTAGGCTAAAGGCTCCAAAACACAGGAGCCTCACCATGCGTACCCTCAAGAACTCGCTTCTCCTACTTGTGTCGGCGTCTGTGCTTGGCCCCTTCTTTGTTGTGTCAGCGTATGCAACTACGATCTTGGCTTCAGCCTTTCTTGGACGGTAGGGCGGCTAAGGGGTGATAAAAATACCCTGACAAACCCACAGATCGGCAAACCCTCAGCTACGGTGATCCGCTTCCGCGAGGGCGATCGTTAAACGGTAGGGAAGAGGGAGCTGAGAGGGAGCGTCATTCCATGCTCCCTAATAGAAGGCACAACCAAGGGCTTTCCGATGCCTCCCCTTTCGCCGTGAGGTCAGCGGTCGTCTGGACTGTCAGGATTAAACGGTTTCCGTCGAATGTTATCTATGAGGGTCCGGAGCTCGCGGCGGAGACGTTCCAGATCACGCTGTAATCGTTCAAGCTGATCAATCATTTCGGCGTCGGTCGGGCTTGCAGGGGTACTAGTCTTCATCCACTCTTGATGCCCCCCGACAACAGCCTCCAGTTCCATGAGCAAGGTCTGGCCGACGCCAGGTACCGTTAACCACTGTCGCGGTGGGATGCTCGCCACTTCCTGAAGTGTGGGATGTCGCCCTTGGAACTCTGACAAAATCGCCGCCCTCAGGCGACTGGAACAACGCTCTAGCGGAAATGGATCGCTCGGACGCATTGGGTTCCCATCACGAGTTCGTGAATGAGAACTCAACTATAGTGTTAAACCTTAGCCGGGCTACCATCCGCATCCTGTTTATCCATGTCCTGGGCCTGAAAGGTTGGACTAGCTGGGTTGGGGTACAGCGGAAGGGACTGCCGAGGCTTGAGAGGTGGATTGTTGGGAAACTCAGGGCCTGAAAGCTCGGTTACGCTAAAGAAAAGGGCCGCGCCTGAACTCTGATCCGGTTCAAGTCTGCGGCCCTGCGCCCGTGATGCCCCTACGGACTACCTTAGCGGTATCTGATTTGGTCCCTGCGTGAACAGGCATCCAGAAGGGGTAATACCTTCGAGCTGTGTTGGTCTGTTAATTTTTCATTTACCGTTGCTTCTCGGCCTTGGATTTGCCCCTACGGGCCGAACACTTGAGAGCGCCCTCCCGGGCGCTTTTCTTTTGTCGCCTCCACGCCATTCCAATCTGCCTCACGCGTCCATGAAACGTAACGCAAAGTAATGCGTTGGCTCGCGACGGTCATTTACGAGGGTACGGAAATGATGAAGAAGGCAACTTGGCTATTAACGGCGGCGTTGATTGGATCAGCTGTCGTCACTTCGACGCCTTCATTGGCTCAAGTTCAATTCGGTATTGGACCCGATGGTCCGAGCGTCCGGGTTGGACCTGATGAACGTCGCTATGAGCGTCGGTATATTGAGCGCCGTCGTGTTTACGACGACGATGAACTATCGACAGGAAGCGTAAATCGCTGCCGAACCGTGGTCATTCGTGAAGAGGACGAGGATGGCGATATAGTCACACGCCGGGTCCGCCGCTGCCGTCAATAGGCTGTTGGGTCATGCGCTGTTTGACATGCGCGGTTTGAAAGGTCTGAGAGGTGACATTCTAATCTCGCAGATCTTTCTTCTCGCCTTCCCAGGTTGTTACCTTCGCCTGCCTCTCAGCCACCTTTCCGGCCTCAGGTGAGTGGTGTAGCGGCTCAACATGCGTGGATCACGGTGTCCCTGATTAGAGCTGCCTCAGGCACGGTTAGTCCATATTCAAGGAAGGGAGACACAGCCTCATGCCTCAAGTCATGTAGCTGTAAATCCTCAAGACCAGCCCCCGTCCTCCGCTTCCACGCGAGACGAACAGCATTTGATGTCACGGGGAATACCCGATCATCCTTTGTCTCCAGCCAATATCTCAACCGCCTTGGGTGTGAGCGGGATCGTGCGAGGATGGCGGTTCTTGGTTTTGAGGATGCGGATCGTTGGAGCACTCATATCCACGTCCTTCCAGCGGACGGAGAGCGCATCGTTGATTGCGGAAAATCGTGTCTGCTTCGGGAGTGAAGCCAAACACGGTTTTGGTGGCAACGGGTCGAGCCGTGCCGCTCCATAAGCGACTGGCGCGGTTCACCTTCGCGACAACAGGTTTAGGAGCCTTGTCGAAGCCCGATAATGTCGGCTCATGGCATAGGCCGGAGGTAAGGCGTTGGTCTGCTCGCCCATTGCAGGAAGATCTTCACGAAGGGCAGAGATCATCATCAGTTGCTGACCCACTGCTGACAAAGATCCGGTCTATGTTGTGTCTGTCGCTTGCTCCAGCGTCGAGTGGCAAGTAGCAATACAAGATTACAATTCCGTCTGGGGTCGCGAGCCCTCATGCCACGAACTGCGGAAGGTCAACTGCATGTTTCGACACGATGGCGCGATGAATGCGGAATGGTCAGCGATTGCTGTCCTGGCGAACGCGATCGAGCGCCATGTCGATAGCGCCGGTGACTACCAAACGGCGCTTCCGGCGCTTTCATTTCACCGCCGGGATGCACCGACTGAGCCGGTACCATGCATTTACCCCCTCAGCTTGGCCCTCGCGGCGCAGGGCGACAAGCATGTCATGGTGGGCGATAAGATCATCGACTACTTCCCCGGCCAGTGTCTGCTGACGACGATCGACTTGCCGGTCGTCTCACATGTCACGCGTGCCACGACACGCGAACCCTATCTCGGCCTCCTGCTCAGGCTGGACCCGCACTCAGTCGCACAAACGGCGTCGGAGATGAAGCTGCTGCTCTCTGACGTGGCTGCCACACTTGGGCCGGTTTCAGTCGAATGGCTTGATCCGGGCTTGCTCGATGCTCTGCGCCGGCTGATCGATTTGCTCGACGATCCCATCCTCCTCCCGCGCTTGGCTCCCCTGATCCAGCAAGAAATCATCATCCGCCTGCTGATGGGTCCCCACGGACCTCACTTGCGACAGCTTGTGGCGGAGGAACCTCCCCGTCAGCAAATCGCCAGGATCGTGGCCTGGCTCAAAGAGAATTTCACAAAGGCCGTTCGCGTGGACGAGTTGGCGGCCAGGGCAAACATGAGTCCCTCCACGTTCAGGCAGCACTTCCGTGCCGTCTCGGGAATGAGTCCGCTGCAATTTCAGAAACAGTTGCGCTTGCAAGAAGCGCGGCAGTTGATGCTGAACCAGAATATGGACGTCGGCCAAGCGGCTAGGTTGGTTGGATACCAAAGTGCGTCGCAGTTCAGTCGTGAATACGGCCGTGTCTTCGGCGCACCGCCTCAACGCGATGTGTGGCGCCTGCGGTCGCGATAGCTGTCGCCGGCACGGCCATGACACGACCGGGAGCCTCGTTGCAATCCCGCTGCCAGCGGTGGGAGGACCTAGTATCAGTCCAGGGTGCTCGGCAGCGACGACGAAGTGCCCAGCGTTTTAGGCAAAAACTTCGTCAGAACGGGCAAAGTGCGCTGATAAATCTGCTCTACATTTTCTTGCGCAAGGCTCCTTCCGAGGGGTCACCGCCAATCCAACGACTGTTGAAGGAAGCCATGGAGGTAGGCAGCTCTGAGGCTGTCGAATCCAGCGTAGGTTGGTATCATTGCAGGGGACGCGACTATGCAGCCTTCCAACGAAATGCCCCAAGCGGAACTCCTTTCGCCCGCAAGCAAATCCTTGGTACGCCTCAGGGTCAACGGGACGGACTATCCGCTTGAATTCGAACCGCGCACCTCGCTGCTCGACGCTTTGCGCGAACATCTGGGGCTGACCGGGTCAAAGAAAGGATGCAATCAGGGCGCCTGCGGCGCCTGCACCGTTTTGGTGGACGGCGAACGCATCCTGTCGTGCCTGTCGCTCGCCGTTCAGTATGAAGGCCGAGAGATCACCACCATCGAGGGTCTGGCGCGTGATGGAGAGCTTCATCCCCTGCAGGCCGCGTTCGTCGAACATGATGGTTTTCAGTGCGGCTATTGCACGCCCGGGCAGATTTGTTCGGCGCTCGGCATGCTCCACGAATTCCGGGACGGCCTGCCGAGCGCCGTGACTCCGGACATGGCGGCTCATGCCATAGAGTTCTCCGAGGCCGAGATCAAGGAACGCATGAGCGGCAATCTCTGCCGCTGCGGTGCCTACAACGGCATTTACGAGGCCATCCGGGAAGCTGCCGGGAGTGAGGTGGCGCCATGAAGAACTTTGCCTATGCACGAGCGTCGGACACACAGAGCGCGCTTCATCTCCTCTTGCAGACCCCCAATGCGAAGTTTCTCGGCGGCGGCACCAACCTCGTCGATCTGATGCGCGAGAACATCGAGCAGCCCGATGCGTTGGTGGACGTGACCGGGCTGCCCTTGGATCAGATCGAGGAGACGCCGGATGGCGGTCTTCTGATCGGTGCCACGGCCACGAATACCGCGGTTGCTATGCATCGGAGCGTCCGCGAACGGTATCCGTTCCTGGCCCAGGCGATCGTGTTCGGAGCCTCCGGTCAGCTCCGCAACATGGCGACGGTCGCCGGTAACCTCATGCAGCGGACGCGCTGCCTTTATTTTTATGACACGGTGGCGCGCTGCAACAAGCGCGCCCCCGGATCGGGGTGCGACGCCATCGACGGCTTTAACCGAATGCATGCAGTTCTCGGGGCTTCCGACAGTTGTATTGCCACGCATCCGTCG
The DNA here is from genome assembly GCF_052658925.1 of Microvirga medicaginis. Lineage (NCBI taxonomy): Bacteria > Pseudomonadati > Pseudomonadota > Alphaproteobacteria > Hyphomicrobiales > Methylobacteriaceae > Microvirga > Microvirga medicaginis. The sequence continues at coordinate 277,018 of NZ_JBQWEL010000002.1, read as the reverse complement.
GACATGTGCATTCCATTGGCGGCGCTCGATGCCAAGATCAACGTGATCGGGCCGAATGGCGAACGCACCATTCCCTTCAATGACTTTCATCGCCTGCCGGAGGATACACCGCAGATCGACACCAATCTGCAGCCCGATGAGCTGATTACCGGAATTGAGATTCCGCCGCTCGGGTTTGCCAAACGCTCCCTCTACAGGAAGGTGCGGGACCGGGCGAGCTACGCCTTCGCGCTGGTCAGCGTGGCCGCAGCATTGGAGGTCGAGAACGGCACGGTCAAGAATGCGCGCCTGGCGCTTGGCGGCGTGGCGCACAAGCCCTGGCGGGCGCTTGCGGCTGAGCGAGTGCTGACCGGGGCAAAGGCTGACCTGGATACCTTCAGACAGGCGGCCGAAGCCGAGCTCGCCCCGGCAAGGGGCTTGGCTCACAACAGCTTCAAGATCGAACTGGCTAAACGCACGATCGTCGGCGTGCTGAGCGAGTTGGCCGAACGGTCCTGACGAAACGCGGAGAGCGATGATGGGCGTGTTGCAGAAACTGATGGAAACGGTCGTCCAGTTCATCCCTGACAAGGACCCTGACCCGCTCATTCATAAGCACGGCTATATCGGCAAACCTCTCAGCCGGGTTGATGGACCCTTGAAGGTCAAGGGCGAGGCAACCTTCACGGCCGAGTTCCAGATTGAGGGTCTGGCCTACGCCGCGCTCGTCCATAGCACGATCGCCAAAGGACGGATCGCCAAAATCGATACGTCTGAGGCGGAAAAGGCGCCAGGATTGATCGCGATTATCACGCACGAAAACTCGCCGAAGATGAAGAACCCGAAGCTCTTGAACGTCACTGATCTTGCTCAAGGTGTCGGGGGAAGCGATTTGCCGATTCTCCAAGATGACACGGTGCGTTATGACGGAGAGCCGGTGGCGGTCGTCGTCGCCGAAACACTCGAACAGGCGGAGCATGCCGCGTGGCTGGTCCGCGTCGAGTATGATGTGGAGGCCCCGCGTGCTTCGTTTGACGATTTGAAATCGGAAGCCGTCGTTCCGTCAGATGTTCTGGGCGAGGAGCCTGAAGTCACAATCGGCGATGCCGAAACGGCCCTATCGGAAGCGGCATTCAAAGTTGACCACGTTTATCGGACGCCACGCCACAATCACAACGCCATCGAACCGCACGCGGCCATCGCCGCTTGGGACGAGGACGGCAGACTGACGGTTTTCGATTCGACGCAGTTCGTGAACGGTTTCAAGCACCAGCTTGCCACGGTCTTCAGTCTCAAGCCCGAACAGGTTCGCGTTATTTCGCCATTCGTTGGGGGTGGTTTCGGCGGCAAGTGGTCATTGTGGCCCTATACTCCGCTTTGCGCTGCGGCGGCCAAGGTCACGGGGCGTCCTGTCAAATTAGTGCTCTCGCGCGAAGGCGTCTTTCGGATTGTCGGCGGTCGCACGCCCTCGGAACAGCGCGTCGCTTTGGGAGCAAACAAAGACGGACAATTCATCGCGCTTATTCACACCGGCACCACGGCAACGACGGAGAACGCCAGATACCCTGAACAGTTTTCGCTCACTCCACGGCATCTCTATGCCTCCGAAAACATGCTCATCGGTCAGAAAGTTGTTAATCTCGATACGGTTGCCAACACCTGGATGCGAGCGCCAGGGGAGTCGATCGCCACTTTTGCGCTGGAGTCAGCCATCGACGAGCTTGCGTATGAGATGAGGATCGATCCGATCGAGCTCCGCCGCATCAACGAGCCTGAAAAGGACCCGGTGAAAGGCACGGAATTTTCGATGCGCAATCTGGTTGAGGCCTATCGCCGGGGCGCAGAACAATTCGGCTGGAGCCGGCGCAATCTTGAACCGCGCTCGTACCGCGACGGCAAATGGCTGATCGGTCAAGGCGTGGCGACGGCGTATTATCCGCACTTCCGTTGGCCTGCGACAGTTCGCGTTCGTGTTTTTGCCGATGGCACTGCGCTGGTGCAGGCTGCGGCGAGTGAAATGGGCATGGGAGCGGCGACAGTGCAGATTCAGCACGCCGCCGAGCGTCTCGGTCTGCCGGTCGACAAAGTGTCATTTCAATATGGCGATTCCGCTTTGCCCGATTCACCGATCACGGCGGGTGGCTCCAGCCAGACGGTGACGATCGCGGCTGCGGTGCAGCCGGCAGTCGAGAAGCTGCATCGCGAACTGCTCAAACTCGTGGGCGACGACTCGCCGCTGGCGGGCGCCAACGAGATCGAGGCCCGCGATGGCGGCCTGTTCCGCACCGGCGAGGCAAACGCGGGTGAAACCTACGCCTCGATCCTGCAGCGGGCCGGCAAGGACTTCGTCGAAGTCGAGGAGAGCGCGAGCATGCCGCTGGAGATCATGAAGTACTCCATGGCGTCGTACGGAGCGCAGTTCTGCGAGGTTCGGGTCAATGAAGAGTCGGGCGAGGTACGGATTGCGCGCTGGCTCGGGTCGTTCGACTGCGGCCGGATCATCAACCCCAAGACGGCGAGCAGCCAGTTCCGTGGCGGCATCATCATGGGCATCGGGATGGCGCTGGCGGAGGAGACCGTGTTTGACGAGCGTCGAGGGCGCATCGTCAACCGTTCGCTCGCCGAATATCACGTTCCGGTTCATCTCGACGTGCCGCACATCGAGATCATCTACAACGACATTCCCGACGAGCACGCGCCGCTGGGCGCACGTGGTGTCGGCGAGATCGGCATTACGGGCGCGGCGGCGGCGGTCGCCAACGCGATCTTCCACGCAACCGGAAAACGCATTCGCGATCTGCCGATTACGCTCGACAAGCTGATATGAAACAACAAGCAGGCGTCATGCCGTTCAGATGTGCGCCTGTGGCTGACGAAGCCGATGGGGTCTCCCAGATCGGCACGCGAGCCAGCCAGAAGCGCTGTAATGACGGTAAGGCGGTTCGGTCTGATAGTCGAATGCACAGGGGATCCTTCTATCTGGATAATTCATATTCTCGACCGATACCGACGTCCTAAAGGCGACAGAAGCCTGGAGGCGCGCGGGCCGACCGCTGCGCTCCCGTCGAGCTACACCACGCACTGGGACCTATCCCCCTACAGGCGTGCAAGCATGACCCCGGTCAAAACCTGAGAAGAGATGAAGGTTCGGCGACTAAGAGCTCCTAACAAAACCGTTTGCATTGGTTGAAGCAGATGAGAGCACATCCGAGTGTGGTGAAGGCCAGATGGATATCCTCCCGTCGTTCATAGCGCATGGTGAGACGGCGAAAGCGGTTGACATGCCAGTGTGCGCTCCACCACCCAGCGATAGCGCCCCAGTCGCTCGCTGACGTCCACACCGCGACGGGCAATCCGGGGCGCAATGGAGCGCCGCCGGCATTCGGTTCGGCAGCGCCGATGATCATAGGCCTTGTCGGCGTGAAGTTTGTTAGGGCGCCGTCTCGGGCGACCCGGTCCATGCCGTACCGGCGGCCCCGCATCGAGGGTGGACGCCAGATAGCCAGCGCCTGGAAAATCAGGGGCGATAAGACGCCAGCGGTCGGCTAACCGCGGCATGAGATTGCGAAACTCGTAGGACGAGCAAGGATACCCGTGCGGGAGCAGCACGACTGGAGCGGCGTCCGGCCCGGCCTCACGGTAGAAGGTGTCAATGTTAGTGATCTTGATGCGGCGGTGCCTGACGCGAGTATCCATGATCGACCTCGACTTCGTTATTCAGTTCATCGCACACAGATAGCGCGACCTTGGGAGATAGGAACTTGACATCGACTGATCGGGCCGAAGCGTGCGGGTGGATAGTCTCTTCTTGATGGCGCTACTCGAAGGCTCGGGGAGGCTCTGCGGTGGTCTTCCGTTTATTAAGGTCAGATCATGGGACATTTGAGAAGTTCGGCGGAGGACCGCTAACTCAGCCGAAGCAGACGTTCGCGAGCGGTCGGAGATTGGCAGAAAATGATCCGATGCTGACCTTGGCGACGGTGTGGCAGGCTTTAACTCAAGCAATGATTGAACGGTAAGTCAGGCGAGCTTGGTGATATCGCGACCGCTTACAGTGGTGAGCAGGTCCGCAACGCGTTGCCCACGGAGCATCAGATCAGGTGCGATTTCGGCCAGGGGCACGAGTACGAAGGCGCGTTCCGCCACATAGGGATGGGGAAGCGTCAGGGTCGGGGATCTTACTTCAAGGTTGTCGTAGGTCAGGATATCGATGTCGATCACCCGAGGCCCCACTTGGTCTCACGGACACGTCCAAGCGCCTGCTCGACGCGGAGGCAGAGGGCTAGAAGATCCTCCGGCGCAAGATCCGTCTCAGCCAGAGCACAGGCATTCACGAACCAGCCCTGTACGACCGGTCCCCATGGTTCGGTGCGATAGTCGGCCGAGCGGGCCACAATCCGTGCTCCGCTGCGATCAAGGGCGGAAAGAGCCCTGGCAATATTGTCTCGCTTGTCACCCAGATTGCTGCCCAGACTGAAAGCTACTTTAGCCATTGCGCGACCGCCGGATCTCGACCGCAACGCTGTCGAGGATGAAAGGAACCGGGGCCTCAGGCTTTTCCACTTGGACCGTTATCGATGCAATCCGTGAAAATCGCTCGAGGACGCCTGCGGCAATGGCCTCGGCCAAGCCTTCGATGGTGTGGAAGCGGCGAGTGGTGCCGATTTCATACGCCAGCTTTGCGAGGTTCGCGTAGCAGACTGACTGATGGTAATCGTCAGCCTGCCCGGCAGGCTTGAGATCAAGAGAGCAGGTCAGACTCACATAAAAGCGCTGCCCCAGGCGCGCCTCTTCGGCATGAACGCCATGGTGGGCATACAGCGCCAGGCGGGAGAGCGTGATCGTATCGGTCAAGGTATGTTCCTCAGCAGGATGTCAGCGACGCGGCAGGCTTCCACATGGGCTTGGACGTCATGGACGCGGACGATGTCGGCCCCTCTGCTCACGGCAGCCACATGCGCTCCAAGCCTGCCGAAGAGCCGATCCCGTGGCACACTTGGGGATCATAGAAACGGCTCAGGACTGACTTGCGGGAGGCCCCAACGAGCACGGGAAAGCCCAGCGCTTCAATTCCGGCAGGCGACGGAGGGCCTCAAGGTTTTGGTCTGCTAACTTGCCGAAGCCGATGCCGGGATCAAGGATCAGGCGTGTATCTGGGAGGCCTGCGTCCGGGGCCAGAGCCAGGGAGCGCTCGAAGAGACTGCGCCTCCGATGCTGGTGCGGCACTCTTGCGCTCCAGTGGTGAGCCTGAGAGGTTCCAGCATCCCGGTCTGAATGGCCCTGGCCGTCGCTACGACCTCCATCTCATCGCTGATATCGGTCAGGATGACGGCGAACTCGTCGCCGCCCAGGCGGGCGATGGTGGCTCCCGATGGCACGAGATGAACTAGCCGTTTGCCAAATGCTCTCAGAAGCCTGTCACCGGCATCGTGCCCGAACCGGTCGTTGATCCTCTTGAAGTCATCCAGATCAAGGATCAGCAGGCCGACCCGATCGAGCGTCTGATCGGCGTGATCGAGTGCCTGCTGGAGACGCTCCCGAAAGAGCCTGCGGTTGGGCAGGCCCGTCAGATCGTCATGATAGGCAGCCCAATGCAGTTGCTCCTGTGCAAGCCTCTGGTCGTGAACGTCCTCCAACGTGCCGTACCAACGGATCACGGCACCATTGTCAGCTTGTCGGGCCGTCGCACGTGATCGAAACCAGCGATAGCTTCCATCGGCCACACGCACCCTGTAGTCTAGGTCGAAAACCTCGCCCGACGACACCGAGTGCATCCATCGCTCCTGCATGGAAGCTACATCGTCGGGATGGAGAGCCTTGATCCAGCCAGCACGTAGCCCCGCTTCCAAAGGCATTCCCGTCAACTCGAACCATCGGGTGGATGCATCAATGATGTGTCCCTCTGAGTCGGCCGCCCAGGGGATCTGCGGGTTCAGTTCAACCGAATGGCGGTAATGCTCCTCGCTCTCGCGCAAAGCCCGTTCAGCTTTCCTGTGATCGAACTCGATGTGCTCCATGGCCATCGACAGGAAGACGAAGGCCAGCGCAGGGGCATAGACCACCAGCACAAGCGCTGTTTCCGCTGACCACCTGTCGGCAAACGCATCAATCCAGACGATCGAAGTCAGCTTCAGCCCAAGCAGTCCGCAAACGAGATTGAAGGCAGCCAAAGCGGACAGAAGGATGACAGCCGCCCGTTGTGAGGTCAGACGCTGCGGAGCACGTCTCCAAAGCTCCCAGGCTGACAGGGCCGCGTACCCGCCGGCAATCAGCGACAGAGGCAGAAGCCTGGCATTTGCCATCTCGTGAATGACGGGAAAAGCAACAACCCAGGCGACCGCGCCGCAGATGATGGCAGAAGGCCTGTTTGTGCGGACATTGAAGGCCCGGCAGCCCGCGTACAGTACACCATAGGCGAACGCCACCAAGGCATTCGCGAGGAGCAAAACGGGATAACTTGGAGAGCCTCGACCCAGGGTCAACATTCCAATGCCGATCGCGGTCAGGCCGAATGTGGCGCCCCACCACGCCAGCGAATGGACCTTTCGGTTATGCATCCAGGCGAAGAGCAACAGCATGCCGAGCATGGCTGAAAGCAGCACGAATGCAGCGCCTAAGGTGCGGGGATCGAGGGTCATTACGGCACCGACGGGAAATTCAGGGGCTGGGGTAAGCAGTAGTAGGAATGTTTTGTTCGTAGTTTTTGACGAAATCTGACCTGTATTTCGTTTCTGTTGCAATATTCAAGTTTGGTAGAAACGAACTTTATTGACGAATAGTAATATAATCTTTCTCAGTCTGCTGGATCAAAAGGTGGCGTAATGTATGCTGGAAACCGGATCATCGATAGTTTCTATTCTGCCGGAATATTTGTTGATGGAAACCACCACCTTTTCGCCGGTTCTAAACATGCGGCAGTTTCTGCCTCTCAAGCCGATCTTTACGAGTTCATCGAATCCCTTGGGGTTTCCATAGTTGCTGGCGATTAGTTTGATGAGGTCACGGTTCTTGCAGGCGACGTAGTCTCTTTTTAAGTGGAGAGACGCCAAATAATAAGCCTGACCATTATCAGTACACGCTCCTAGAATCGGAGTTGCCGAAAGAGCCAAAGCGATTCTTTTCATATTGGATTACTGCCTGGATGTTGATCTGGCGCCTGAGCTTTGGCTGCCTGACACCCTGAGGTTTTGGCGCCTGTTTTAGCGGGATGGCTCTGTAACCACCCACAAGTTGAAAGCAGCGCGCATCTGAAGCGCCCTTGAATTACGGGCGCGCGTGAAGACTGCTCTTCTAATGCCAAGAGCACGTCTTCAAGGGCCATGGCTCCAAGGGGATTACCCAGACCATCTCACCGGTGCCGTTGGTGATCTCCATTCTCCAGCCTAGCCACTCTTCCGAAGGCGCCCGGGCCTCAGCCCTCAGTTCCTCGATCGCCTTGATGGCGTAGCCGACGGCTGCATTGATGTCTGCGAGCTGGAGACCCTCGTCGTCACGAATGATCTGGTTTCCATCGGTCAGATTGAAGTAGTAACGGGAACACATGGGGCGGATCGATTCACAAATTTAAGTGTTCCATGATTGCTGGGGGGCATCTTGGAAAAGATAACATCGCGACTGTTCATGGATATCCAGCTTTCCAATGGGGTACGACGATAGTAGTGTTGGCTTATACTTGTGGGAGCACCGCAATGATCGGCTGGGTGGGAACAATTTCTCGGCCAATTCAACACGACACTGGGGTGGAGATGATGGAGAGGCTTTTCTCGACAGCGGAGGTTCATCCGCGCGACCGATTTGATTATTGGCACGACGTTGCGTGCAAAAATCTCGTCGCGCATGACTCCACGCCTGAGTGCCGCCACACCTTTCAGGCTGAAATGCACTCCGGTGCCTTGGCCGACCTGGGCCTTGTTCTCTTCGAGAACTCGCCCATGAGGGTTTCGCACACGCAGCGCCACTGCACTCGAATGCCGAATGACGAGGTTTTTGTCTGCCGCTTGATCTCGGGGCAGCTCGTGTTGGAGCAGGCTGGCCGCGAGGTTGTCATGGAGGCAGGTGATCTGACTCTGCTCGATCCACTCTTGCCATATGAGGGGAAGTTCTCGGCGGGTGTGAGGTTGCTGGTTCTCAAGGCGCCCCGATGTGCCCTGGAGGCCCGAGTCGGCAAAACAACCCACATGGTCACCCGGTGCATGAAGCCAATGGAGGCGGAGCACCGCTTGGCCTCAGCGTTTCTGGCCATGCTGCCGGATTACGCAGGTCAATTGGGCACGGCCGCCACGAAGTTGGTCATGGATCAGACGCTTGATCTCGTGGCCGTCTCGCTGGCAAAGACGCATGAGAGGCCAAGGCCGTATCTTTCGTCGGCCAAGGCATCCGCTCTTTTGAATGTGCGTGCCGCAATCGAATCCCGTTTAAGCGATCCCCGGCTTGACGCTGAGGCCGTTGCAGCCGTTGCCGGAGTGAGCGTGCGTTACGCGAACGCGCTGCTTGCTCAAGAAGGTACGTCGATTGTCCGTCTGATCCAATCGCGGCGGCTGGACCGCTGCCGCCGGGCTCTGAAGGACCCGCTCCAAGCCCACCGTACTGTTAGCGAGATCGCGTCCGCTTGGGGCTTCTCAGACATGACTCACTTCGGCCGCCGGTTCAAGGCGGCTTACGGAATTCTCCCTAGCGAGTTCCGCAGACTGTCAAAGCAAGAGTGACTGTTCCCCAAACGGATGTTCCGCATCATAACGGGGCAGTGTTATGAAGGACGCGTGGGGAATCTAGGGTACAAGTGTGCCGCACCACTGCGAGTATTAGATCTTCTCTGAGAGTCTCTCCCTGGCACTTCGGCGAAGTAGACCAAATGTCGGCTCAAGAAAGGAACAGCAGACGTTCCTGATGGATCGGCAATTTCCTTGCCTGACTCAAAGGCGACAGTTCGGGCTTGATCTTGCCGCCGAAGGCGGGCAAAACGCCCTTCAGTGAATAAGGACCCGGTGCAACTCCGGGTGGCTCTTCCGGCCGCCGATCCGCCGGACCATCCAGTAACCAAAGCCCTTCAGCAGCCCCATCATCCCACGGGCCTGGCTTTCCTGTGCTTTCTGGAATCCCATGACTTTAATCGATGACTTCCGCCGTGACTGGCTCTCCAACATCCGTGGCGACGTGCTCGCCGGCGTCGTCGTCGCCCTCGCCCTGATCCCGGAAGCGATTGGCTTCTCCATCATCGCGGGCGTCGACCCAAAGGTGGCACTGTACGCCTCCTTCTCCATCGCCGTGATCATCTCGATCACCGGTGGCCGTCCGGGCATGATCTCGGCGGCAACCGCCGCCACCGCCGTGCTGATGATCACCCTCGTGCGGGATCATGGCCTGGAATACCTGCTGGCGGCGACGATCCTCGCCGGGGTCATTCAGGTGCTGGCTGGGCTGTGCCGCCTCGGCTATGTGATGCGCTTCGTCTCACGCTCCGTCATGACGGGCTTCGTCAATGCGCTGGCGATCATGATCTTCATGGCGCAGTTGCCGGAGCTGATCGGCATGCCCTGGCAGACCTACGCCATGATCGCTGCGGGCCTCGCCATCATCTACCTGTTCCCACGCCTCACAAAGGCCATTCCCTCGCCGCTCATTTGCATCATTGTGCTGACGGCGCTCACGGCCTACTTGGACATCGACGTGCGCACCGTCGGCGATCTTGGCGCCTTGCCCGACAGCCTGCCGGTGTTTCTGATCCCCGACATCTCCTTCACCCTTGAGACACTCTGGATCATCCTGCCGTACTCGGTCAGCGTTGCCGCCGTGGGCCTGCTTGAGAGCTTGCTGACGGCTGCCATCGTCGACCAGATGACCGACACCGAAAGCGACAAGAACCGGGAAACCATCGGCCAGGGCATCGCCAACTTCTGCACTGGCTTCATCGGCGGCATGGCGGGCTGCGCCATGATCGGGCAGTCGGTCATCAACGTGAAGTCAGGCGGGCGGGGGCGGCTGTCGACCTTCGTCGCCGGGGCGTTTCTGCTGTTCTTGATCCTGGTCCTGGGTGATCTCGTGCGCATCATCCCGATGCCCGCTCTCGTCGCGATCATGATCATGGTCTCGATCGGCACCTTCAGTTGGTCTTCCCTCAACGACCTGCGCAAGCATCCCCGGCGCTCAAGCATCGTCATGCTGGCAACCGTGTTCACGGTCGTGGGAACCCACAACCTGGCTCTTGGAGTCGGGTTTGGCGTCCTGCTCTCCGGCATCTTCTTCGCCTGGAAGGTGGCGCAGATCTTCCGCGTCACTTCGACACTGACGGCTGATGGCCAAGAGCGTGACTACCTCGTCGAGGGGCAGCTCTTCTTTGCCTCAGCGGAGGACTTCATGGCGGCGTTCGACTTCAAGGAGCCTCTGAAGCGGGTGAGCATCGACGTCAGCCGGGCGCACATCTGGGACCTGACCGGCGTCAACGCCGTGGACCGTGCCGTCCTGAAATTCCGCCGCGAGGGGATTGAGGTCGAAGTGGTCGGTCTCAACGAGGCCAGCGCGACGATCATGGACAAGCTGGCCGTGCACAACGATCCAAGGGCCATGGAGAAGGTCCTCGGCCACTGAGACCCTTCCGGGCGGGCTCATCTCCGCCCGGGGCTGGCGCCGTTGCTATGCTGGCAGGACGACCACCTTCGTCTTGACCGGCGTTCGTGAGTACAGGTGCATCATGTCCTGAGTTAAGAGGCCGACGCAGCCGCTTGTGATGCCTTTGCCGATCGATTCGGCGTCGAGGCTGGCGTAGATTGTGTAGAGCGTGTAAGCGCCGTTCTGATAGAGATAAAGCGTGCGGGCACCGAGCGGATTGTCGAGGCCCCCCGGCATGCCACGGGCGTATTTGGCCGCCTCGGGCTGGCGCCGGATCATCTCCTTGGGAGGGGTCCAGGTCGCCCATTCGGCCTTGCGCCCGACATAAGCGTCACCGCTCCACCGGAACCCGTCGCGGCCGACATTGGCACCATAGCGGGTGGCGTTTCCATCATCCTCGATGCGGTAAACGTAGTAATTGGCGGGATCGACGATAATCGTACCGGGTGCCTCTTTGGTGTCGTAGCGAACTGTCTGGCGATAATATTTCGGATCGACCTTGCTGACATCGACCGCCGGAATCGGGAATTTCTCATCGGGCACCGGCCCGTAGACCTTCGCCGCTTCGGCGAGGCTCATGCCGTCGGAGGTCACGCAACCGGCCAGCCCCAGCGCGCCGACACCGACGGCCGAGCCGACCAGAAACGACCGGCGGCTGAGAAGCCCCGCCCGACGCCTGAGCAAAGCGACTTCGTCTGTCTCGCCAGCATTGGCATTCCCACTGTCCATGATCATGACTTGGCCGTTTCCCATGTCCTGTTGCCCGACGAGACAATACTCCGGCATACACCCGCTGAACGTCTAGCTGAGCTGGAGCTTGCCGTCACATGGCTTGATTGGCAAGCCCGGGCGTTCGCTGCGCGGGCTTGCCATGCACCAAAGCCGGTAACGTCCACGCGGTCTCGCAGTCCCGCTTCGCGTGGTGCTCGGCGTGGCTCATCTGATCGCCACCATCCTGATGCACGTCAAGGCACTCGCGTTGCATATCTGACCCGCGGGCGGTCATCGACCCAATCTATCGATCGATTCGGCGGGACGTGCTGGGTCGGCTCGATGCCGACCAATGCTTAGGTCTGCACATGGCCCAGGGCTGAAGTACGCCGAATGTCCGTTCACGCGGGGAACACCCGACATTCTGAGAAGTCAGCGAATTTCACTGCCTGTGGTCTTCCCTTAAAGTGCCAAAACTGGACACTCTCAAGATCATTCATCCGGTTCGAGATCAATGTGTCCATCCAAGGGCCGCAGCGACGGCAGATGCAGTCGCCACACTGAACAGAAGAATCTTCACTTGTCTGCGATGCCGGCGCATTGCCTCCATGAGGGAAGGGGCCGATTCATCAATCGGAGCATCTTCACAATGCGGATCCGGCCCGCAGGGCGGAAAGGCCATCTGTAGGACGTCAATGAGCTTCAAGGGTTTCGACGGCAATCGATACCTGACGGCCGGGATCTGGCCGATGCTCTTGATGAAGGATGGACCGCGGAGAGAACAGAGGGTCTGCGAAACGATCCCGCCTTCCTCGTGCCGTACCAAGCCGCTGAAGGGCGCGGCTCTGCTGAGGTGGCAGACGGTCAACCCATGCCGCGCTGGCCTTTCCGTCTGGTCGCCAATGGCGTCGAAAAGCGAATTGAGCGCGCCGACAAGGAAACCGGCTTCATCAGCGTAGAATGGAAGTGGTTCTGCTCGCCCCTTGAGGTGGCTGCTGAAACCCGCAGCTCTGAAGGTGAGGAATGGGGCCGGCTCCTCGCCATAACCGACCGAGACAACCGGGTGAAGCATTGGGCCATGCCGATGGCGATGCTTGCCGGTGATGGGGCAGCATATCGAGAGCGGCTGCTTTCCCGCGGGCTCATCATGGCGCCCGGCAAGTTCGCCCGCGATGCCCTGCACGAATACATCAGCACCGCGCGCCCTGGAGAGAAGGCCCGGTGTGTCAGCCGCACCGGCTGGCAGGGCAAGAGCTTCATCGGCTTCGATGAGAACTTCGGAGGCACCAATGAGTGAGCGCTACTTCCTGCAGACGACGGGCGCCGTCGATCATGCATACCGTCGAGCCGGAAGCCTGAAGGAGTGGCAGGACAATGTGGCCCGCTATGCCGTCGGCAACTCTCGCTTAGGCCTTGCCCTCAACGCATTCGCGGCTCCGCTCCGCTATCCAACAGGATCTGAGTCCGGTGACTTCCATTTCCGAGGCGGCTCCTCAACGGGCAAGACGACAGCGCTGGTTGTCGCGGGTTCATGCAGATCCTGACAAAGGACTTCGATGCCGTTGCTCCCGCGGTGAATGCCTATCGTGAGGAGTTCCTGGCGCTCAACTGTCCGAAGAGCGCAGACGGACAGGTGAGCCGAGTGGCAGCCCGCCTTGGTCTTGCCGCTGCCGGTGGCGAGATGGCGACTGCTTTCGGGGTGTTGCCCTGGGAGCCAGGGGAGGCAACGCAGGCGGCGTCATCCTGCTTCAAGGCGTGGCTCGAAACCCGTGGCGGGATTGAACCGGCTGAGGAGCGTGAGGCCATCACAACTGTTCGCCGTTTCATCGAGCTTCATGGCACCTCTCGTTTTGAGCCTATGGGCGACTTGGCGCCGACCGATAGCATAGGCGCACCTATCGAGGTGAGGATCAGCAATCGTGCTGGCTTCCGTCGCAAGGGAGAAGGCGGCGCCATTGAGTACCTGGTGCTGCCTGAGGTGTGGCGTTCGGAGGTGGCAGCTGGTCTGGATGCCGGTGCGGTGGCAAAGACCCTGGCCGCGAGAGGCCTCCTCGCTAGGGGTGGAGATGGCAAGCCGCAGAAGAAGGAGCGCCTGCCCGGCTTCTCCAGTCCTGTCCGGGTCTATGTGGTGAAGCCATCGATCCTTGGAGATGGCGAGCATCCGTCATCTGAAGAAGCAGTGTTCCGAGGTTCGTCCGATGAAGAGCCTCGCCGCTTTCGCTCCGCTCGCACGGAAAGCCGGTGCTGTTCCCCTTGTTCCCCACGCAAATAGCGATGTCTGGAATGAGGAGGACTGGCAGGCAGCATTCGAAGAGCGAGCAGCCATCCTCTAATATGACGAAGGTATCCCGCGTGCCGAGGCTGAGGTGCTGGCTAGGCACCAGGTGTTCGGACCAGGGCGGGGGGAGGCAAAATCTCGGGGCCTTAGGGGCCTGGACCGATCGGGGTCCGCCGTTCGCACTGAGGTGAGTTTTCCTTTGAAAAATTATGGGGTCTGACATGACAGCATAAACGACGTCCTTGCCTCTTATGCCTGGGGCAAGATCTCCTCCTCCCAAGCACTTAGACAAACCTGAGAAGACCCTTTGGCGGGAGCTGATGGAGCCGCATCGGTTCGAAGATGCGGCCTCTTTAGCCCTGCTTAGGACTACTTTAGAGGCCCATCGGAGGGTCAGAAAGTGCCGAGAAGCTATCGATTCAGAGGGTGAAACCGTCAAAGATCGCTTCGATCAGCTCAAGCCGCACCCGCTTCTAGGTGCCGAACGTGATGCGCGCGCTGCCTTCCTGGCCGGCATGAGGGCCCTCAATCTTGATCTGAGTGGAGCATAGCCACGGGAACACCAAGACGCTCCCGGGCCCGCACCAGCAACATCACGGAGTTTGAATGGGCATTCTTGAACGATGCCGTTGATGATGGTCACTTCCAAGACGGAAAGGACTGGCGGCTATGGGAGTTGCGATGCAACGGGAGGCTTGGCTCAGGGGAAACCGCGGCAGCCAAGCTCTGGGAAGCATACGGTCACAATGTCATCGCGCGCTGGGTTGTCGAGCGCCCGGGCACACGTCCCTCCTTGTGGTGGACATTCGACGCGCCGCGCCAGTCTGTCGGGACCATATCCCGGCCTGTTTTTCGATGGCGAGCTGCCGGAGCCTCGCAGGCGGCTAGGTGGGATCGGCACACCCCTCCATGAGGTATCGGCCTATGTCCCTGAATATGCCTTTGGGATTCCAGTGCGGTGGCGGGTCGATGGTGATGGGTTCAATGCAGGAGAGGCCATCAGCCCGCAGGATCCGCCACTCTATGAGGCTCAAGCTCTCTATCTCGAACGGCATGGCCTATTACTGCCAGGCGAAAAGCGACGGCTAACTGGCAAAGTATTTGAGCCGGAGAGCGTGTCTCCGGCTCATTAGAACTTAAGCTCGAGAACTTAAGCTGGCGTACCGAACTCGACTTCCCAATCACCAAGTTCCCAGTCTCGCCAAGCTGCGTACGTCCCATCATACGCAGGCAGCTCCATCGGAAAGGCTCCGGTTCCAAGTACCGAGAAGACTGCTTTCTTGATCTTGCCGGCCTTAACCAGAGCATCGAATACGTCAGCCCCGAACTTGATGCCCAGGTTCTTCGAATTCAGCCCGTTCAGATGAGCATCGATTTTCGTAATGACCTGGTTGAGATCGTCCTTGCTGAGCTCTGTCGGGCCGAGCTTCACCGATCCACTTTTCAGGCTGCCTCCATTCAGCATCCGGAATTCCCTTCTCGTTCTTTGGGCTAATCACGACTTTCGATAAGTCGCTTACTATAGGCTTACTGGCCACTAAAGCGGGAGTGGCGCTCAAGTTCCGTCGCCTATAAGCAATTGATTTTTAAGGGGAAATTGGTGGAGCTGAGGGGATTCGAACCCCTGACCTCTGCAGTGCGATTGCAGCGCTCTCCCATCTGAGCTACAGCCCCGGTCGCTTCATCAGAACCAAGCGGGCTGAGTTTTAGGCCCGCTTGCTTTGGTCTGTCAATCGGCGAGAAGGCGGCGGAAGACCGCCTTTTGGGGAGCGGAGCCGGTTTTGCAGGCCTCATGGGTTGTTCAGCCCCGCTTGGAGGGTTACATGAGCAGCGCCCGATCCCGACAGGTTCCCCATGCGCGCTCTGTTCGAAGTCATCCTGGTTGCCTTGCAGCTTTACACCTACCTCATCATCGCTTCGGCGATCCTGAGCTGGCTGGTGGCCTTCAATGTGGTCAACACCCGCAGCGAGTTCGTCCGCTCGATCTGGAAGTTCCTGGATGCGGTGACCGAGCCGGTTTTGAGACCGATCCGGAACATCATGCCCAATCTGGGCGGCGTCGATATCTCTCCTGTCATCCTGATTCTCCTGATCATGCTGGTGGACCGAGCCATCCGCTATTACATCCTGCCCTTCGTGTTTTAAGGGAGGGGGGCCTGAGATTCCCCTGGCGCATCCGGCCCGAAGGTCTTGAGGTCCGCGTGCGCGTGACTCCCAAAGGCGGGCGCGACGCCATCGACGGGGTGGAAGCGCTCTCCGACGGCAAGCCGGTCCTGAAGGTCCGGGTGAGGGCGGCGCCGGAGGACGGGGCGGCCAACGAGGGCGTGAGGCGCCTGCTCGCCAAGGCGTTGAGGCTGCCGGCCTCCGCCGTGAGCCTCGAAGCGGGCGCGACAGCCCGACTGAAGACATTTCTGATTGCCGGCGAGGGAGAAGCCCTCGCCAGAGATATCGCTGCTTTGACGGGACGTTAGCCTATGACTGCCACGAAGATCGATGGAAAAGCCTATGCCGAGGGTCTGCGGACCCGCATCGCTAATGCCGTTAGAGACTTGTCGGGTCGGGGCGTGATGCCGGGCTTGGCCGTGGTGATCGTGGGCGAGGATCCGGCAAGCCAGCTCTATGTGAAGAACAAGGCTCGCCAGACCGTGGAAGTGGGCATGCGCTCCTTCGAGCATGTGCTGCCCGCCTCCACGAGCGAGGCGGAGCTTCTCGGCCTGGTCGCGCAGCTCAATGCCGATCCGGCGGTGGACGGCATTCTCGTCCAGCTGCCGCTGCCGAAGCAGATCAATGCGCAGAAGGTGATCGAGGCCATCGATCCGGCCAAGGACGTGGACGGTTTTCACCCGATCAATGCCGGTAAGCTGATGACCGGCGTCCCGGGCCTCGTCTCCTGCACGCCGCTCGGCTGTCTGCTCCTCATCCAATCCGTGCGGCGGGATCTGGCAGGCTTGAACGCCGTGGTGGTGGGGCGCTCCAACATTGTCGGTAAGCCCATGGCGCAGCTCCTCATCGCCCAGAGCTGCACGGTGACCGTGGCTCATTCCAAGACCCGCGATCTGCCGGGAGTGTGCCGCGAGGCCGATATTCTGGTGGCTGCCGTCGGCCGGCCCGAGATGGTGCGGGGCGGCTGGGTCAAACCCGGCGCCATCGTGATCGATGTGGGTATCAACCGGGTGCCGAATCCTGCCGCCGGTGAGGGCAAGACCAAGGTGGTGGGCGACGTGGCCTATGCGGAGGCGGCGCAGGTTGCCTCCGCCATCACGCCTGTCCCCGGTGGCGTCGGGCCCATGACCATCGCCTGCCTCCTGCGCAACACGCTGGAGGCCGCGTGCCTGCGCCGCAGCATACCGATGCCGCAGGTGGATTTCGCTGCCTGATCAGTTCGCCGCGAAGCAATAGAACAGGCCTGCGCCGCCGGTGCTCCGCAGGCCATCCTGGCTGCATCCCCGAGAGGGATGCGACGAGTTCCAGGATTGCCCTGGAGGTCCCGGGTCCGTTCCGGTCCGGTCGTGGTGTCCCAGCATGGCGGATCCGTCCGCGCCGCTCTTCGTCCAGTTGCCGCAGGTCATGTCCTGCGCTCCCGGAAAGGCCGTGCCGTCGGGCTGCGATCCGGTGAGCATGTCATGCATGTTCGGCGTATCGCCCCGGCCCTTCACCATTTCACCCTTCTCGGTAAGCGCCGTCTGCTTGTTGAGGTTGTTGTTGGCACTGTGCAGATCCGCCACGTCCTTGGCGATCACGACACCTTTGGCATTCTGCCAGGGGCCGCGGCCAATCCGATCCCGGGCGTTGATAGCCGTTGCGCCGCCTGAGGCCTGGGTGGAGAGATAAGCCCGCCAGGCCTTGCCGCGAATGCCGGCGGCCTCGGCGAGGTTCTGGCAGTGCCGGTCCGCACCCTCCAGCCCGCCGAGATCCGCGCCCTTGCCAGATCCGACGCTGGTCACGAAGAAGGTCGTATCGGCAGGCGTGCCGGTGCCCTGGGCGAGGGCACCGAAGGGGATGAGGGCCAGAAGGCCCGTACCCATGAGGCTGAAGCTCTTCACCCTGCTCATTCGTTCCTCCTGTCTGTCGCAGCATTTTCGTAGCGGCTTGCGCCAAGAGGATTTTCGTCCTCCCTGCGGCATTTTGGAGGCGGGCAAGAGGACGGCGACTTCCCAATCTCGTGATCGCTCAAGCCTCCCGCCGCAAATGCTCCGCGAGCTGCCGGGCCGACGGCGGCAGGTCCTTGATCGATCTGATGCAGAGCGTCAGATCGCGGGCCGCCCAGGGATCGTCGAGAGTGACGGCGCTGATGGCCATGGTGCGGGCGGCGCGCTGGGCTGTCGTCTCGGGCACGATGCCGAGGCCCACGCCCGCCTCCACCATGCGGCAGACCGCATCGAAGCTGCGCAGCTGCACACGGAGCCTCAAAGGCCTGCCGATACGGCTCGCCTTGCCGGAGAGAAAGCGCTGGAGAGCGCTCGCCCGGTCGAGGCCGACGAAGTCGTGCTCCAGAACCTCGGCGAAGGCGATGCTGGAGCGGGAGGCGAGGGGATGCCCCTTCGGGATCACCAGCACGAAACGGTCGCTGCGGAACGGGTAGGTTTCGAGCCGTCCGGTATCCACCGTGCCCGCCACGATGCCGAGATCTCCGACACCCTCGGCAATCAGTCCCACGATCTCATCGCTCAACCGCTCCTCCAGGTCGATGGAGACCTGCGGGTGCTGGGCGAGGAAGGCCCCGAGCGCCTCGGGCAGGAATTCGGTGAGCGCATTGGTGTTGGAAAGAATGCGGATCTGGCCCGCCAAGCCCCCGGTATAGGTGCCCAGATCCTCTTTGAGTTTCTCGGCCTGGGCCAGGAGGGTGCGGGCATGCTGGAGCAGGGTGCGCCCGGCCGGCGTTGGGGTCACCCCCGCCCGAGTACGCAGGAGGAGGGGAGCGCCCAGCGACTTTTCCATGTTGCGGATGCGGGTGCTGGCGGCGGCGAGCGCCAGATGGGCCCGCTCGGCTCCGTGAGTAATGCTGCCCGCTTCGACCACGTGGCGGAACAGGCTCAGATCAGTCAGATCGAATTGCATAGGTTTCCTTCGTCATCCGCGAAGGGAGATAAGAATAATTAAAAATTGTCCGTTAAGCGAGCCCAGGGCATTCTTCGCCGCTGACGAAGTGTGCCCTCTTGTCACCATCTCGGGCGGAAGGCGCATTGCGGTGTTCCCGCGCTTCCGATACGAACCATTCCAAACTACGGGCGATGCAAGGTCGCCGATCAGGAGTGAAAGCTATGGCTGAGGCGAAAGTGGCCCCGCGGCCCTTGTCCCCGCATCTTCAGATTTACCGGTGGAGCTGGACGATGGCGATGTCCGTCGCCCACCGTATCACGGGCTCTGCCCTTTATGTCGGCATTGCCCTCTTCGCGATCTGGCTCGTGGCCCTGGCCTCCGGCCCTGCCGCATTCGATGCTGTGCAGTGGTTCTTCGGCTCGCCGCTCGGATACCTGATCCTCTTCGGCTATACCTGGGTTCTCATGCACCACATGCTCGGCGGCGTGCGCCACCTGGTGTGGGACTTCGGCTACGGCATGGAAGCCGTCCAGCGCATCAACATGGCCCGCTTCACCCTCATCGGCTCGATCGTGCTCACCGTCGCGATCTGGGTCATCGCTTTCCTGCTGTTCTAAGGAGACGGATCCATGGCCGACAACAGGGTTGACACCCGCGTTTCCATGCGCACCCCGCTTGCCCGCGTGAAGGGCCTCGGCGCTGCCGGGCACGGCGTCGAGCATTGGTGGATCCACCGCGTGACGGCGGTGTCGAACATCCCGCTTATCATTTCCTTCGTGATCATCGTCGCGGCGCTCTCAGGTTCCTCCTATGAGCAGGCAATCGCGATCATTTCGCATCCGCTGATCGCGATCATTCTCATCCTCGCCGTGATCTCGGTGACGAACCACATGCGCCTCGGCATGCAGATCATCATCGAGGATTACGTGCACGAGAAGGGCTACAAGATCGTCGCTCTCATCGCGAACAACTTCTATGCGGTGATCATCGCGGTGGCGTGCCTCTACGCCATCCTCAAGGTCAGCCTCGGCCGCATCCTGGCTTAAGGAATTCTCTCATGGCTCAAGCAACGAACGGCCCGGCCATCAACGGCAAGGCCTACAATATCGTCGATCATACCTTCGACGTGGTGGTCGTAGGCGCGGGCGGTGCGGGTCTTCGCGCCACCGTCGGCTGCTCGCAGGCCGGATTGCGTACCGCCTGCATTACCAAGGTGTTTCCCACCCGCTCGCACACGGTTGCAGCGCAGGGCGGCATTTCCGCGTCCCTCGGCAACATGGGTCCGGACGATTGGCGCTGGCACATGTACGACACCGTGAAGGGTTCGGACTGGCTCGGCGATCAGGACGCGATCGAGTACCTCGTGCGCAACGCGCCGGCTGCCGTTTATGAGCTGGAGCACTGGGGCGTTCCCTTCTCCCGCACGGCGGAAGGCAAGATCTATCAGCGCCCCTTCGGCGGCATGACCACCGAATACGGCAAGGGCACCGCGCAGCGCACCTGCGCCGCCGCCGACCGCACGGGCCATGCGATCCTGCACACGCTCTACGGCCAGGCGGTGAGGAACCAGACCAACTTCTTCATCGAGTATTTCGCCCTCGACCTGATGATGGATTCGGAAGGCCGCTGCATCGGCGTGGTCGCGCTCAATCAGTCGACCGGCGAGATCCACCGCTTCCGGGCCCATATGACGATTCTCGCCACGGGCGGCTACGGACGTGCGTATTTCTCGGCGACTTCCGCTCACACCTGCACGGGTGACGGCAACGCCATGGTGCTGCGCGCGGGCCTGCCGCTGCAGGACATGGAGTTCGTGCAGTTCCACCCGACCGGCATCTACGGCGCGGGCTGCCTCATCACCGAAGGTGCGCGCGGCGAGGGCGGCTACCTCACGAACTCGGAAGGCGAGCGCTTCATGGAGCGCTATGCGCCCTCCGCGAAGGACCTTGCGTCCCGTGACGTGGTCTCCCGCTCGATGACCATGGAAATTCGCGCCGGACGCGGCGTGGGCAAGAACAAGGACCACATCTACCTGCACCTCGATCACCTCGACCCGAAGATCCTGCACGAGCGCCTGCCCGGCATCTCGGAAAGTGCGAAGATCTTCGCAGGCGTCGACGTGACGAAGGAGCCGATCCCGGTTCTGCCGACCGTGCACTACAACATGGGCGGCATCCCGACGAACTATCACGGCGAAGTGCTGACCTTGAAGAACGGCAACCCGGATACGGTGGTGCCGGGCCTCATGGCGCTCGGCGAGGCGGCCTGCGTGTCCGTGCACGGCGCGAACCGCCTCGGCTCGAACTCGCTCATCGACCTCGTGGTGTTCGGCCGCGCGGCGGGTCTTCGCTGCGCCGAAATCCTGGAGCCGAATGCCCGTCACGCGGATCTGCCGAAGGGCGCCGACGCGCTTGCGCTCTCGCGCCTCGACAAGTTCCGCTATGCCAACGGCTCGACCCCGACCGCGGAACTGCGCCTCCAGATGCAGAAGACCATGCAGAACAACTGTGCGGTATTCCGCACCGGCGAGGTTCTGGAAGAAGGCAAGAAGCTCATCCACGACGTGTGGAACGCCGCGTCCGACATCAAGGTCACGGACCGTTCGCTCATCTGGAACACCGACCTTCTCGAGACGCTCGAGTTCGACAACCTCATCGGTCAGGCGGTCGTCACCATGGAAGGCGCGCTCAACCGTCAGGAGTCGCGCGGCGCTCATGCTCGCGAGGACTTCTCCGAGCGCGATGACAAGAACTGGATGAAGCACACCTTGGCATGGCTCGATGACACCTCTCACAGGGTGACCCTCGATTACCGTCCGGTGCACACCTACACCATGTCGAACGACATCCAGTACATCGAGCCGAAGGCTCGCGTGTACTAAGGAAGACAGCAACGATGGCTCAGTTCACGCTTCCCAAGAACTCCAAGTACACCGAAGGAAAGACCTGGCCGAAGCCGGCCGGGGCTTCCAACGTCCAGGAATTCCGCATCTACCGCTGGAATCCGGACGACGGTGCCAACCCGCGCATCGACACCTACTACATCGATCGCGACGATTGCGGCCCGATGGTTCTCGACGCGCTGCTCTGGATCAAGAACAACGTCGACTCGACGCTGACCTTCCGCCGCTCCTGCCGCGAAGGCATCTGCGGCTCCTGCGCCATGAACATCATGGGCAAGAACACGCTGGCCTGCACGCTCGGCATCGAGGATTGCGAGTCGGATTCGATCAAGATCTATCCGCTGCCGCACATGCCGGTGCTCAAGGATCTGGTGCCGGATCTCACGAGCTTCTTCGCCCAGCACGCCTCCATCCAGCCCTGGCTGCAGACGGAGACGGCGGAGCCGGAGACCGAGTGGCGCCAGACGCCCGAAGAGCGCTCCAAGCTCGACGGCCTCTATGAGTGCATTCTCTGCGCCTGCTGCACCACCTCCTGCCCGAGCTACTGGTGGAACGGCGACCGCTTCCTGGGTCCGGCGGCTCTGCTCCAGGCCTATCGCTGGCTCATCGATTCGCGCGACGAGGCGACCGGCGAGCGTCTCGACAACCTGCATGATCCATTCCGGCTCTATCGCTGCCACACGATCATGAACTGCGCCAACACCTGTCCGAAGGGCCTGAATCCGGCCAAGGCCATTGCCGAGATCAAGAAGATGATGGTCGCGCGGGCGGTGTGACGCTTCCTTGCAACACCTTCTCGAAAAGGCGCCTTGTGCGCCTTTTTTTGTTGGCGAGGTTCTCGTAATTTCGGGCCAAGCTATTGTCTCGGTGCATGGGACTGCTCGCTGCGGAACATGCTGCCGAAAGCCGCCAAGCAGGCGGCTCAGCAAAAAAGGACCGTCATGAAGAGCTCTCTCTGGATCGTGACCGCTACCCTGTGCGCCGCTCTGGCGCTCAGCGCATGCTCCTCCACGCGATTGGGCGGATCCCCGGTACGCGGCGCTGCCGCAGCACCTGCTCCCGCGCCTATCGAGGCGGTTCCGTCGGGACCGGTCGAATCCGCGCCGCTGGCTCCCATCGAAGGCCAGGCCCTGCCCCCGATTGCCGGTGCACCCGCTCCCCTTGCTCCTGGCCTGGCGCCTCCCGCTGGCGGAACCGACGTTGCTGCTCTGCCTCCGGCTCCGGCGCCCGCTCCCGCGGCTCCGGCAAGTCGCACCGCCATGGTCGGCAACTGGACGGTCCGGAATGCCGCAGGCTCGTCCTGCCGCATCCAGCTGTCGAGCTCGCCCGCACTCGATCTCTACCGGGCTTCGGCCTCGGGCTGCTCCAACCAGGATCTGTCGAAGGTGAACGCCTGGGATTACCGCGACGGCGAGGTTTATCTCTACCAGACCGGCGGCTCGGTGGCGGCGCGCCTGCGCGGATCCTCTTCGGCGCTCTCCGGGGTGATCGCCAAGTCCGGTGCTCCGCTGACGCTGTCACGCTAGTTCATCGTTTTAAGTGGAAAGCCGGGTCCACTTTTTACTGACGTGGCCCTTCGGGTCACTGGCGTGGTCCCCGGTTCTGCACGATGCGCAGGCCTCTTGCTCACATAGGTGCATTGCCCTTGGCCAAGGGGAAAGGTATCGGTTGATCCGTGACCGATACCTTCCATCCTCCGCAATCCATCACCGCCCGCTACGATGTGCTTGTGTCCTCAGGCGTGATCGAGCGCGACCCCGCGCAGGTCAAGCTGCTCCGTCAGCTCGAAGCGCTTGCAGAAAGCCTCGGCAATTATCGCCTGGCGCGCAAGCCCAGCGCGCTCGGCTGGCTGTTCAGCAAGAAGAATCCCGCGCCGCCGAAAGGGCTCTATGTCTGGGGCTCGGTGGGGCGCGGCAAGACCATGCTCATGGATCTGTTCTTCGAGGCGCTGCCGGTCAGGCGCAAGCGCCGGGTCCACTTCCATGCGTTCATGGCGGATGTGCATGAGCGGATCCACTATTTCCGGCAGAAGCTGAAGACCGGCGCGGTGAAGGGCGACGATCCCATTGCGCCCGTGGCCGAGGCTCTGGCGCAGGAAGCCTGGGTGCTGTGCTTCGACGAATTCACCGTCACCGATATCGCGGACGCGATGATCCTGGGCCGCCTGTTCACGGCGCTCTTCTCCCAGGGGGTCGTGGTGGTCGCCACCTCCAACGTGGAGCCGCAGCATCTTTACGAAGGCGGTCTCAACCGGGCGCTCTTCCTGCCTTTCATCGCTCTGCTGCAGGAGCGAATGAGCGTCGTGAAACTCGAATCCCGCACGGATTTCCGTCTCGAAAAGCTGGCGGGAAGCCCTGTCTTCTACACGCCCGCCGATGAGAACTCTCATGCGGCGCTCACGCGGGCCTTCAAGAGCCTGACCGGTCACGAGCATGGAAAACCGATGACGCTGACCGTGAAAGGGCATCCGGTCGAGGTGCCGCAGGCAGCCTCCGGCGTGGCGCGTTTCTCCTTCGACGACCTCTGCTCGAAGCCCCTTGGAGCCGCCGATTACCTTGCCATCGCCGATGAGTTCGAGACCGTCATTCTCGAAAACATTCCGAAGATGACTTTCGAGCGCCGCAATGAGGCAAAGCGCTTCATCATGCTGGTCGATGCGTTCTACGATGCCAGAGTGAAGTTGCTCGCCTCCGCCGAAGCCGAGGCGCCAGAGCTCTATCAGGCCGATAGCGGGCGCGAAGCCTTCGAGTTCGACCGCACGGTATCGCGTCTCATCGAGATGCGCTCGGAGGAGTATCTCTCCCTGCCGCATGGACGTGAGGAATCCGGCAGTTCGGAAGGGCTCGTCGAAACATGAGAGGGCCTCGCAGCGGCATCCAGCGGATCGCGGAGGCCGATGCACCGGCCGACAGCCGCCTGCTTGCCATTGCATCCGACCAGCTCAAGCACTTCGGGCCCAAGCATGTGACGGTGGTGAGCATCGCCGAGGCCGCGGGCATGACCCATGCCAATGTATACCGCTATTTCGCCTCCAAGGCCGCGCTCATCGATGCGGTGGCGGGGCAATGGCTTCGGCAGCTTGAGGCGACCATTGCCGAAATCGCGGATTCTCCAGACCCTGCCGACGACAAGCTGGAGCGCCTGATCCAGGCCTGGGCCCGCGCCCACCGGAAGCTCCTGAAGGAGGACCGGCACCTCTTCGACGTCTATTGCTCTGCCACCGAGACGTCGCGGGCGCTTGTCCGCAAGCACCGGTCCCGGATGAGGGTGCTGATCGAACGGGTGCTGGACGAAGGCATGGTCACGGGCAAATTCGACCCACGCGACAGGGAAAGGGCGCTCCATTTCATCAGCGATGCGGTTTATCGCTTTATCAATCCCTTGACGGTAAGGCTCGATGCGGAGGTGCCCCAGGACATCCTGGATCAGCGTCTGGCCGCCATGATCCGAGTCATCCTTCGGTCCCTCGAGATTGGCACCATCTAGGCTAAGTTACATTTTTAAAAAAATGTAACAGGAAAATTTGCTGCGCGCCACAATCTCTAAGTAGCTGAAAAGAAAGAGCTATCTGGAACAGCCGTGCTAAGCATTCAGATCGGGAAGCCTCGAAGCCTTGCTGGTTAACCTTTTGCTGGCTTGAAGCAGGCCCATTTCTGAGTCAAACAGCGCCACTCCCTATAAGGCGCTAGCCTGAACAACATCCAAGGACAGACCATGGCCCGGAAAAAGATCGCGCTCATCGGTGCAGGCCAGATCGGCGGTACGCTCGCCCATCTCGTCGGCTTGAAGGAACTTGGCGACGTCGTTCTCTTCGACATCGCGGAAGGCATTCCCCAGGGCAAAGGTCTCGACATCGCGGAATCCGCGCCGGTCGACGGTTTCGACGCCAAGTACAAGGGCGCGAACGACTACGCCGCCATCGAAGGCGCTGACGTGATCATCGTGACCGCCGGCGTGCCGCGCAAGCCGGGCATGAGCCGCGACGACCTCATCGGTATCAACCTGAAGGTCATGGAAGCCGTCGGCAACGGCATCAAGCAATATGCCCCGAACGCCTTCGTCATCTGCATCACCAACCCGCTGGATGCGATGGTGTGGGCTCTGCAGAAGTTCTCCGGCGTGAAGCCTGAAAAGATCGTCGGCATGGCCGGTGTTCTGGACAGCGCCCGTTTCCGCCACTTCCTGGCCGAAGAATTCAACGTTTCGGTCGAGGACGTGACCGCCTTCGTGCTCGGCGGCCACGGCGATGACATGGTGCCGCTCGTGCGCTATTCCACGGTCGCCGGCATTCCGCTGCCCGACCTCGTGAAGATGGGCTGGACCTCGCAAGCTAAGCTCGACGCCATGGTCGAGCGCACCCGCAAGGGCGGCGGCGAGATCGTCAACCTGCTCAAGACCGGCTCCGCCTTCTATGCTCCGGCTGCTTCCGCCATCGCGATGGCCGAAAGCTACCTGAAGGACAAGAAGCGCGTTCTGCCCTGCGCCGCCTACCTCAACGGCCAGTACGGCGTGAAGGACATGTTCGTCGGCGTTCCGATCGTGATCGGCGAGAACGGCGTAGAGCGCGTTGTCGAAGTGTCGTTCTCAGGCGAAGAGAAGGCCATGTTCGAGAAGTCGGTCGCTTCGGTGCAGGGTCTCGTGGACGCCTGCAAGCAAATCAACCCGGCCCTTGCTTAAACACTGCACGTCATGGCCGGCCCTGTGCCGGCCATCCACGTCTTTAACCGTCACGCCGCCAAGGCGTGGATGCCCGGGCCAAGACCTGAGCATGACGGAGAGGAAAACACATGAACATCCATGAATACCAAGGCAAAGCCATTCTGAAGGAGTTCGGTCTGCCCGTCTCCAATGGCGTCGCCATCTTCTCCGCCGACGAGGCGGAAGCCGCTGCCAAGCAGCTCGGCGGCCCGCTCTGGGTCGTGAAGTCCCAGATCCATGCGGGCGGCCGCGGCAAGGGCAAGTTCAAGGAAGCCGAAGCCGGCGAGAAGGGCGGCGTGCGCCTCGCCAAGTCCGTCGACGAGGTGAAGGAATTCGCCAAGCAGATGCTGGGCCGAACCCTCGTCACGATCCAGACCGGTGAAGCCGGCAAGCAGGTCAACCGTCTCTACATCGAGGACGGCTCCGATATCGCGCGCGAGCTCTATCTCTCGATGCTCGTGGACCGCGCCACGGGTCAGGTCGCTTTCGTCGTCTCGACGGAAGGCGGCATGGACATCGAGCAGGTCGCTCACGATACGCCTGAGAAGATCCTCACATTCTCCGTCGATCCGGCTACCGGCATCATGCCCCATCACGGTCGCACCGTCGCCAAGGCGCTGGGCCTCACCGGCCCGCTCGCCAAGGAGGCCGAGGATCTGGTCACGAAGCTCTACACGGCCTTCACCGCGAAGGACATGGAGATGCTCGAGATCAACCCGCTGATCGTCACGAAGGAAGGGCACCTGAAGTGCCTCGATGCCAAGATCTCCTTCGACGGCAACGCTCTCTACCGTCACCCTGACGTGGTTGCGCTCCGCGACATTACGGAGGAGGACGAGAAGGAAATCGAGGCCTCCAAGTTCGACCTCGCCTACATCGCTCTCGACGGCACCATCGGCTGCATGGTCAACGGCGCGGGCCTCGCCATGGCGACTCTCGACATCATCAAGCTCTATGGCGAAGAGCCGGCGAACTTCCTCGATGTCGGCGGCGGCGCTTCGGAAGAGAAAGTGACGGCGGCATTCAAGATCATCACCGCCGACCCGAACGTGAAGGGCATCCTCGTCAACATCTTCGGCGGCATCATGAAGTGCGACGTCATCGCTCGCGGCGTTCTCGCTGCGGTGAAGGCGGTCGGCCTGCAGGTTCCGCTGGTGGTGCGCCTCGAGGGCACGAACGTCGAAGAGGGCAAGAAGATCATCCGCGAATCCGGCCTCAACGTGATTCCGGCTGACGACCTCGACGACGCCGCCCAGAAGATCGTGAACGCCGTGCGCGGCGGAAAGTAAGGTTTCGAGCTGATGTCCATCCTCATCGACAAGAACACCAAGGTCATCTGCCAAGGCTTCACCGGCAAGAACGGGACCTTCCACTCCGAGCAGGCCATCGCCTACGGCACCAAGATGGTCGGCGGCACCTCGCCCGGGAAGGGCGGCTCCACGCATCTCGGCCTGCCCGTTTTCGACACGGTCATGGAAGCACGCGAGAAGACCGGCGCCGATGCTTCGGTCGTCTACGTTCCGCCGCCGGGCGCGGCTGACGCCATCTGCGAGGCCATCCAGGCCGAGATCCCGCTCATCGTCTGCATCACGGAAGGCATTCCGGTGCAGGATATGGTACGCGTGAAGCGCGCCCTGTCGGGCTCCAAGTCGCGCCTCATCGGCCCGAACTGCCCCGGCATCGTGACGGCCGGTGAATCGAAGATCGGCATCATGCCGGCCAATATCTTCAAGCCCGGCTCGGTCGGCATCGTGTCGCGCTCCGGCACGCTCACCTACGAAGCCGTGTTCCAGACCACCAACGAAGGCCTCGGCCAGACCACGGCCGTCGGCATCGGCGGCGATCCGGTGAAGGGCACCGAGTTCATCGACATGCTCGACATGTTCCTCTCCGACCCGAAGACCGAGTCGATCGTCATGATCGGCGAGATCGGCGGCTCGGCCGAGGAAGAGGCTGCCGAGTTCATTGCTCGAGAGGCCAAGAAGGGCCGCAAGAAGCCGATGGTCGGCTTCATCGCCGGCCGTACGGCTCCTCCCGGACGCCGAATGGGCCATGCCGGCGCGATCATCTCCGGCGGCAAGGGCGGCGCGGAAGACAAGATCGCCGCCATGGAGGCCGCGGGCATCCGCGTGTCCCCGTCCCCGGCACGACTGGGCAAGACCCTGGTCGATGTTCTCAAGGGTAAGTAACCAAGAATAGGCCGCCCCGATACCGGGGCGGCCAATCACCTTCTGGATTGTAGATTGCCATGGCACGCCAAGACGCCAACGAAAACTTCCTGAACACCGCTTTCCTCTATGGGGCGAACGCGTCCTATATCGAGGAGCTTCACGCCCGTTACGAAACGGATCCGAGCTCGGTGGATGCCGAGTGGCAGGCCTTCTTCGGCGCGCTGAAGGACGACAAGCAGGCTGTCGAGAAGGCGGCCAAGGGTCCCTCCTGGGAAAAGCCGAACTGGCCGATCCACGCCAACGGCGAGCTGATTTCCGCACTCGACGGCAACTGGGCCCAGGTCGAGAAGGCCGTTGGCGACAAGATCAAGGCGAAGGCTAAAGACAAGGGCGCCGAGATCAGCCAAACCGACGTGCAGCAGGCAACGCGCGATTCCGTGCGCGCCATCATGCTGATCCGCGCCTATCGCGTGCGTGGCCATCTACATGCGAAGCTCGATCCGCTCGGCATCAATCCGCGTCCGAGCGATGAGGAACTGCATCCCTCCCATTACGGCTTCACGGAAGCCGATTGGGACCGCAAGATCTTTCTCGACAACGTGCTCGGTCTCGAATTCGGCACCATCCGCGAGATCGTCGCGATCCTCGAACGCACCTATTGCCAGACGCTCGGCGTCGAGTTCATGCACATCTCCGATCCCGTCGAGAAGGCATGGCTGCAGGAGCGCATCGAAGGTCCCGATAAGGAGATCACCTTCACGAAGGAAGGCAAGCGCGCCATCCTCAACAAGCTCATCGAGGCCGAAGGCTTCGAGAAATTCCTCGATCTCAAGTACACCGGCACAAAGCGCTTCGGTCTCGATGGCAGCGAGTCGCTGATTCCGGCCCTCGAGCAGATCATCAAGCGCGGCGGAAACTTGGGCTGCAAGGAGATCGTGCTCGGCATGGCCCACCGCGGCCGCCTCAACGTTCTGACGCAGGTGATGGGCAAGCCGCACCGCGCTCTGTTCCACGAATTCAAGGGCGGCTCGTTTGCTCCCGACGACGTGGAAGGCTCCGGCGACGTGAAGTACCACCTCGGTGCTTCCTCCGATCGCAACTTCGACGGCAACAACGTCCATCTTTCGCTCACCGCGAACCCCTCGCATCTCGAGATCGTCGATCCCGTGGTGCTCGGCAAGGTGCGCGCGAAGCAGGACCAGCATGGCTGCTCGCCGGACAACCGTACGGCGGTGATGCCGCTCCTGATCCATGGCGATGCGGCCTTCGCGGGCCAGGGCGTCGTGGCGGAGTGCCTCGGCCTCTCGGGTCTTCGCGGTCACCGCACGGGCGGTTCGATCCATTTCATCATCAACAACCAGATCGGCTTCACCACCGATCCGCGCTTCTCACGCTCCTCGCCCTATCCGTCCGATGTGGCGAAGATGGTGGAGGCTCCGATCTTCCACGTGAACGGCGACGATCCCGAAGCCGTGGTGTTCGCGGCGAAGGTCGCCACCGAATACCGTCAGCGCTTCCAGAAGCCTGTCGTGATCGACATGTTCTGCTATCGCCGCTTCGGTCACAACGAAGGCGACGAGCCGTCGTTCACGCAGCCGCTGATGTACCGCAAGATCCGGTCGCATCCGTCGATCACGGAACTCTACTCTCAGAAGCTCCTTGCCGAGGGCGTCGTGACCGAGGCCGAGTTCGAGGAGATGAAGAACAGCTGGCGTTCCAAGCTCGACGCCGAGTTCGACATCGCCGCCAACTACAAGCCCAACAAGGCCGACTGGCTCGATGGCCGCTGGTCGGGCCTGAAGGCCGTGCGCGAGGATCAGGACGATCCGCGTCGTGGCCAGACGGGTGTGCCGGTCGAGACGCTCAAGCGCATCGGCGATGCGCTGACGAAGGTGCCGGAAGGCTTCCACGTCCACCGTACGATCCAGCGCTTCCTCGACAACCGCAAGAAGATGCTGGAAACCGGCGAAGGCCTCGACTGGGCCATGGCGGAAGCGCTTGCCTTCGGTTCGCTGCTTCTTGAGGGCCATCGCGTGCGTCTCTCCGGTCAGGACGTGGAGCGCGGCACCTTCTCGCAGCGCCACTCGGTTCTCACCGACCAGGAGAACGAGGAGCGTTACACGAACCTCAACCACATCGCCGAAGGTCAGGCCCGTTACGAGGTCATCAATTCGATGCTCTCGGAAGAGGCGGTGCTCGGCTTCGAGTACGGCTACACCCTCTCCGAGCCCAACGCGCTGACCCTTTGGGAAGCCCAGTTCGGCGACTTCGCCAACGGCGCGCAAGTCGTGTTCGACCAGTTCATCTCGTCGGGCGAACGCAAGTGGCTGCGCATGTCGGGCCTCGTCTGCCTTCTGCCGCACGGTTATGAGGGCCAGGGCCCCGAGCACTCCTCCGCCCGTCTCGAGCGCTACCTGCAGATGTGCGCCGAGGACAACATGCAGGTGAGCTACTGCTCGACGCCGGCCAACTACTTCCACGTTCTGCGCCGTCAGCTGAAGCGCGACTTCCGCAAGCCGCTGATCCTGATGACGCCGAAATCATTGCTGCGTCACAAGCGCTGCACCTCGGCGCTGGCCGCGATCTCGGAAGGTACGCATTTCCACCGCGTCCTTCAGGACGATGCGCAGACCGCTCGTGACGGCATCAAGCTGGTGAAGGATGACAAGATCCGGCGCGTGGTAATCTGCACGGGCAAGGTCTATTACGACCTGCTCGAAGAGCGTGAGAAGCGGGGCATCGATGATGTTTACTTGCTTCGCGTCGAGCAGCTCTATCCGTTCCCGGCGAAGTCGCTGGCTGCGGAGCTCTCCCGCTTCAAGAAGGCCGACGTGGTGTGGTGCCAGGAAGAGCCCAAGAACATGGGCTCCTGGACCTTCGTCGAGCCCTATCTCGAATGGGTGCTCAAGACCGCGGGCTCCAAGGTGGACCGTCCGCGCTATGTGGGCCGCCCCGCCTCCGCCGCCACCGCCACCGGCCTGATGTCCAAGCATCTCGCCCAACTGCAGGCTTTCCTCGACGAGGCTTTCGCGGCGTAAAAACCGCGAAGGCTCTCACCCTTTCCCCGGGCTTGTAAAAGCTCAGAAAAAACTAGAACGATCATGGCAACCGAAATCCGCGTACCCACTCTCGGCGAATCCGTTTCAGAGGCTACCATTGGCCGCTGGTTCAAGAAGCCCGGCGATCCCGTGAAGGCCGACGAGCCCGTGCTCGAGCTCGAGACCGACAAGGTCACCCTCGAGGTCAACGCTCCAGCGAGCGGCACCCTTGGCGATATCATCGCCAAGGACGGTGAAACGGTCTCTCCCGGCGCGGTGCTCGGCTCCGTGATCGAAGGCGGCGCGGCTGCTGCCGCTCCCGCTCCTGCTGCTGCTCCCAAGGCTGAGGCTCCGAAGGCAGCACCGGCACCTGCCGCTCCTGCTCCGACCCCGGCTGCTCCTGGTGCCGCGAAGGATCACGGCCCGGCCGTGGCCCGCCTCGCTGCCGAGAGCGGCGTCAGCCCCGCAGGCGTTGCAGGAACCGGCAAGGATGGCCGCGTGACGAAGGGCGACATGCTCGCTGCGATCGCCACCGGCGCTGCCGCTCCCGCACCTGCCGCTCCGGTGTCCGTGCGCGCTCCGTCCGCTCCGGTCGACGCCGAGCGCGAAGAACGCGTGAAGATGACGAAGCTGCGCCAGACCATCGCGCGCCGTCTGAAGGATGCGCAGAACACTGCCGCCATGCTTACCACGTTCAACGACGTGGACATGAGCGCAGTCATGTCGCTGCGCAGCCAGTACAAGGACGTGTTCGAGAAGAAGCACGGTACGAAGCTCGGATTCATGGGCTTCTTCACCAAGGCTGTGATCCAGGCTCTGAAAGAGATCCCGGCTGTGAACGCCGAGATCGACGGCACGGATCTCGTTTACAAGAACTACTATCACATCGGCATCGCGGTGGGCACCGAGAAGGGCCTCGTGGTTCCGGTGGTGCGCGACGCGGACCTGATGTCGATCGCCGGCATCGAGAAGACCATCGCCGATTTCGGCCGCCGCGCCCGTGACGGCAAGCTCGGCATCGACGAGATGCAGGGTGGCACCTTCACTATCACCAACGGCGGCATCTACGGCTCGCTCATGTCGACGCCGATCCTCAACGCGCCGCAATCGGGCATTCTCGGCATGCACCGCATCGAGGAGCGTCCGGTGGTCCGCAACGGCCAGATCGTCGTGCGCCCGATGATGTATCTCGCGCTCTCCTATGATCACCGCATCGTCGACGGCAAGGAAGCCGTGACCTTCCTCGTGCGCGTCAAGGAAGCCCTGGAAGATCCGGCTCGCCTCGTTCTGGATCTCTAAGAAAGACTCACCTCATGCCCGGCCTCGCGCCGGGCATCCACCTTTTTGAGCCGGGTGGCCATCCTTGCGAATGGGTGGCCGGGACAAGCCCGGCCATGACGTCCAAGGGGGCGAACACATGTCCTACGATCTCATCGTCATCGGCACCGGCCCCGGCGGCTATGTGGCTGCCATCCGCGCCGCGCAGCTCGGCCTCAAGACCGCCGTCGTCGAAAAGCGCAAGACCCATGGCGGCACCTGCCTCAACGTGGGCTGCATTCCCTCGAAAGCGCTGCTCCACGCCTCGCATATGTTCGAAGACGCGCGTGATCACTTCGAGGGTCTCGGCATCGGCGTCAGCGCGCCCAAGCTCGATCTGAAGAAGATGCAGGCCTTCAAGCAGGAAGGCGTCGACGGCAACACCAAGGGCGTTGAATTCCTGCTCAAGAAGAACAAGATCGATGCCTTCATCGGCACCGGCCGCATCGCCGCCGTCGGTCAGGTCGAAGTGACCGCCGAAGACGGTTCCAACCAGATGCTGCAGACGAAGAACATCCTCATCGCCTCCGGCTCGGACGTGACGCGTCTGCCGGGCATCGAGATCGACGAGAAGGTGGTGGTGTCCTCCACCGGTGCGCTCGAACTCGAGAGCGTGCCGAAGCGTCTCGTGGTCATCGGCGCGGGCGTGATCGGCCTCGAACTCGGCTCCGTATGGCGTCGTCTCGGTGCTGAAGTCACCGTCGTGGAATATCTCGACCGCATCCTGCCCGGCATGGACGGCGAGGTCGCCAAGAACTTCCAGCGCATCCTTTCCAAACAGGGCTTCCAGTTCAAGCTCGGCGCGAAGGTTACGAAGGTCGAGAAGACCGGCAAGGGTGCGACGCTCACCTTCGAGCCTGCGGCCGGCGGTGCTGCTGAGACCATCGAGGCCGACGTGGTGCTCGTGGCCGTCGGCCGCGTGCCTTACACCCAAGGCCTTGGCCTCGACCATGTGGGCGTTCAGCTCGACAATCGCGGCCGTGTTCTGACCGACGCGCATTTCGCCACGAACGTCACCGGCATCTATGCCATCGGCGACGTGATCGCAGGCCCGATGCTCGCGCACAAGGCCGAGGACGAGGGCGTTGCTGTTGCCGAAATCCTCGCCGGCAAAGCGGGCCACGTGAACTACGACGTGATCCCGAGCGTCGTCTACACGTTCCCCGAGGTCGCTTCCGTCGGAAAGACCGAGGAGGAGCTGAAGAGTGCTGGCATCGCCTACAATGTCGGCAAGTTCCCATTCACGGCGAACGGCCGCGCGAAGGTGAACCGCACCACGGACGGTTTCGTGAAGATCCTCGCGGATGCCGCCTCTGACAAGGTGCTCGGCGTGCACATCATCGGCCCCGAGGCCGGCAACCTCATCCACGAGGCGGCCATCGCCATGGAGTTCGGTGCCTCGTCCGAGGACATGGCCCGCACCTGCCACGCGCATCCGACCCTTGCGGAAGCTGTGAAGGAAGCCGCTCTCGCGGTGGAGAAGCGCGCCATCCATATGTAATATGGATTCATGGCAAAACTTCACTTCCTCTACTCGGTGATGAATGCAGGCAAGACCACGCATCTCCTGCAGGTTCGTCACAACTACATCGAGAACGGCGGCCATGTGCTGCTGTTCACGAGTCCCATCGACGACCGCTTCGGCGTCGGCAAGGTGAGATCGCGCATCGGCATCGAAGCCGATGCGACGGTCCTGAGGAAGGACGAGGCGATCGATGCCATCGTGACAGCGGAGCACGCCAGAAGGAAGGTGACCGCAGTCCTCATCGACGAGGTTCAGTTCATGACGGCGGAGCAGGTTCGCCAGCTCGCCTGGATCGTCGATGAACTCGGCATTCCCGTCATGGCCTATGGCCTGAAGAACAACGTCTACGGAACGCTGTTCAGCGAGGCGATTCAGGCCATGATGGCGCTCGCCGACGATTTCCAGGAAATCAAGCAGCTCTGTCATTGCGGCCGCAAGGCCACGATGATCCTGAAGTTCGACCCGAACGGCGAGGCCGTGCGTTCAGGCCCCGTGATCGAAGTGGGCGGCGAAAGCCGCTACGTCTCCGTTTGCCGTCCGCACTGGACGAAGGGCGACATCGGTCCTGCCGCACGCCAGCTTTTGGCGCAGGCGGTTGTGGCGGCGGAGTAAGCGTTCAGCTTTTCACCCTCGCCCTCGGATGCGCCGCGTTGAACGCATCCATCAATCGTGCCGCATCCACCTTCGTGTAGAGCTGCGTCGTCGAGAGCGATGCATGGCCTAAAAGTTCCTGGATGCCGCGCAGGTCGCCGCCCTTGGCGAGCAGATGCGTGGCGAAGGAGTGGCGCAGCGCATGAGGGGTCGCGCTGTCGGGTAGCCCCAATGCGCCGCGCAGCTCTTCGACCGCAAGCTGAATGATGCGGGGCGAGAGCGGCCCGCCGCGCGCGCCGACGAAAAGCGGGCCTTCCGGCGCAATCGCATAGGGACAGAGGTGAAGGTACTCCTCCACCGCCCGCTGGATCGGTGGAATCACGGGGACGCTGCGCACCTTGCCGCCCTTGCCGGTCACGGTGATCGAATCGATGCCGTTCACCGGCGCATCGCGCCGCTGGAGGCCGAGCGCTTCGGAAATACGAAGCCCCGCGCCATAGAGCAGCGAGAGCACGGCGGCGTCGCGCGCCAGGATCCAGGGTTTGCGATCATCGGAAGCGCGCGTCTCCTTGTCCGTCACCGCAACGGCTGAGGAGGCGGAGAGGGGACGCGGCAGGTTCTTGTCCACTTTCGGCGTGCGAATCGCCGCGAAAGCGGAGGCCGTGCCGTGCCCTTCCCGTTCGAGATGGCGCGCGAAGGAGCGCAGGGCCGCAAGCTGGCGCATGAGGGAGCGGCTTCCCACCGCATTCCTCCGGCGCGAGGCCAGAAACGAGCGGATGTCGAGGGGCTTCAACCCCAGCACGCCTTTGATGGTCGGGCTCTCGCCGAGATGCTCGGTGAGAAAGACGAGGAACTGCCGGATGTCGCGGGCATAGGCCTCCACCGTCTTCGGCGAGAGCCTGCGCTCTTTGGCAAGGCCATTGAGCCACGCCATCACCTCCCGGCGGGTATCCTCCGCGCCGGGCAGGGCGAGATCGAGGGCCTTCTGTGCGTCGCTGCTTGACATTTCGCTCTTTGACGTGGCGCCGCTATATGCAAGGGCAGACAAAAGTAACAGCCACAGGTTAACCCCTTTCGAATGACAAGCCGCATTGCCGATGTCCTCATTCCGCTGGCGCTGGACACGGCCTATTCCTATGCCGTGCCGGATGGCCTCGCGCTCGAGGAGGGCGATGTGGTGCAGGTGCCGTTGGCCACCCGCGAGGTGGCGGGCGTCGTCTGGGGTTTGCGCGAAGGGCAGGGCGGCAATTTCAAGAAGGTGACGGGCACTCTCGAAGGCCCGAACCTCTCGCCCAAAATGCGCAAGTTCCTCGATTGGGTGTCCTGGTACACGCTGTCGCCTAAGGGCTCGGCGCTTGCCATGAGCCTGAAGTTTCCCGATCCGGATCGTTCAGAAATCGTGCGTATCGGCGTCAGGCTCACAGCCAATCTGCCGAAGCGCATGACGCCCGCACGGCAGAATGTGATCGAGACCGCGCAGGATGGCGTCGTGCGCCTCAAAAGCGAGCTCGCCCATGCGGCAGGCGTCAGCGCGAGCGTCATCGACGGGCTGATCGACGAAGGCGTTCTCGAAACCCTGTCCCTGCTGCAGGAGCCGGTGGCAGGCCTCCCCAATCCCGCTTTCGGCGATACCACGCTTTCCGATGGGCAGCGCGACGCGGCCGGCGAGATCGTCACGGCGATGCATGAGGCGCATCCGCCCGTGATCCTCCTCGAAGGCGTGACGGGTTCCGGCAAGACGGAAGTCTATTTCGAGGCGGTGGCCGAGGCCCTGCGGCAGGGCAAGCAGGCGCTGATCCTCATGCCGGAAATTGCGCTTACCGCGCAGTTCCTCGACCGATTCGCCGCGCGTTTCGGGTGCAAGCCGGCCACTTGGCATTCGGGCGTGACGGGCCGCAAGCGCGAGCGGCTTTATGCGGCGATTGCCTCAGGCGAGGTGAAGGTAGTGGCAGGCGCGCGCTCGGCACTGTTCCTGCCTTACGCGAATCTCTCGCTCATCGTGGTCGATGAGGAGCATGAAACCGCCTACAAGCAGGACGACGGCGTGCATTATCACGCCCGTGACATGGCGGTGGTGCGGGGCAAGATCGAGAACGCCATGGTGGTGCTCGCCTCTGCCACCCCCTCTATCGAGAGCCGCGTGAATGTGGCGCGCGGGCGCTATCGCCATGTGAAGCTGCCCGAGCGTTTCGGCGGGCGCTCCATGCCGCAGATTCGCGCCGTCGATTTGCGACACGAGCAGATCCCGAAAGGTCGCTGGCTGTCGCCCACCCTCTTGGCCTCGGTGGAGGAGACGGTCGGCCGCGGCGAGCAGGCGCTTCTTTTCCTCAACCGGCGTGGCTATGCGCCGCTCACCCTCTGCCGCGCCTGTGCGCATCGCTACGAATGCCCGAACTGCTCGGCCTGGCTCGTGGAGCACCGTTTCCGGCGCTCCCTCGTCTGCCATCACTGCGGGCATGTGGAGCGCACGCCTCAGGCCTGCGTGGAATGCGGCAGCATCGATTCGCTGGTTCCCTGCGGTCCGGGCGTGGAGCGAATCGCGGAAGAAGTGGCGGATCTCTTTCCGGACAAGCGCTCCATCGTGCTCTCCAGCGATTTTCCCGGCGGCACCGAGCGGCTGCGCACGGAGCTCGCGGCAATTGCGGCCGGCGAGGTCGATATCGTCATCGGCACCCAGCTCGTCGCCAAGGGACACAATTTCCCGCTCATGACGCTGGTGGGCGTGCTCGATGCCGATATCGGCCTGACCTCCGGCGATCCCCGGGCGGCCGAGCGCACCTTCCAGATGCTCCAGCAGGTCACGGGTCGCGCCGGGCGCGGCGAGAAACCGGGGCGGGCCCTCGTCCAGACCTGGCAGCCGGATCATCC
Organism: Microvirga medicaginis; assembly: GCF_052658925.1. NCBI lineage: Bacteria > Pseudomonadati > Pseudomonadota > Alphaproteobacteria > Hyphomicrobiales > Methylobacteriaceae > Microvirga > Microvirga medicaginis. Next base: position 239,295 of record NZ_JBQWEL010000002.1, on the reverse strand, counting down.
GGTGATTGCTGCCCTGGTTTCAGGCGATGCCGAGCGATTCTACGAGGAGGAGACGCGCGTTCGCGAAATGGCGGGGCTTCCGCCCTTCGGGCGGCTTGCCTCGCTCATCGTTTCCGCGGAGGAGCGCGAAGTCGCCGAGGCCCATGCCCGGGCCATGGCCATGGTAACGGAGCCGCCGCCCGGGGTCATGGTGCTCGGTCCCGCCGAGGCGCCGCTCGCCCTCATCCGGGGCCGCTATCGCTATCGATTGCTCGTGAAGACGGAGCGGGAGGTCGATCTGCAGGGCTACTTGCGCTCTTGGCTCGCCCGCTGTCCGAAGGTGAAAGGCAATACCCGCGTCTCTATTGACGTGGATCCTCAGAGTTTTCTGTAAGTCGGGCCGCGACAGTTTCCCGGGGCGGCACCCGGATATCCGCAGGCGCGAGCACGAGAACGGGCTCCCCGCCACGCGGTGCGGGCGTGACCTTGTCGCGCACAGCTTTTTCGATCTCCGGAGCGAAGAACGGATAGCTCCAGAACAGACCCAAGGCGAGCAGAGTAACGGTGGCGAACAAGCGCATGGGAGCGTCCTCAACGGAGGCCTCGTGTTAACCATTTGTTAGGGTGGGGCCCGGCTCCGGCTTCTCAAGTGCGCAAAAGCACAGATGCGGCGGACTACCTCAATTGGGTCGACGGAGATGAGTTTTTGTGGTCGATAGCAGGCGCAAGAAGACCTATTCCCTGGAGCCCCATGCCCAAGATCGTTCACTGCATTCGCCACGGCCAGTCGACCTTCAACGCTCATTTCGCCGAGACCGGCGAGGACCCGCTGCATTTCGATGCGCCCCTCACCGAGCTTGGCCGCAGGCAGGTGGCGGAGCGAGCCCTCGAGCTGCGGCAATATGCTTATGAGCTGGTCGTCACCTCACCACTGACACGAGCGATCCAGACCACTTTGGGACTCTTCGGCGACCACCCGGCCAAGCCGCCGATCCATATCGAGTGCCTCCACCGGGAGCATCTGGAGAGCAGCTGCGACGTGGGCCGCCATCCGGCCCTCCTGGCTCAGGACTTCCCGCATCTCGCCTTCGACCATCTGGACGAGATCTGGTGGCACAACGAGGGGGAGTTGGACCCGCGCGGATTCATCTACGAACCGAGCCATGTTTTCGAGAGCCGGGTGGAGGAGTTCCGCCGCTGGCTCGAGCAGCGACCGGAGGAAATGATCGCGGTCGTTGGCCACGGCACCTTCTTCAGCCGACTGACCGGGCAATACCTTGGCAATTGCGAGGTGGCCGTTCTGGAGCTGTGATCTTTAACCCTCAATCGACCTCACCGACTTTTTACGGACCGCTCCTGGCCTAGCTCGCCTTGCGCCCCAGGAAAACCCATGCTAGTGCACCCCCGCCTGAGGGCGGAGACGGTCCCGCTGAAGGCTCACTTCCATCGACCTGACGGGTTTCCCGAAAGCTCAGTTTCATAAGAGCTTGCCGATCGGAAACCCGTAACTTGAGAGAGACGATTACGTGGCGCAAAGCGGTTCGCATGAAGGACCCCTCCTGTCGGGCGTAGCGTTGCGCTACGCATCGGCGCTGTTCGAGCTCGCTCGGGAGGCCAACGCCGTGGACGCCGTCGCCGGCGACCTCGGCCGTTTCGAACAAATGATCCGGGGCAGCGAAGACCTGCAGCGCCTGATCCGTAACCCCGTTTTCACGGCCGAAGAGCAGTCCCGTGTGATGGATGCCCTTCTCGCCAAGGTCGGCATTGCGGGCCTAGCGGGCAACTTCATCCGTCTCGTTGCCTCGAAGCGCCGCCTCTTTGCCCTTCCCGACATGATCCGCGCGTATCAGGACCTCGTGTCCAATGCGAAGGGCATCGTGCGGGCCCAAGTGATTCTGGCGGAATCTCCGTCGGACACCGTTCTGAACGAAATCAAGGCGGCGCTGCGCGACGTCGCCAAGGCTGACGTTGCTGTCGACGTCAAAATCGACCCGAGCCTCATCGGCGGTCTCATCGTAAAGATGGGCTCCCGCATGGTGGATGCCTCGGTGCGCACCAAACTCAATTCCATTCGTCTAGCGATGAAAGAGGTCCGCTGATGGACATTCGAGCCGCTGAGATCTCCGCGATCCTCAAAGAGCAGATCAAGAACTTCGGTACCGAAGCTGAAGTCACCGAAGTCGGTCAGGTCCTGTCCGTCGGTGACGGTATCGCCCGTTGCTACGGCCTCGACAAGGTTCAGGCCGGTGAGATGGTTGAATTCGAGAGCGGCGTGCGCGGCATGGCCCTCAACCTCGAAACCGACAACGTCGGCGTCGTGATCTTCGGTTCCGACCGTGAGATCGCCGAAGGCCAGACCGTGAAGCGCACGGGCGCCATCGTGGACGTGCCGGTCGGCAAGGGCCTGCTCGGCCGCGTCGTCGATGCTCTTGGCAATCCGATCGACGGCAAGGGCCCGATCCAGTCGACCGAGCGTCGCCGCGTCGACGTGAAGGCTCCGGGCATCATTCCGCGCAAGTCGGTGCACGAGCCGATGGCGACGGGACTGAAGGCCATTGACGCCCTTATCCCGGTCGGCCGTGGCCAGCGCGAGCTGATCATCGGCGACCGTCAGACCGGCAAGACCGCGATCGCGCTCGACACGATCCTGAACCAGAAGCCGCTGAACCAGGGCGACGACGAATCGCAGAAGCTGTACTGCGTGTACGTCGCGGTCGGTCAGAAGCGCTCCACGGTCGCTCAGTTCGTGAAGGCTCTCGAGGACAACGGCGCTCTGGAATACTCCATCGTCGTCGCCGCGACCGCTTCCGATCCGGCCCCGATGCAGTTCCTGGCTCCGTTCGCCGGCTGCGCCATGGGCGAGTTCTTCCGCGACAACGGCATGCATGCCGTGATCGTGTATGACGACCTGTCCAAGCAGGCCGTCGCCTACCGTCAGATGTCGCTCCTGCTCCGCCGTCCTCCGGGCCGCGAGGCTTATCCTGGCGACGTGTTCTATCTGCACTCCCGTCTGCTGGAGCGCGCTGCGAAGCTCAACGACGATAACGGCGCCGGCTCGCTCACCGCTCTGCCGGTCATCGAGACGCAGGCGAACGACGTGTCGGCCTACATCCCGACCAACGTGATCTCCATCACCGACGGCCAGATCTTCCTTGAGACGGATCTGTTCTACCAGGGCATCCGCCCGGCGGTGAACGTCGGCCTCTCCGTGTCGCGCGTGGGCTCCTCGGCCCAGACGAAGGCGATGAAGAAGGTCGCGGGCAAGATCAAGGGCGAGCTGGCGCAGTACCGCGAAATGGCGGCCTTCGCACAGTTCGGCTCCGACCTCGACGCCACCACGCAGCGCCTGCTGAACCGTGGTTCGCGCCTGACCGAACTCCTGAAGCAGCCGCAGTTCTCGCCGCTGAAGATGGAAGAGCAGGTCGCCGTGATCTACGCCGGCGTGAACGGCTATCTCGACAACCTGCCGCTCAACCGTGTGCGCGCTTTCGAGGATGGTCTGCTGGCCACCCTGCGCAGCAAGCACGCCGATCTCCTTGAGGCCATCCGTGCTTCCAAGGACCTGTCGAGCGACTCCGAAGCGAAGCTCAAGGACGTCGTCCAGAACTTCGCCAAGTCTTTCTCGTAAGACTGACGTTCTCGTAAGATCCAGCCGGAACTCCGGAGAGGGTAGGGCCGCTCGATGCCGAGCTTGAAAGACCTTCGTAACCGCATCGCCTCGGTCAAGGCGACGCAGAAGATCACCAAGGCCATGCAGATGGTGGCCGCCGCGAAGCTGCGCCGCGCGCAGAGCGCGGCGGAAGCCGCGCGTCCTTATGCGGAACGCATGGCCACGGTGCTCGGTAATCTCGCGTCCGGCATCACTGTCGGACCCGATACGCCGCGTCTGCTCGCCGGCACCGGTGCCGATCGGGTTCATCTCTTGATCGTCTGCACGGCCGAGCGCGGCCTGTGCGGCGCGTTCAACTCCTCGATCGCACGTCTGGCTCGCGACCATGCCAACCGGCTTCTCGCCGAGGGCAAGACGGTCAAGATCATCTGCGTGGGCAAGAAGGGCTACGACATCCTTCGTCGCCAGTTCGCCGAGCAGATCATCGAGTTCGTCGACCTGCGCTCCGTGCGTCAGATCGGCTTCGAGCAGGGCGACATGATCGCTCAGAAGGTGCTTTCGCGCTTCGAAGCCGGCGAGTTCGACGTGGCGACCCTGTTCTACTCGCGCTTCCGCTCGGTGATTGCGCAGATCCCGACGGCGCAGCAGATCATTCCGGCCCAGATCGAGACCACCGGCGCTTCGTCGGATGCGGTCTACGAGTACGAGCCTGAGGAAGGCGAGATCCTGGCGACGCTTCTGCCGCGGAACCTCACCGTGCAGATCTTCCGGGCGCTGCTCGAGAACGCCGCTTCCGAACAGGGTGCTCGCATGAGCGCCATGGACAATGCGACCCGCAACGCGGGCGAGATGATCAAGAAGCAGACGATGACCTACAACCGGTCGCGTCAGGCGATGATCACCAAGGAACTGATCGAAATCATTTCGGGCGCCGAGGCGCTCTGACGAATCCGAGAGGAGCCTCACATGGCTAACACCGCTACCGCCGGCAAGAATGTCGGTCACATCACGCAGGTCATCGGCGCCGTCGTCGACGTGCAGTTCGAGGGCCACCTGCCGGAGATCCTGAACGCTCTCGAGACCACCAACCAGGGTAACCGCCTGGTGCTCGAAGTCTCGCAGCAGCTCGGCGAAAACACCGTTCGCTGCATCGCCATGGACACCTCCGAGGGTCTGGTGCGCGGTCAGGAAGTCACCGACACTGGCGCACCGATCTCGGTGCCCGTCGGCGCGGCCACCCTCGGCCGCATCATGAACGTCATTGGCGAGCCGGTGGACGAAGCCGGCCCGATCACCGGTGAGGCCCAGCGCGCCATTCACCAGCCGGCTCCGTCTTATGCCGAGCAGTCCACCGAGGGTCAGATCCTCGTCACGGGCATCAAGGTCGTCGACCTGCTCGCTCCCTACGCCAAGGGTGGTAAGATCGGCCTCTTCGGCGGCGCAGGCGTCGGCAAGACCGTGCTCATCATGGAGCTCATCAACAACGTCGCGAAGGCGCATGGCGGTTACTCCGTGTTCGCAGGCGTCGGCGAGCGTACCCGCGAGGGCAACGATCTCTATCACGAGATGATCGAGTCCCGCGTGAACGTCGACCCGCGCGAGAACAACGGCTCGGCCACCGGCTCCAAGTGCGCTCTCGTGTACGGCCAGATGAACGAGCCCCCGGGCGCTCGCGCTCGCGTCGCTTTGACCGGCCTGACCGTCGCCGAGCACTTCCGCGATCAGGGCCAGGACGTGCTGTTCTTCGTGGACAACATCTTCCGCTTCACCCAGGCAGGCTCTGAAGTGTCGGCGCTTCTCGGCCGTATTCCTTCGGCCGTGGGCTATCAGCCGACGCTCTCCACCGACATGGGCGCCTTGCAAGAGCGAATCACCACCACCACCAAGGGCTCGATCACCTCGGTGCAGGCCATCTACGTGCCCGCCGACGACCTGACGGACCCTGCTCCTGCCACCTCGTTCGCCCATCTCGACGCCACGACCGTGCTCTCGCGTTCGATCGCCGAGAAGGGCATTTATCCTGCCGTAGACCCGCTCGACTCGACCTCGCGCATGCTGTCCGCCGCGATCGTCGGCGAGGAGCACTACAACGTCGCCCGTCAGGTTCAGCAGGTGCTGCAGCGCTACAAGGCGCTTCAGGACATCATCGCGATCCTGGGCATGGACGAGCTCTCCGAAGAGGACAAGCTCACGGTTGCCCGCGCCCGCAAGATCGAGCGCTTCCTCAGCCAGCCGTTCCACGTGGCGGAAGTGTTCACCGGTTCGCCCGGCAAGCTCGTTGCGCTTGAAGACACCATCAAGGGCTTCAAGGGGCTCGTGAACGGCGATTACGATCACCTCCCCGAGGCCGCCTTCTACATGGTCGGCACCATCGAGGAAGCCGTCGAGAAGGCCCAGCGCCTCGCAGCGGAAGCTGCTTAAACTGAAATCGGCATTGTCCCGGAGCGTGCCCGCACGCTCCGGGACTGCTTTGTAAAAGCCTGTCTCCAACGATCCCGGACCGCTTCCCTGAGAGCGGACGGATGACGAGAAGCTCAGATGGCCACCTTCACTTTCGAACTCGTCTCTCCCGAGCGCGTGCTTTTCTCAGGCGCCGTCGATGCGGTCGTCCTGCCTGCGACCGAAGGCGACATGACGGTTCTCGCCGGCCACTCGCCGGTGATGACGACCCTCAAGACCGGCTTCCTCGTCATCACGAGCAATCCCGGCAATGGCCGCCGGGTTCTGGTGCGCGGCGGCTTCGCCGACGTCAACCAGAACGGCCTTACGGTTCTTGCCGAGCGCGCTCTTCCTGAGGAGGAGCTGACCCAGGCAATTCTCGACCAGGAAATCCTGACGGCGGAGATGCACTGGGATGCCACCAGCGACCCGGCCGCGAAGCACGCGGCGGAATCCGCCATCGCCCAGCTGCGCGAAGCCAAAGAGGCGCTGAACTACTGATTTGAAGCAAACCCGGCCCCGAGCCGGGTTTTTCTTTTCATGGCATCGCTTCCCGGAGACGGCGTGAGGTTTCCACCTCGCATGCTGATGAAGATCCACTTTGTCATGGCCGGGCTTGTCCCGGCCATCTCGTTTTAATGCCTCTCACCTCATCCTGAGGAGGCGCGTAGCGCCGTCTCAAAGGAGGGTCCAGAGCGCACTGAAACATTCTTCGAGACGGATTGTTCGCGCAATCCTCCTCAGGATGAGGGCGGAGCAGGGCTGAAAACGAGATCACCGGCACGGGGCCGGTGATGACGTGTCCCGGAGCGGTGGAGGAGGGCGAGAGCCGAGGCCCTCACTCCCCCATCGCGATCAGGTTCGCGTTGCCGCCGGCTGCAGCCGTGTTGATGGTTACCGTCTGCTCGGTGGCGAAACGCAGGAGGTAGTGCGGGCCGCCAGCCTTCGGGCCGGTGCCGGAGAGACCATGACCGCCGAAGGGCTGCACGCCGACCACTGCGCCGATCATGTTGCGGTTCACATAGACGTTGCCGACCGACAGAGCCTCGACAACCCGGTTCACGGTAGCATCGATGCGCGAATGCACGCCGAGCGTGAGGCCATAGCCGGTGCCCTCGATGGCCTGGATGACCTCTTCGAGACGATCGGCCTTGTAGCGCACCACGTGGAGGATGGGGCCGAACACTTCCTGTGCGAGATCGTGCGGCTTGTTGAGCTCGAAGATATGCGGCGCGACATAGGTGCCATTCGCCGGTGCGGTGCCGGCATAATGCACCTTCGCCTGGCGCTTCATGGCTTCGACATGCGCGTCGAGCTTGTCCTTGGCCTCGCGGTCGATCACCGGGCCGATATGGACCGAGACGTCGCGCGGATCGCCGAGCTTCAACTCGCGCGCGCTACCTGCGATCATCTCGATCATGCGGTCGGCCACATCCTCCTGCACGCAGAGCAGTCGCAGCGCCGAACAGCGCTGACCCGCCGAGCGGAACGCAGAGGTCACGACGTCGTCGGCAACCTGTTCCGGCAGCGCGGTGGCATCGACGATCATCGCATTGATGCCGCCGGTTTCCGCGATCAGCGGAACGATCGCCGCATCCTTGCCCGCCAGTGTGCGGTTGATGATGCGCGCCACCTCCGTCGAGCCGGTGAAGACGACGCCGGCCACATCCTTATGCTCGACGAGACGGGCGCCCACGCGACCATCGCCTGGAACGAGGTGCAGCGCGCTCTTGCTGACCCCGGCCTCATGCAGGATGCGCACCGCGAGATCGGCGATCAGGGGCGTCTGCTCGGCGGGCTTCGCCACAACCGCGTTGCCGGCCATCAGCGCGGCGCTCACCTGCCCCAGGAAGATCGCGAGCGGGAAGTTCCAGGGCGAGATCGCCACGAAAACGCCGCGTCCGCGAAGGCGCAGCACGTTGCTCTCGCCGGTCGGGCCGGGCATCGGCTCGCCGGAGCCGAAGAGCGTGCGGCCCTGCGCCGCGTAGTAGCGGCAGAAATCGACCGCTTCGCGAACTTCGGAGAGCGCGTCGTCGAGCGTCTTGCCCGCTTCCGTCTGCAGGAGATGCAACGCCGCACCGCGGCGCTCTTCGAGCAGAGCGGCTGCGCGCTCCAGCGCCTTCGCGCGAGTTGCAGCATCCGTACGGCTCCACATAGCAAAGCCTGCGCGGGCGGACGCAATGGCGCGGTCGGCGACCTCGGGAGTTGCTTCCGTCACTTGGCCGGCAACGGTCGTGCCGTCGATGGGGCTGACGACCGGGCGCGTCTCGCCGGAAGCAACCTTGCCGTCGAGGAGCGGATCGGCGCGGTAGGTCTGCGAAGCCGCCTGTTTGATTTGGTTCAGCAGCGCATCGAGCGAAGCCTGATGGCCGAACTCCACGCCCTTCGAGTTCGGGCGCTCGGTACCATAGAGATCGCGCGGCAACGGGAGCTTGGGATGACGGGCCTGATCGGCAGAGACGATGATGTCGGCAGGACGCTTCAGCAAGGCCTGCACCGGGACATTGGGGTCGGCGGCGACCGACACGAAGGAGGAATTCGCGCCGTTCTCGAGGAGCCGCCTCACGAGATAGGCCAGGAGATCGCGATGGCCGCCGACCGGCGCATAGGCGCGGCAGCCAAGGCCCGGATTATCTTCGAGGAGACGGGCGTAAAGCGCTTCGCCCATGCCGTGCAGCCGCTGGAACTCGAAACCGTCCGTGCCGCCTGCGCGCTCGAGGATGGAGGCGACGGTCAGCGCATTGTGGGTTGCGAATTGCGGGAAGATGCGCGGACGAAGCGAAAGCATCTTCTCGGCGCAGGCCATGTAATGCAGGTCCGTCATCGCCTTGCGGGTGAAGACCGGATAATCGTCGAGCCCACGCTCCTGCGCGCGCTTCACTTCCGTATCCCAATAGGCGCCTTTCACGAGACGGACCATCATCTGACGATCATGGCGCTCGGCCATGGCGGCGATCGCATCGATCACGCTGCCCGCCCGCTTCTGATAAGACTGGATGGCAAGCCCGAAACCTTTCCAGTCCGCCAGTGACGGATCGGCGATCACGGCCTCGATCACGTCGAGCGACAGTTCGAGACGATCCGCCTCCTCCGCGTCGATGGTGAAATTGAGGTCGTAGGACTTCGCCTTCTGCGCCAACGCGATGACGAGCGGCACGAGTTCGCGCATCACGCGCTCACGGCTCGTCGCCTCATAGCGCGGATGCAGTGCTGAGAGCTTCACCGAGATGCCGGGGCGATTCGGCAGGGGCTCGTTGCCCGCGGAGCGGCCGATGGCGTCAATGGCGGAGGAATAGGATTCGAAATAGCGGCGGGCGTCGTCCGCCGTGCGGGCACCCTCGCCCAGCATGTCGAAGGAATAGCGATAGATGCGGCCCTTGGTGGAGGTGGCGCGCTTCAGCGCTTCCTCGATGGTCTGACCCAGCACGAAGTGGTTGCCCATCACGCGCATGGCCTGGCGGGTGGCGGCGCGTACGGCGGGAAGGCCGATGCGCTTCGTGAGCTGGCCGAGAATGCTCTCCGGCGTCTCACCGGGCTGGATCACGCGCGCGGTGATGCCGAGCGCCCAGGCCGAGGCGGACACGAGGAAGGCGTCGGACTTGGCTTCGTGGCTCGCGAAATCCGCTTGGCCGAGCTTGTCCTCGATGAGCTTGTCGGCGGTGGCGGCATCCGGCACGCGAAGAAGCGCTTCCGCCAGCACCATGAGGGCGAGACCCTCCTTGGTGGAGAGTGCATATTCGCGCAGCATTTCCTCGACACCGCCGAGACCGCCGCCTTTGGCGCGGATCGCCTCGACCAGGCGGGTCGCCTGCTCGTCGATGCGGCGCTCACGCTCAGGGGACAGGCGAGAGCTCGCCAGGAGGCGGGCGGCAATGGCCTTGTCATCCTCGGCGAAGGGCGGGTTGAAGGGCAGGGCGGCGTTGAAATTCTGAGCCATGGTTTCCTCTGGGAGTTTCCCGGGAATATACGGGCTCCCATACCGCGTTTCGATGGCAATATTGCGGTTCTTGCCTTAATATTTTAGGGAAAGAAGCTAAATAGGCGTGAAAATGACGGAGATTGACCGAATCGATCGGAAGATCCTGAAGTTCCTGCAGCAGGATGGCCGGATTTCCACGGTGGACCTCGCCGAGAAGGTGGGCCTCTCACCCACCTCCACCAGCGATCGGGTGAAGCGCCTGCAGCGGGAGGGCTTCATCGCAGGCTTCGGAGCGCGGCTCGATCCGCATCGGCTGGGCTTGGAGCTCCTGGTCTTCGTGGAGGTCTCCCTCGACAAGACGACGCCGGATGTCTTTGAAAAGTTCGCCGAAGCCGTGAAGCGCGCTCCGGAAGTTCTCGAATGCCACATGGTCGCGGGCGGCTTCGATTATCTGGTCAAAACGCGTGTTGCCGACATGGCTGCCTACCGCCACTTCCTCGGCGAGATCCTGCTGGCGCTGCCCGGCGTCAAGGAAACCCGCACCTACGCGGTGATGGAGGAAGTGAAGAGCGACGGAGTGCTGCCGGTCTGAGGCCACTCGTCCGTTATTTGTCAAAGAGCCAAGCGGTAGCATCCCCGGGGCCGGTGGCGTTCCGAGGGTGAGCAGTCGAGGGGGGCGCGAGGAGCGGTCCGGCTCGATCTGTGAGGTGAAGCGTGGAACCGAACGGCTCCTCGCGCACGGTTCTTTTAGGCGGACAGGCGGCGCGGTCCCAGCAACTGCCCGAAGCGGCCACCGCATCGCTTTCAGCGGGCGGCTCCGGACCAATCCTGAACCCCGGGCACAGCCTGGGCCTCCCGTCACACGAGCCTGCGTTCACCTCCGGCACGGGACCGCTCCCGACCCCGCAGTCACGACGCCTCGCGAGCGCGCCCCCAGCAGGTTGGGATGCAGCAGATGTAACTCAGTTTAGGCATATTGTCAAGAACAAAGTGGGAACATGTTCCGGCTGCGCCCTCCCGCCTGCCGCAGCCTCTCGCGTCATCCCCGGCCGTGGGCCGGGGATCCACGTCTTCATGGCTCAGCGGGTCCACGACGGGGAGGGCCGGGACACGCCCGGCCATCCCGAGGTACGGCGATCATGGCTCAAGCGTCGGAAGGATTCCTCTCGTCATCACCGCCTTCAAAGCGCTGTGGTTCCCAAGACGGGAGCGCCGGGACTGATCCCCGGACCAAATCCGGGGATGGCCATGACGCGGTAGGACGGTCCTGGCTTAACGCCGGAATGACACCAAGGAGACGGCAGGGTGAGACCTGAAACCAGCATGGCTCTGCAACCCTCCTTCCCCACAGGCCCCGGGCTTGCCCGAGACCTGCTCTTTCCTGCCCAAGTCGGGAACACCCGACTGGCGGTGGGGGAGGAGCGGGTGAGCCCGCGCCTTCTGGATCATGCGCTGCAGTTTCAGGTGAGCGGTGGAACCAGCAAAGCGCTAGAGCATCGGGCGAAAAAAGTGGAATCCACTTTTGAGATTCGATCCGATGCTTTCTTCTTTGATGAGCGCATCGTTGATTGCGGAAAACCGGGTCCATTTTTCGCTACCGCGGCCCTTCGGGTCCGCACGATGCGCTAGGCCACCTCTCCCCCGATCTTGATGATTTTTGGGATCAGATGCTTTGCTAGGCAAGTGGAGCGAGTGCCATTGCGCATGCCACCTGATCCGGCGAGGGTTAGCCGGCTCCCTGCTTCGCTTCCGGCTCTTCGCCCCGCGTCTTCCAGAGGCTCCAGCCGACGCCTGCTGCGAGGATGGCGAAGGTCACGCCGAGAGAGACCGGGGCCGGAATCTTGGCGAGGCCCAGCATGTCGGCCACGAAGATCTTGGAGCCGATGAAGATCAGCACGAAGGCCAGTGCATACTTCAGATAGTGGAAACGGTGCACCATGGCGGCGAGCGCAAAATAGAGCGCGCGAAGCCCCAGGATCGCGAAGATGTTCGACGTGTAGACGATGAACGGGTCCGTGGTGATGGCGAAGATCGCCGGAACCGAGTCCACTGCGAAGATCACGTCCGCAATCTCGACGAGCACCAGTGCCATGAAGAGCGGCGTCATGAACCACACGAGCTTGCCGGTCTCCGGGTGCGGCTTCTTCACGAAGAAGTGCTGGTCATGATGCTCGTCGGTCACGTTGAAGTGACGGCGCATATAGCCGATCACCGGGTTCTTGGAGATGTCATATTCCGTGTCGGAGAAGATGAGCATCTTCACGCCCGTGCCGATGAGGAATGCCGCGAAGATATAGAGAACCCAGGAGAACTGCGAGATCACCGCGGCACCAAAGCCGATCATGAGCGCGCGCAGGACGATGACGCCGAGAATGCCCCAGAACAGCACCCGGTGCTGGTAGAGGCGCGGCACGGCGAAGAACGAGAAGATCATGGCGATGACGAACACGTTATCCATCGCCAGCGCCTTCTCGACCGCAAAGCCGGTGAGATAGTTCATGCCCGCATCGGGGCCGAGATACCACCACACGAAGCCGCCGAAGGCGACGCCGAGGGTGATGTAGAAGGCACTCATGACAAGGCTCTCGCGCACGCCGACCTCATGGTGCTTACGGTGAAGCACGCCCAGATCGAGGACGAGGAGAGCAAGGACGATTCCAAGGAAGGCAAGCCACATCCACGCGGGAGTGCCAAGCCAGCTTAAAGCTAAGACTTCGAGCATCTGACCGAACCCATTGTTGAACCAAATCGGCTCCGACATCACAGGGGTTCATCCGCCTGCCAGAGGGGCCCGGTCACCGACGGCACCCAACATGGTGAGAGGGTGAAAGGAGGTCAAGGGTTCCCGCCGAAGGGGTTTCTGCTCAATTTTGCGTCAGATGAGCGTCTTCGGGGCAGGCTTGCCCGGGCTACAGGCTTGACCCTGCTCACCGATCTGCTTGCATGGTCAACAACAAGGCAACTCAAGCCATTCCAGCTCGTTCAAGAGGCTGGGCCATAAAGCAGAGGTAACAGTGATGGAGTCAGAACGTTCGACGAAGCCTCGGTGGATCAGGGGGATCCTAGCCGGCGTGGCGGTGCTGCTCGGGAGCGCTGCCGCCCAGGCGCAGACCCCGGTGCGGTTTTCCCTCGACTGGCGCTGGGAGGGTCCGGCAGCGCCCTTTGCCGTGGCGCTCGACAAGGGCTACTTCAAGGCCGAAGGGCTCGATGTCACGATCGATCCGGCGGCAGGCTCCCGCGAGCCGATCTCCCGCGTGGCATCGGGCACCTATGACGTGGGCTTCGGCGACGTGAACTCACTCGTGCGTTTCCGCGATGAGAACCCCGACACGGATATCAAGGCCGTGATGGTGATGTATGACCGTCCGCCCTTCGCGATCATCGGGCGCAAGAGCCGCGGCATCTCCAAGGAAGCGTCGAGCCTGCAGGGGAAGAAGTTCGGCGCGCCGGCAGCGGATGGCGCCTATGCGCAATGGCCGATCTTCAAAACGGTGAACAAGCTCGACGATTCAGGCATGAAGTTCGAGAATGTGGGCTTCCCCGTTCGCGAGCCGATGCTGGCGCAGGGCGAAGTCGACGCGGTGTTCGGCTTCTCCATGTCGTCCTACATCAACCTGAAGTCGCGCGGTGTTCCGGCGGATGACATCGTCGTCCTGCTCATGAGCGATTATGGCGTGGACCTCTATGGCAACACCATCATCGTGTCGCACAAGTTCGCGCAGGAGAAGCCGGAGGCGGTGAAAGGCTTGCTGCGCGCGATCATGAAGGGCGTGCAGGATACGGTGAAGGATCCGGCAAGCGCCGTGGATTCGGTGGTCAAGCGCAACGACGTCGCCAAGAAGGACGTGGAGCTTGAGCGTCTCAAGATGGTGCTGGAGCAGAACATGCTCACGCCTTGGGTGAAGGAGAACGGCTTTGGCGGCATCGACAAGGCGCGCTTCGCCAAGGCCCTCGATCAGATTGGTCTGACGTTCACTTACAAGCAGAAGCCGAGTGTGGAGAGCGTGTTCACGGAAGAGTTCCTGCCTGCGGCCGACCAGCGGAAAGTGAACTGAGACTTCCGAGGCCCGGTCGCAGCAGTGACCGGGCCTTTCCATTTCTCTCAAGGCAGTTCGTTGCATGAAGCCCTTCGTCGACATTCACGACGTCACTCATGTCTATGCCCGCGCCGAGGATGGTATTCCGGCGGTTCAGAGCCTGACCATCCGGATCAACGAGGGTGAGTTCGCCGCCATCGTCGGCCCCTCAGGTTGCGGCAAGTCCACGCTGATGAAACTTGCCACCGGATTGCAGTTCCCTCGCGAGGGAACGGTGATCGTGGACGGCAAGGAGGTGGGCGCGCCGGTCAAGCTCGCGGGCATGGCGTTTCAGAACCCCACCATGCTCCCCTGGCGCACGACCCTCGACAACATCCTGCTGCCGCTCGAAATCGTGGAGCCGCATCGCTCCCGACTGCGCAAGCACAAGGCGGAATATGTCGCAAAAGCTGAGGGCCTTTTGGAGCAGGTGGGTCTGAAGGGCCAAGGTCATCGATATCCCTGGCAGCTCTCCGGAGGCATGCAGCAGCGCGCCTCCCTCTGCCGTGCGCTCATCCACGAGCCGAAGCTCCTGATGCTGGACGAGCCCTTCGGCGCGCTCGACAGTTTCACCCGTGAGGAATTGTGGTGCGTGATGCGCGATCTCCATGCGGCACAGAAGGTCACGATCATTCTCGTCACGCATGATCTACGCGAGGCGGCCTTCCTGGCGGATCGCATCTTCTGCATGAGTGCGCGCCCCGGCCGCATCGTGGCCGAGCGTGAGGTGACCTTTCCACGTCCGCGCGATCTCGAGATCACCTATACGCCGGAATTTTCCGAACTCGTCCACGAGCTGCGCGGTCATATCGCGCAGGCGCGCAAGGCGGCGTGAGCCTCTCATGAAAGCCAAGAATCAACTCGCTGTCGCGCCATGGGTCTTCACCGTCGGTTTCTTCCTGCTGTGGGAGATCGTCTGCCGCGCATTCAAAATCTCGAGTTTCATCCTGCCGGCACCCTCCACGATCCTGCTTGCCGTGTGGGAGTACCGGAGCCAGCTGACCTATCATGCCCTGCACACGCTTTGGATGACGCTCGCAGGCTTCGGGCTTGCCGTAGGCTTCGGCCTTCTTCTCGGCATGCTGCTGGGCTCCTCGAAGCTCATCAATGCAGGGAGCTATCCCCTGCTCGTCGGCTTCAACTCGATCCCGAAAGTGGCCGTGGTGCCGATTCTCGTGTTCTGGTTCGGCGTCGGCTGGGTGCCGCCGGTGCTGACGGCCTTCCTCATCTCGTTCTTCCCGATCGTGGTGAATGTCGCTACCGGCATCGCCACGGTAGAGCCCGAAATGGAGGACGTGCTGCGCGCGCTCGGCGCCTCCAAGAAGGACATCGTGTTCAAGGTCGGAGTGCCGCGTGCGATGCCGTATTTTTTCGGATCCATGAAAATTTCCATCACTCTGGCCTACGTGGGATCGGTCATCGGCGAGCAGAATGCGTCGAACGTTGGTATCGGCAATCTGCTTACGCGCGCGTCCGCCGCTTTCGAGGTGCCGCTCGTCTGGGCTGCGCTCATGGTGCTCGCGGTGCTCGGCGTCGCCATGTACGCAATCACCGCGTCTGCGGAGCGCTCCATGACCGGGTGGGCGCAGCGCTCGCAGATGGCAGCCTAGAGCATCGGATCGTCTGCGCGGAACCCGAGGTCCGTACGATGCGCTAGCGACGCAGAGACAGAGGATTGTCGGAGAGCGCCGCCGCGTCCGGTTGGTCGATGGCGGGCTTTCCGAGGAAGGCGTTCCAGAGCTTCTCCACCGTCTCACGCTCCAGATCGTCAACGATGAAGACGAGGCGGCTGCGGCGATCCTCGCTCGGCCAGCGCGGCAGTATGGCAGGCACGTGGATCACGTGCTGCACGCCGTGGATCACCACCGGATGATCCGGATCCTCGGCGAGCGCGACCAGCCCCTTCACGCGCAACAGCTTCGCACCTTGCGATGAGCGAAGCAGGTCGAGGAACATGTCCAGCGTCCCCTGGCGGATCGGCTGATCGCTGGTGAGGCAGAAGGCGCGGATGCTCTCGTCGTGCCGGTTCACGTCGTGATGGTGATGATGGTCATGGCCGTGATGGCCGTGGTGATGCGCGTGCTGGTGCGCATGGCTCTCGCGCTCGGCCTCTTCCACGGCTTCCGTCTTGAGCCATTCGGCGACATCGGCAATCTTGCCGTCAAGATCGAAAAGGCCGCCTGCAATGATGTCTTCGACCGGCGCATCGGCCCTGAGGATCGTCGCGCCCGGATTGAGCTGGCGCAGTCTGTCCTGAAGGTCCGAAACGCCCGCCTGATCCTGAACGAGATCAGCCTTTGCAATGACGATCCGCTCCGCGACGGCGGCCTGCTTCACGGCCTCCCGGTGTGCGTCGAGGGTGCTGGAGCCGTTCACCGCATCGATCACCGTCACCACGCCTTCCACGGCGTAGCGCATGGAGAGATACGGATGATAGAGCACGGCATGAAGGATCGGAGCGGGATCCGCGAGGCCCGTGGTTTCGATGATCACGCGCTTGAAGGGCAGGATGCGGTTGTTGTCGCGCTTGCGCAGGAGATCCTCGAGGGTCGCAATAAGATCGCCACGAACGGTGCAGCAGAGACAGCCGGCGGACAGAAGAACCATGCCTTCATCGACGGTCTCCACCAGCAGGTGATCGAGGCCGATCTCTCCGAACTCGTTCATGATGACGACCGTGTCCTGCAGCGCCGGATCTTTAAGCATCCGGTTGAGCAGGGTGGTCTTTCCGGCACCGAGAAAGCCGGTGAGGATCGTCAGCGGGATCGGCGCAGGCGGGGTCTGGTGAGCGTTCGTCATGACTTCTCATCCGCAACCGGAATCAGGGCCGCGTTCTTCATGCGGCGCTGTTCCAGGAGAACGTTGGCGATGATCGCAGCCAGCACAAGGGTGCCGCCTGCAACCTGCAGGGAGGACAGGCCTTCATTGAGGATAATGGCTGAGGAAAGGGTCGCAACCACCGGCTCGGTGCAGAAGGCAATTCCGGCTGCGACCGCCGAGATGCGTCCCAGCGCCAGGAACTGCAGCACGAATCCGGCAATGTAGCCGCCGATGGTCATGGCAACCGCAAAGGGAGCGAGAGCAAGGATCGATGGCGGTGCGAACTGCTCTGTGACAAGGCTGATGAGGATCGCGGTGGGTAGGATAATCAGCTGAATCCAGAACACCTTCGCTACCACCCCTGTGCTGGTGCAGCGCGCTGCGGTGAAGAACTGGATGGCCGTGATGATGCTGGCGCTGAAGGCGAGGGCCAAGCCTCGCCAGTCGAGATCTGAAAAGGCCGGTCCTACCACCAGGCAGACGCCGAGGGTCGCGATCGCGACGACGCCGGTGAGGGCAGGCGTCAGTGGCGTCCTTTCCACGAACGGGCTCGCGAGAACGATGATGATCGGATAGGTGTAGAACACAACCGCCGCGACCGTCACGGGAATGAAGGCGACGGACGAAAGATAGCAAATGCCCTGAAGAGCGCTGGAGATGCCAAGCAGGAGGAGCTTTCCTCGTTCCTCCCGCGCCATGGCGAGCGAGCGTCGCGCGATTGCCGCTACGGCTGCCACGAGCACCAGCATCAGGAACACCCGGTAGACCACGATGGCCGAGCCGCTGGCGCCGGCAAAGGATGCCATGCGTGCGAAGACGATGTTGAAGCCGTAGCAACTGGCGGCGCCGATAGCGAAGAGAAGGCCGGAGGCGTGGGAGGAGCGCGTCATTTCGGGTGAAACTGATGGGAGACCCGCACCGTTCGCGCGGATCGGGAGCGAATGCAAGGGGGCAGAGCATCGGACGTGAAAAGTGGATTTGCACTTTTGGGACTCATCCGATGCTCATTTCCTAGAGGAGCGCATCGTTTGCGCGGAAAACCGGAGCCACTTTTCGCTGACGCGGACCTTCGGTTCCGCACGATGCGCTAGAAGCAAAACGCCCGGCTTTAGGCCGGGCGCTATCGGACGATGGATAAGGTCAGTTCGTCGCCGATTTGGCTTTTGACGAGGCATCTGCCTTCTGAGCCTTTGACTTGGCGGCAGGCTTCTGATCGGTCGCCTTCGTGTTGCCGCTCACCGGCTTGACGGTGACGCTCACGCGGCCTTTGCCCTTCGTCTTGTCGCCTTCCTCGATCACCGGCGTCACATCCGGATCCTTCGCGGCTTGCTTGCTGGCCTTCTTTTTGGAGGTCGTCGCCTTCTTCTTGCTCAGGCGGGCTTTCTCTGCCGCCTCTTCCGCTGCGGCCTGGGCGGCGAGTTCGGCCTCGGATGGCGGGTTCAGGCCGATCCAGACGCGCTCCGGCTGCACGGCGGTACGGGGGCCGAGCACGGTGCGCGCGGGCTTCTGGGTGTCGCCGGCAAATGCCATCACCTCTGAGGAGAAGAGGTTCGGAATGTTCGAATCCTCTTCGGCGACCACGGGGGTGTCCTCTTCCTGAGGCATCGGGCCGCGACGGTCACAGATCACCGAGCGCATGTCCGGTGGCGTCGCGTTGGCCGAAGCGGGCAGAGCCGCAAGCTCGGGATTGGTGAAGTTCACCTTGCTGTTGAAGCCACGGTCAAAGAGTTCCGCTGCCTTCATGGTGCGCTCGTTGGCGGAAGGTGCCCCGAGCACGACGGTAATCAGGTGGCGTCCATCGCGGGTGGCGCTCGCCACCACGTTGAAGCCGGACGAGCAGATGAACCCAGTCTTCATGCCGTCGGCACCGGGGTAGCGGCCGATAAGGCCGTTGGTGTTGCGCATGATGCGGCGGCCGAACTGGACGGCGCCGATATGGAACAGGTCCTGATATTCCGGAAATTCCGTCAGCAACGCGCGCGCCAGGACGGCCATGTCGCGGGCGGTGGTCTGGTTGCGCTCGTCCGGCAGGCCGTGCGGATTGGCGAAATGGCTGCTCACCATGCCGAGCCGCTGCGCATGGGCGTTCATGAGCGCCGCGAAGCCATCGATGGAACCGCCGATATTCTCCGCAATCGTCGCGGCGATATCATTGGCCGACTTCACCAGCATGATCTTGAGAGCGTTGTCGAGGCGGATCTGCGTGCCCGGCTTGAAACCCATCTTGGACGGCGGCAGCGCGGCGGCGCTGTCTGGCACCGTCAACAAGGTATCCATGCTCAGCTGGCCACGCTTGACCTTGTCGAGGGCGACATAAGCCGTCATCAGCTTGGTGATGGAGGCCGGATACCACGGATCGGTCGCCCGCTCTGCGTGCAGAACGCGGCCGGATTCAACCTCGACCACGAGGGCAGGGCCGCCGGCGGCCAGAGCCTGTCCGCTCACGAAAGCGGCAATGGCAAAGGCTGTCACGCGCAGGGCTCGGCTAACGTTCATACGAACGACTCCTTAAGACTTGTACAACGGTCGGAGAGGGGAACCAAAAGCCCCGCTTGCCAGCTGGGCTATATTTTTAGTCCCAAACCTTGGCCTTGGCTAGGTTTGGGTTATTCATCGCAACCCGGTCTACCCTTTGTACCGAACTCCATGGCAAGAGAGTGGCAAGAGCCGCTCGCTTTGAAGAACAACGAAGCGGGGCAGTTGTTTCAAGGCGGTTGCGGATTGTTCTGCGAGAATGCATTAGTTATGGCATAACATGTCAATATGTTGTGGAGCATCTTATGACTGTCCCCGCTTCTGCTGCTTCTCAAAGATCTCCCTATCGTGCCTTTCAGGTTGGCGATCCCGCCCCCTGGTTCGTGCAGAATTCTACGGCCAATCCCCAGTTTCATTTCGAGGCCGCAGCCGGGCGCTATCTTGTCCTGTGCTTTTACGGAACCGGATCGGACGAGGTCGGACGTGAAACCCTGCGCGCCTTCCAGGAGACGCATCGCGATCTCTTCGACGACGACAAAATCGCCCTGTTCGGCGTGAGCTGCGATCCATCGGATTTGTCCGAAGCGCGCGCCCGGCAGATCGTGCCCGGCATCCGCCACTTCTGGGATTTCGACGGCGTGGTCGGCAGGCTCTATGGCACAATTCCGCATGACGTCGCGTCAGGAAAAGTGCAGGTGGCGCTCCGTCGCTTCTGGATGGTGCTCAATCCGACGCTTCGCATTCGTGCGATCTTTCCCTTCAGAAATGATGGGAGCGACCGCGAGGAGGTGATGGCTTATCTGCGCGCCCTGCCGCCGGTCGACCATTTCGCCGGATTCGAGATACCGGCTCCCATTCTCATCATTCCGGACGTGTTCGAGCCCGCTTTCTGCCAACACCTCATCGGCCTTTATCAGGAGCATGGGGGCGAGGAATCCGGCTTCATGCGCGAAGTCGACGGAAAGACTGTCGCCGCGCATGATCCTAACCACAAGCGCCGCAAGGATTTCACGATCACGGATCCCGAGCTGATCGGGCAGCTGCAGCGCCGTATCATTCGGCGCGTGAACCCCGAAATCGAGAAGGTGCATTTCTTCCAGCCCACCCGAATGGAGCGTTACATCGTCTCCTGCTACGCGGCGGAGGATGGTGGGCATTTCCGCGCGCACCGGGACAACACCACAAAAGGAACGGCTCACCGGCGTTTTGCGGTTTCCGTCAATCTCAACGACGATTTCGAAGGCGGCGAGGTGAGCTTTCCCGAATACGGCTCGCGCAGCTACAAGGCACCGCTCGGCGGAGCCGTTGTATTCTCTGCGCCGCTTCTGCATGCCGTCTCGAAGGTCACGTCCGGGCGGCGCTTTGCCTTTCTGCCCTTCCTCTATGATGAGGCTGCCGCCAAGATCCGCGAGGCGAGCAATGCCGCTCTCGGAGAGGGCGTAGGGGCCTACAAGGCCTGATTCTCCGGCGACAGGGCGAGAGGCAGAATCGTGTCCCGTGTGAGCGGAGCCAGTTTTCGCTCACAAGGCTTGCCCGGATCCACCCAGATGAGCTCGGCAATTTCGGCCTCGCAGGAAATCTGACCTGTTATGCGGACCTTGTAGGCGCGGGCCCGCACCCATCGGCCCGGCTCGTTGGCGGCAGGAGCCTCGAAGGTTCCTAGAGGCCGGATCGAATCCGGAACGACGGTGCAGCCGAGCTCTTCCCTGATTTCCCGGGTAAGCGTCGTCAAATCGTCTTCGTTCGCCTCGCGTTTGCCGCCCGGCTGCATAAAGCTGTCGGTGCCGATCTTGCGAACGAGCAGCACGCGACCCTGCTCATCACGAATGAGCGCCGTTACAATCTCAATCAACGCTCACCTGCCTTGATCCACTTCTCGACCTTCGGCGGCTCATAGCTGCGGATCGCGTCAATCAAGGCGGCGGGTTCGTCTTTCACGATCAGCATGGCCCGATGAACGGGTTTCACGAAGCCGCGCTCCACCACATCGTCGAGGAAATGTGCGAGCCTGTCGTAGAACCCAGAGACGTTCAGCAGGGCGCAGGGCTTCTTGTGATAGCCGAGCTGCGCCCAGGTCCAGACCTCGAACAGTTCCTCGAAGGTGCCGAGACCGCCCGGCAGGGCAATGAAGCCGTCGGAGAGTTCGGCCATGAGCGCCTTGCGCTCATGCATCGAGCCGACGACCCGCAGGTCGCTCAGCCCTGCATGCGCGATTTCCTTGTCGACGAGCGCCTGGGGCATCACGCCGATCACATGGCCACCCTTGCCAAGCACCGCATCCGCCACGGCACCCATGAGTCCGACCGAAGCGCCGCCATAGACGAGCCCGATGCCGTTTCTCGCCAGGGTTTCACCCAGCAAACGGGCGGTTTCCATGTAGACGGGGTCCTGGCCTGCATTCGAGCCGCAGAAGACGCAGAGGCGCATGGGAGACTTCCGATGATTCGTTCCAGGTCGTCCATGGAGGCCTAAGCCGCGGCAAATTCAAGGGGCGATCGAAAGGGCTCAAGCCTTCGACCAGGGCCGGCTTGCCGAAAGGTCGGAAGCATTCCACCTTATGCCCAACAACGAAGTTTGTAAGGAGACCCCCATGACAGCCTGCATCGTCGGCTGGGCGCATACCCCGTTCGGCAAGCTCGACGTGGAAACCGTCGAGAGCCTCATCGTCCGCGTCGCCAACGAGGCGCTGGAACATGCGGGCATCGGCGCGGAAGACGTGGACGAGGTGGTGCTTGGCCATTTCAACGGCGGTTTCTCGCCTCAGGATTTCACGGCCTCCCTCGTCTTCCAGGCAAGTGACGAGTTCCGTTTCAAGCCGGCCACCCGCGTCGAGAACGCCTGCGCCACCGGCTCTGCGGCCGTGCATCAGGCTATCAAGACCATCGAAGCCAGGCGCGCCAGGACGGTGCTGGTGGTCGGCGTCGAGCAGATGACCCGCACGCCCGGTCCTGAGATCGGCAACATCCTGCTCAAGTGCTCCTATGTGCCCGAGGATGGCGAGACGCCCGCAGGCTTTGCCGGCGTGTTCGGCAAGATTGCGGGCCAATATTTTCAGCGCTATGGCGACCAATCGGATGCGCTGGCGCTGATTGCCGCCAAGAACCACAGGAACGGCGTCGACAATCCCTATGCGCAGATGCGCAAGGATCTCGGCTTCGAGTTCTGCCGGGCCGAGAGCGAGAAGAACCCCTTCGTGGCAGGCCCTCTCAAGCGGACCGATTGCTCGCTCGTCTCCGATGGCGCGGCCGCGCTCGTGCTGACGGATACCGAGACGGCGTTGCGCATGCGCCGGGCCGTGGCGTTCCGCGCGACCGCTCATGCGCAGGATTTCCTGCCCATGTCGAAGCGCGACATCGTTCAGTTCGAGGGCTGCACGCAAGCGTGGCGGCGGGCGCTGGATCAGGCCGGTATCCAGCTCTCCGATCTCTCCTTCGTCGAGACCCACGACTGCTTCACCATTGCCGAGCTTATCGAATACGAGGCCATGGGCCTGACGCCGCCCGGGCAGGGCGCGATCGCCGTCAAGGAAGGCTGGACGAATCGCGACGGCAGGCTGCCGGTGAACCCCTCCGGCGGCCTGAAGGCGAAAGGACACCCCATCGGTGCGACAGGCGTGTCCATGCATGCGCTCTCGGCCATGCAGCTCTGCGAGGAGGCCGGTGGCATGCAGGTGACGGCCCCTAAGCTCGGCGGCATCTTCAACATGGGCGGCGCGGCGGTCGCGAACTACGTGAGCGTGCTCGAGCGGATCAAGTGATCAAGCACCACGTGCTTGATCATCCCCGGCGGGCCGAAGGCGAGGGAAGGGGATCCATCTACACACGCTGCCCGTCATCGCCGGCTCTGTGCCGGGGATCCCGATTCGTAGCGCAGCGCCTTTCCAGTCGGGATGGCCGGGACGAGCCCGGCCATGACGGGTTGAGCCGATCTCGCGCTACTCCCCCGGCGCCTTGGCCTGGACGGCCAGGGCATGCAGGCCCTTGTCGAAGGCGTCCTTCAACACCTCGTTGACGAGACGGTGGCGCTCGACCCGGCTCTTGCCGATGAAGGCTTCAGATACGATATGTACCCTGAAGTGAGTTTCGCCCCCCTCCCTCCATCCGCCATGACCGCGATGCTGTTCCGACTCGTCCGTGACGGTCAGTTGGGACGGGTGCAGGCGCTCCTGCAGGGTTTGTGTGATCCAGCGGTTCAGGGTCATGCGATTTGATAAGCCTTTTTGAACGGGTCTGCGGCGAAAAGCTCTTAAGCCTTGGCTCAAGGCCTCATGCCCCTCATAATGTTTGAATCATGGATCTCAACTCGCCTCTTTTCGACCGTATCCGGATCAAGCCTTCCGCCGATGAGCCGCGGGAGGTCAAGGGACCTGTCTGCGAGCATCCCGGCTGCAAGGCGTCGGGCGAATACCGCGCGCCGAAAGGCCGGGACCGCGAGGGCCAGTACTGGCGTTTCTGTCTGGATCATGTGCGCGAGTACAATGCATCCTACAACTATTTCTCGGGCATGTCCGATTCGGCGGTCGCGGCCTACCAGAAGGATGCGATCATCGGCCATCGCCCGACCTGGGCCATGGGCGTGAACACCTCCGGCAAGGCTGAGGGTGAGGAGGCCAAGCAGGAAACCCGCGACTGGGCCTATTTCGACCCCTTGGGCATCCTGAGAGGCGAGGACTTCACCCAGGCCCGCACCCACAGGGCCCGCCCAGAGCCCAAGCGACCCCGCCATACAGGGGCCGTGCGCCGGGCGCTGGACATCCTAGGGTTGGACGAAACCGCCGACGGACCCGCCATCAAGGCCCAGTACAAGGCCCTGGTGAAGCGCTTCCACCCCGACGCCAATGGTGGGGACCGCTCTTTCGAGGAGCGGCTGCGGGACATCATCAAGGCGCATGATACCCTCAAGAGCGCTGGTCTCTGCTGAGACGACATCGTTTTATGCAGCCCTCTTCAGCGTTTAGGAAATTGCACCGCACCGCCATGGAGTTTATGAAGCCATGGCAAGTATTGAAAACCCTCAATCCGAGAGGCCCCTATGACGGCACAAACCGATACAACGACCCTGCTGCCGGATATGAAGGTATCCGTGCGACAGGTCTTCGGCATCGACTCGGATCTGGAAGTTCCGGCCTTCTCCCAGACCGAAGAGCATGTGCCCGATCTTGATCCGGATTACCTGTTCGACCGGGAGACGACGCTCGCCATCCTGGCAGGCTTCGCGCGCAACCGCCGCGTGATGATCACCGGCTATCACGGCACGGGTAAGTCCACCCATATCGAGCAGGTGGCTGCCCGCCTCAACTGGCCCTGCGTGCGCGTGAACCTGGACAGCCACGTGTCGCGTATCGACCTCGTCGGCAAGGACGCCATCGTGCTCCAGGAAGGCAAGCAGGTCACCGCCTTCCAGGACGGCATTCTGCCCTGGGCGCTGCAGCATAATGTGGCCCTCGTGTTCGACGAGTACGATGCCGGCCGTCCGGACGTGATGTTCGTGATCCAGCGCGTGCTGGAGCAGTCGGGCAAGCTCACGCTTCTCGACCAGAAGCGCGTGATCCGTCCTCACCCGGCTTTCCGCCTCTTCGCCACCGCCAACACGGTAGGCCTCGGCGATACGTCCGGCCTCTATCACGGCACCCAGCAGATCAACCAGGGCCAGATGGACCGCTGGTCGATCGTGACCACGCTCAACTACCTGCCGCACGACAAGGAGGTGGACATCGTCCTCTCCAAGGCGAAGCACTATCAGGAGAGCACCGAGGGCCGCGATATCGTCAACAAGATGGTGCGCGTGGCCGATCTCACCCGCAGCGCCTTCATGAACGGGGATCTCTCCACCGTCATGAGCCCGCGCACGGTGATCACCTGGGCCGAGAACGCCGAGATCTTCGGCGACACGGGCTTCGCCTTCCGCGTCACCTTCCTCAACAAGTGCGACGAGCTGGAGCGCGCCCTGGTGGCCGAGTTCTATCAGCGCTCCTTCGGCAAGGAACTGCCGGAAAGCGCCGTGAACATGGTGCTGTCGTAACGCATTCTTCCTGTCATTCCGGGGCCGCGCAGCGGAGCCCGGAATCCATAAACGGGACGGAGCAGGACTGGAATATGGCCTGTGTTTATGGGTCCCCGCCCTCGCGGGGATGACACAGCGGGAATGACAGGAGAGGTGAGATGTCCATCTCGAACCGCAAGCCAGGTGAGAAGAAGGAAGCGCCGGCTGAGCCGCTCAAGCGCTCCATCGCCGGCGCCATGAAGGCTATCGCCCGAAAGCCCGATCTCGAGGTGGCCTTTGCCTCCGACCGTCCGGTGCTGATGGGCCAGGACAAGGCCCGCCTGCCGGAACCGCCGCGAAAGCTTACGTCGCAGGACGTGGCGATCCTGCGCGGCAACGCGGATGCCATGGCCCTGCGTCTCGCCTGTCACGACGCCGTCCTCCACCGCAGGCTCGCGCCTGAAGGCCAGGCTGCCCGCGCCGTATTCGACGCGGTCGAGCAGGCGCGCGTGGAATCCATCGGCTCGCGCCGCATGGCAGGCATTTCCTCCAATATCTCGGCGATGCTGGAAGACCGCTATCACCGCGGCGGTAAATACGAGGAGATCACCGATCGCGCCGATGCGCCGATCGAGGATGCGCTGGCGCTCCTGGTGCGCGAGCGCCTGACCGGCGCGAAGCCGCCGCAGGCGGCGAGAAAGATCGTCGATCTCTGGCGCGACTTCATCGAGGATCGCGCCGGGAAAGACCTCGATGGCCTGTTGAAGAACATCGACAGCCAGCGCGACTTCGCGCGCGGCATCCGGGAGATGCTCTCCTCCCTCGACATGGCCGACGATGCGACCTTCGATCAGGAAGACGAGGAGAACGAGGAAGACAACGAATCCGAGCAGCAGGAGCAGCAGGGCGAAGGCGAATCCGAGCAGGAATCCCAGGGCGATCGCGCCGAGGTCGAGGTCAGCGAGGATTCGAGCGACGAGATGGAAGACGGCGCGACGGAAGAGGCCGATGGGCCTTCCGGCGAGCTTCCCGAGGAAGCGGAGGAGGCCGATTCCGACGAGGCTGGCGAATCCTGGCGTCCGCCGTCCCGCGCCAACGAGGCGCGCGGGCCCGATTACAAGGCCTATACCGCCAAGTTCGACGAGATCATCCATGCGGAAGATCTCTGCGATGCGGACGAGCTGACGCGCCTTCGCGCTTATCTCGACAAGCAGCTCGCGCATCTCCAGGGCGTGGTGGGGCGTCTCGCCAACCGCCTGCAGCGCCGCCTCATGGCGCAGCAGAACCGCGCCTGGGAATTCGATCTCGAAGAGGGTACGCTCGATCCGGTGCGCCTGCCGCGCATCATCATGGATCCGTTCCAGCCGCTGAGCTTCAAGCAGGAGCAGGACACAAACTTCCGCGATACGGTGGTGACGCTGCTGCTCGACAATTCCGGCTCTATGCGCGGACGTCCGATCACAGTGGCCGCCACCTGCGCCGATATTCTCGCGCGCACCCTGGAGCGTTGCGGCGTGAAGGTGGAGATCCTCGGCTTCACCACCCGCGCATGGAAGGGCGGACAGGCTCGCGAGATGTGGCTGCAGAACGGCAAGCCTGCGAATCCCGGCCGTCTCAACGATCTTCGCCACATCATCTACAAGTCGGCGGATGCGCCATGGCGGCGTGCGCGCAAGAACCTCGGCCTTATGATGCGCGAGGGTCTGCTGAAGGAAAACATCGACGGCGAGGCGCTCGATTGGGCGTACAAGCGTCTGCTCGGCCGCCCCGAGCAGCGGCGCATCCTGATGGTGATCTCGGACGGCGCGCCGGTCGACGACTCGACGCTTTCGGTCAATCCGGGCAACTACCTCGAACGGCATCTGCGCTACATCATCGAAGAGATCGAGACGCGCTCGCCGGTGGAGCTCATTGCCATCGGTATCGGCCATGACGTGACGCGCTATTACCGCCGCGCCGTGACCATTGTCGATGCGGAGGAACTCGGCGGCGTGATGACGGAAAAACTCGCGGAGCTGTTCGAGGAAAATGCCCTGCCCGCGCGCGGAGCAGCGCCCCGTCGCCGGGCTCACGCGTGAGGCTTGTTACGCGAAGAAATCTACTGATCGGCGGCGGTGCTCTCATCGCCGCCGGTGCAGCGGGCACAGCCTTTGCCCAACGCCCGCAGGCGTTTCGCAACGCCACACGGATCACTGTCACCGCTCAGCCGCTCAGCCGCCTCTCCGCGACCGATCCCGACCGTACACAATTCGGATCTCTCTTCTTTCGTTCCGGTCTCAACCTGAGATCGGATGTGTCCGCCTTCGGCGGGTTCTCCGGTCTGTGGCGTTCCGCGAAAGGGCAGGAGCTCGTAGCGCTCGCCGATAATGCGCAGGTGCTGAAGGCGCGCATCGAGACTTCGGACGGGCGCTTGTCCGGATTGTCCAATGCGGTGATGGCGCCTTTGCTCCTGAGCAACGGACAGCTCGCCCGCCGGTCTCGCTACTACGACACGGAAAGCCTCACGATCGCCGACAACGTGGCCTTCGTCGGTGTCGAGCGCAACCACGCCGTGATCCGCTACGAGCTGGACCGGGAGGGAGCCCTGATCGAGGGCGTTCCGATCCCGGTACCGAAGGAGCTGAAGGATCTGCCGAGCAATGGAGGGCTTGAGGCGTTGGCTCTCGCGCCGCAGCGCTCGACGCTCGCGGGGGCCCTCGTCGGCATTGCGGAAGGGGGAACGGGCTTCATCCTCACCGGTCCAAGGCAGGGCGCTTTCGAGATGGCGGGCCGGAACGGCTATGACGTCACGGACCTTGCGTTCCTCGATACGGGCGAAGCGATTGTCCTCGAACGCCGCTTCTCGCTGTTCGGTGGATTTGGGTGCCGCCTGCGCCGCGTGGCTGCTTCCGCCATCAAGGCGGGCGCGAGGGTTGATGGCGAGACAATCTATGAGAGCGAAGCCTCGCACCAGATCGACAACATGGAAGGTCTCGCGGTTCACCGCGAAGGGCGCGAGACCATCGTCACCCTGATCTCCGACAACAACTTCAACGCAAGCCTCCAGCGAACCCTGTTGCTGGAGTTCTCCCTCGAAGCGTGATACGCAGCATGTCTGCCTTCTGTTTGGGCAGTTGCGCTTTTTCTCATCACTCCCTGCACCTTCTCGGCTTTTAGTAGCTCTTGCCGTCCTTCGTTTTAGGCAACTAACCTTCTCTTGAAGGGATGTGGCGCATATTCTTGCACCACTTATCCAAAGGGAAGGTGGCGGACCCTGTGACGGCGCAAGCGATCTTCGACGAGATGAACGGCCTCGATGGCGAGAGCCGGGAGGCCTACCAGGTACTCCAGGAATGGCTGACATCCGCGCCGCCACAACTCCTGGAACATCGCCGCGAGGAGGCGGAACTCTTCTTCCGCCGGGTCGGCATCACCTTTGCAGTCTACGGCAACACGGAAGCCGACGAACGGCTGATCCCGTTCGACATCATCCCGCGCATTCTTTCGGGCTCTGAATGGGCTCATCTTTCGCGAGGACTCGAGCAGCGGGTCAGGGCGCTCAACCTCTTTCTGAAGGATATCTATGGGCCGCGCGAAATTCTGCGCGCCGGGATCATTCCGCCGGAGCTTGTTTTTCTCAATCCCTATTACCGGCCGCAAATGCATGGATTGTCGCTCACCAGAGACATCTATGTGCAGGTGGCCGGCGTCGACATCGTGCGCGTCGACGACAAGGATTTCTATGTGCTCGAGGACAATCTGCGCACGCCTTCCGGCGTCTCCTACATGCTGGAGAACCGCGAGGTCATGATGCGTCTGTTCCCAGATCTCGTGGCGAAGCAGCGCATCCGCCCCATCGAGAACTATGTGGACGAGCTGCTCGGTACGCTCAAATCCGTCGCGCCGGCGAGCAGCCCGTGGGAGCCGACGGTGGTTCTGCTCACGCCGGGTTCTCTCAATTCCGCCTATTACGAACACAGCTTCCTCGCAGATCGGATGGGCGTCGAGCTGGTGGAGGGCCGCGATCTCTTCGTGCGAGATGAAATCGTCTATATGCGCACCACCGAGGGACCGAAACGCGTTGACGTCATCTACAGCCGCATCGACGACGACTTCCTCGATCCGTTGGTGTTCCGCCCCGATTCCGCGCTGGGCGTTCCGGGACTGATCGCAGCCTATCGCGCAGGCAATGTCGCCATCGCCAATGCACCGGGGACGGGCATCGCCGACGACAAGGCCATGTACTCTTACGTGCCCGATATCGTGCGCTTCTACATGGGCGAGGAGCCGATCCTCAAGAACGTGCCCACATGGCGCTGTCGCGAGGAGGAGGCTCTTTCCTATGTGCTCGACCATCTGCACGAGCTCGTCGTGAAGGAGGTCAACGGATCGGGCGGTTACGGCATGCTTGTCGGGCCGCATTCGACAGCAGAAGCGCGCGACCATTTCCGCGCCCGCATCCTGGCAGCGCCCGACAATTATATCGCGCAGCCGACGCTCGCCCTCTCCACGAGTCCCGTCTTTACGGAAAAGGGCTTGGCTCCGCGCCATGTGGACCTGCGGCCCTTCGTCTTGAGCGGGCGCGACGGCGTAAGACTGGTGCCGGGCGGCTTGACCCGCGTCGCGTTGACCGAAGGTTCGCTCGTCGTGAATTCGAGCCAGGGCGGCGGGACCAAGGATACCTGGGTGTTAAGCGAATGAGCGGGGAGCGTTGCCGTGCTGAGCCGTGATGCAGACAGCCTCTATTGGCTCTCCCGCTATGTGGAGCGCGCCGAGAATACCGCCCGCATTCTCGATGTCGCCTACCGCATGGCCTCGATGCCGATTTCCTACAACGGCATTGAGACGAATGAATGGGAATCCGCTCTCGTGACCGCATGTGGCATCGATCAGTTCCGAGCGCATTATGGCGAGGTCACGCCTGAGCGCGTGATCGAGTTCCTCGCCTTCTCCGAGGAGAATCCGTCGAGCATTCAATGCTGCTTCAACACGGCGCGGCAGAACGCACGCTCGGTCCGCTCGGCGCTCACCTCCGAGATGTGGGAAGCGATCAACTCCGCTTGGCTCGACCTGCGTCGCTACAGGACGAAGAAGATCGATGTCGAGGAGCTGCCGCGCTTCCTTAATCTCGTGAAGGAAGCTTCGCTTCGCTACGATGGCTCCGCCATGCGCACCATGCTGCGGAACGATGCCTATTGGTTCTCGCGTCTCGGCGTCTATATCGAACGTGCCGACAACACCGCGCGCGTGCTCGACGTGAAGTACCACGTGCTGTTGCCCAAGGATGCGGAAGTGGGCGGCGGCATCGATTACTACCAATGGGCCGCCATCCTGCGCTCGGTTTCGGCGCTGG
This sequence comes from Microvirga medicaginis, assembly GCF_052658925.1. NCBI lineage: Bacteria > Pseudomonadati > Pseudomonadota > Alphaproteobacteria > Hyphomicrobiales > Methylobacteriaceae > Microvirga > Microvirga medicaginis. Next base: position 208,663 of record NZ_JBQWEL010000002.1, on the reverse strand, counting down.
TGAGCTATCAATGGGTCTATCACCAGAATCTGCGGCCCTGGCTCGTGGCGGATCTGCTGATCCTGCGAGAGGAGATGCCGCGCTCGCTTGCGGCCTGCTACGGCGCGCTTTCCCGGCATCTCGATGACATCGCTCACCGTTATGGTCTGTCCGGCAGCGCGCAACGTCAGGCGCGCTCCATCCACGCCCGGCTGATGAACCGGAACATCGAAGACATTTTCCAGCAGGGGCTGCACGAATTCCTGCAGGAATTCGTCGCCGAGAACAACCGGCTCGGTCTTGCCATCACGCAGCAATATCTGGGCTGAATCATGCGCATCCGCATCACACACGAGACGGTCTATCGCTACAGCGAGCCGGTTAAATCCGCGATCCAACTCTTGCGTCTCACGCCGCGCGGTCACGAGGGCCAAACCATCCTGTCATGGAATATCGATGTGAATTGCGAGGCCAAGCTCCTGCGGCGGGAGGATTGGTACGGCAACATCGCGCATAGCCTCTTTGTGGCAGGACCTGTCGAGCAGATCACCCTGCGCGTGGCCGGCGACATCGAAACCGCCGATACGGCGGGGATCGTTCGCGGGGGTGTCGAGCGCTTTCCGGAGCTGTTTTATTTGAGACAGACCCCGCTCACACGAGACGATGCCGCCATCCGTGAGTTTGCCGAAGAGATGGCAGGACGCTCCTCCACTCCTCTCGATCGGGCGCATGTGCTGACTGGCGCGATCGGCGAGCGCCTGCGTTTCGATGCGGATGCGACCCATCCCGGCACCACAGCGACGGAGGCATTCACGGCGGGGCATGGAGTGTGCCAGGATTTTGCACATGTTTTTCTGGCAGCCGCCCGGTTCTTGAAAATTCCCGCACGCTACGTCTCCGGCTATCTTCATAAGCCCGGAGAGCCCCGGCAGGAGGCGGGCCATGCCTGGGTGGAGGCCTTCATCCCCGATCTCGGCTGGGTGAGCTTCGATCCGGCGAATGGTGTTTCCGCAACGGAACACTATGTGCGGCTCGCCACCGGGCTCGATTATCTTGATGCAGCTCCCGTCAGAGGCAGCTATTACGGAATCTCCCGTGAAGCGCTCGACGTTCGTTTAAGGATCGAGGGCGCCCGTCAAGCACAGGCTTAGAGGATGGCCTTAAAACCGCAGCTCGACCAAAAGGCACCCGGAGGAGCACCCATGACCTATTGCGTTGGCATCCTCGTGCGCGATGGCCTCGTGATGATCGCGGATACGCGCACCAATGCGGGTGTCGACAACATCGCCACGTTCCGCAAGCTGCACCTGTTCGAAAAGCCCGGCGAGCGGCTGGTGACGCTCGCGACAGCCGGTAACCTGTCGGTGAGCCAGTCGGTCATGTCGCTTCTGTCGGACGGTGTTGAGAATCCGGAAACGGGCGAGCTCGAGACGCTCATGACTGTGCCCAGCATGTTCAAGGCCGCCCAGCTCGTCGGCCGCGCCATCCGTCAGGTCTATGCCATCGACGGCGCGGAGATGGAAAAGCGGAACATGACCTTCGACGTCACCATGCTGCTCGGTGGGCAGATCGGGCAGGGGCAGATGCGCCTCTATCAGGTCTATTCCGCGGGCAATGCCATCGAGGCGACTCTCGACACGCCCTTCCTGCAGATCGGCGAGCCGAAATACGGCAAGCCCATCCTCGACCGGGCGATCTCGCATGACACGGAACTCGTCGAGGCCCTCAAGCTCGGTCTCATCTCGATGGATTCGACGCTCAAATCCAATCTCGGCGTCGGTCTTCCCATCGATATCGTGGTGGCCAAGCGCGATGCGCTGAAAGCCCAGATCAACTACCGCATCCAGGAAGACGAGCCTTACTTCCGCGATCTGCGCGAGCGCTGGTCGGCCGCTTTGCGCGCGGCGCATCAGGCCATTCCCCATCCACCTTACGCAGAGAAGGTGCTCTAGAGCATCGGACGAGAAAAGTGGACTTGCACTTTTGGGATGCATCCGATGCTCAGTCCCGAGAGGAGCGCATCGTTCGTGCGGAAAACCGGGTCCGCTTTTCGCTGACGCGGCCCTTCGGGTCGCTGACGCGGCCCTTCGGGTCCGCACGATGCGCCAGGTCCTGCCTGGCGCTGTCGAGCCCATCGGCCCGGCGATTTCGGGGTAGTGCGCTCCTGGCTGCTTGCGAGCAGCCGCGGTTCGGGCAACCATCGGTCCATGAAGGCGCCCTCGATCCTGCTGGCCGCTGGCTTTTTTCTGACGACGGCCTCCGCCGATGCCACGCCCCTGCTGCTGGTGGATGCGTCATCCGGCAATATCTTGGCGGCCCAGGAGGCCACCCGTTCCTGGCACCCGGCATCGCTGACCAAGCTGATGACGGCGCATCTCGCCCTCATGGCGGTCGAGAGCGGCAAGCTGACCATGGATACGTCCATTGTCCTGAGCGCGCGGGCCGCGGCCCAGGCCCCCTCAAAGTTAGGTGTCTCACCGGGCACCTCTCTCCGGCTGGAGGACGCCCTGCGCGTGATGATGGTCAAGAGCGCCAACGACGTGGCGGTCGCGATCGCGGAAGCCGTCGGCGGCAGCGAGGCGTCGTTCGTCGCGGCAATGAACGCAGAGGCCCGGCGCCTCGGGATGAGCGGGACGCGCTTCGTCAATGCCAATGGCCTGCATGACGATCGCCAAGTGACGAATGCCAGGGACATGGCTGTCCTCATGCTCGTCGTCCTCGGCTATCATCCCGGTCATGCCGACTTGTTTAGGACACCGTCAATCACGGTCAACGGTCGGATGCTGAAGAACACCAACAAGCTGATCGAGGACTATGCCGCCCTCGAGGCGACCAAGACGGGATACGTGTGCGCCTCCGGCTTCAACGTGGCCGCCTCTGCCGTCCGCGGAGGCAGGCGTGTCGTTGCTGTGGTCCTCGGATCTCCCAGTGCGGCGACGCGGACCCGGATTACGAAGGAACTCCTCGACGCCGGCCTCTCGGGAGCCACCGCTCCGGTCGGCAATCTCAGCATGCTGAAAGCCGGTGCCCCCGGGCCGGGTACCGACCTGCGTCGCCTCAAGTGCGGCCGGCAGGATCCTGCCGTCGCGGGAGTTGCCGCTGCGGGTGGTGACGCGAAGCGTACGGATGTCCGGCGGCTTCGCGATTGACTGGCGGATCGAACCCAAAGTGGGTTCCGCTTTGGGTTCGATGCTCCAGCGATCAGGCCACCTGATGGTGATGTTTCGCTTCGTAGCGCATGAACCGCAGGATCGCGCCGTAGGGCGCGATCGCGATGGCGGCGAGCGCGAGCTTCACCAGGTAATCGGCAATCGCCAGGTTCGTCCAGGGCAGGGCGATGCACTGATCGGCAATGCCCGCATGGCCGAGCGCGTCGCTGATGGTGAGGCCGAGGCCCGGGACGATTCCGCAATAGAACGCGAACGAGAAGAAGATCGCCGTATCGAGTCCTGACGAGATGACGGACGAGACAAAGGGCGGCATCCACCAGGCGTGACCGCGCAGGCGGAAGAAGATTTGGATGTCGAGAAGCTGGGCGACCAGGAAGGCCGCGCCCGAGGCAATGGCGATACGGGGCGTCGCCAGGATCACCGAGAGCACCACGGCCAGCGCGAAACCGGCATAGACGACCTTGCGTGCGCCTTTGGGCCCGAAGCGGCGATTCGACAGATCGGTCACGAGGAACGAAAAGGGATAGCTGAAGGCGCCCCAGGTCAGATAGTTGCCCAGCCCCAGATGTTGGAAGGGATACTGAACCAGAATATTCGACGAGAGGACGACGAGAGTCATCGCAGCGAGCGCAATGAGGAAGTCGCGGTGCTCGGTCTTGATCATGATCGGCCTTCCTGGGCAGCGGCTAACTAAGCCATTCAGACAACGCAAAACGGGCGGCCGTGAGGCCGCCCGCAGCGTAGAAAACGTGATGAGCCGAGATCAGCTCGCAGCAGCGAGCTTCTTCTCGATCTCACGCTTGACAGCGAGGGCGGTGGTGGACAGCTCGTCAGCCGAGGCCTTCGCGAGGAAGGCGTCGAGGCCGCCGCGATGCTCGACGGAACGCAGAGCATGGGCGGAAACGCGCAGGCGCACGGAGCGCTGCAGGGTCTCAGACTGGAGCGTGACGTTGCAGAGGTTCGGCAGGAACTTCCGCTTCGTCTTGCGGTTCGAGTGGCTCACGAGGTGGCCACTCAGCACGGCCTTGCCGGTCAGTTCGCAACGGCGCGACATGGTTCAATCCTATCGTCATAAAGGGTCGCGGCTTCGATCTCGCGGGTTTGCTTCAACGCAGATCCCGCGCGGCCGGACACCAGAAGTCCTTGGAAGGTGCAGGGCTATAGGCTGAAAAAGGGCCCCGCGTCAAGAATAGTGAGGCAGCACAACTCGTTTTTTTGCATTGCCTCGGTCATGATTTATTCCGATTCCTGTGCGATGCAACAGAATAGACTAACGGGACAGCCCTCAGAAAACCCAATGCGCTTCATCGCTCCAGCTCTGTTGACCTTCAGCTTGGCCGCTCTTGGCTCTCAGGCTCAGGCCCAGGCCGCCCAGACGCTCAAGGTGAACTATAATCTCTCCTTGGCTGGCCTGCCGCTGGGGAAGGCTGATCTGTCCTCAACCTTCAAAGGCCCGAAATATGAGGTGCAGGGCAGCGTGAAGCTCTCTGGCCTCGTGAAAATGATCACAGGCGGCAAGGGCGCGGGCACGGCCTCCGGCACGATTGCCGGGGCCCAGCTTCAGCCGCAGGACTTTACCGTCACCTCCAAATCCTCCGGCGAGCAGCGTACCGTGCGCATGGCGCTTGATGACGGCAACGTGGTCAAGGCCGAGGTCGTGCCGCCGCTGGAGCCGAAGGAGGATCGCGTGCCGGTGAAGGAGGCCGACAAGAAAGGGGTCATCGATCCCTTGAGCGCCCTCATCATGCCGGCCATGGCGTCAAAAGGCCTCACCGATCAGGCCAATTGCAATCGCACGATCCCGGTCTTCGATGGCGCCACGCGTCAGAACATCGTGCTCTCCTATGCCGGGACGCAGAATGTCGAGGTGCCGGGTTATTCGGGGCCCGTCCTCGTCTGCAACGCTCGCTGGGTGCCGATCTCCGGCCATCGTCCGCAACGGAGCACCATCAAGTTCATGCAGGAGAACAAGGACATGAACGTGTGGCTGGCACCCGTGGAGGGCGCGCGCGTGCTCTTCCCGATCAAGGTTGCCGTGCGCACCATGATCGGCATGGGCGAGCTCGAGGCGGCCAGCTGGTCGGTGGAGGGCGAGGCTAAGGCGACGGCGGCCAAGCCCGCGATCAGGGGGAAGGACCCCATCAAAGCCGGGGCCGGGCAATAAGCCCTCAAAATCCCTGGAGAATTCTCAGGTTTACGGTAGCGAAACCGGTCCGAGGTCCCATATAAGAGAGAGCCTGCTGCCGGACCTTTGGGCCAGGCCTGTTTTGTGAGAAGGCTGCCTGCATCGGTCGATGCGGGGGCGTCTCGTCCCTCTCACCCGGGATCAGATCCGACATTACCCGACATCCAGGCATGGTTCGCCGTTCTCTTCCTCCGCAAGTGCGCGCGCGCGGCGTGACCGCCGTGCTCGGACCCACCAATACTGGCAAGACCCACCTCGCCATCGAGCGCATGCTCGGTCACGACAGCGGCATGATCGGCCTGCCGCTGCGCCTGCTCGCGCGCGAGGTCTATCAAAGGGTTGTCGACAAGGCGGGGCCGCACAACGTCGCTCTCATCACGGGCGAGGAGAAGATCAAGCCGGACCGCCCCCGCTACTGGATCTCGACCGTGGAGGCCATGCCGCGCGATATCGATGCGTCGTTCGTGGCCATCGACGAGATCCAGCTCGCCGCCGACCTCGATCGCGGCCATGTCTTCACCGATCGCCTCCTGAACCAGCGCGGGCGCGATGAGACGCTGCTCATCGGCTCCATGACCATGCGCCCCCTCATCGAGGCGCTGATTCCCGGCGTTCACGTGGTCACGCGGCCACGCCTCTCGAAGCTCACCTTTGCCGGCGAGAAGAAGGTCTCGCGTCTGCCCCGCCGCTCGGCCATCGTCGCCTTCTCGGCGGAGGAGGTCTACGGCATCGCGGAACTCATCCGCCGCCAGAGCGGCGGTGCGGCCGTGGTTCTGGGGGCGCTCTCGCCCCGCACCCGCAACGCCCAGGTCGAGCTCTATCAGAACGGGGACGTGGATTATCTCATCGCCACGGACGCCATCGGCATGGGCCTCAACCTCGATGTGGACCATGTGGCCTTCGCCGCCGACAAGAAGTTCGACGGTTTCCGCTTCCGCAAGCTCTACAATCCGGAGCTCGCCCAGATCGCCGGCCGCGCGGGTCGCCATATGCGCGACGGCACCTTCGGTTCCACGGGCCGCTGCCCGCCTTTCGACGCGGAGACCGTGGAGGCGCTGGAAAACCACACCTTCGATCCCGTGCGCATCCTGCAATGGCGCAATCCGGACCTCGATTTCTCGTCCCTCGGTCGTCTGCGCGATTCCTTAAGCCAGCAGCCCCGGGAACATGGCCTCGTGCGCGCTCCCATGGGCGAGGACGTGGCCGCACTGGAACTCCTGGCTCGGGACGACGATATCCAGGCCTTCGCCCGCACGAAATATGCGGTCGAGCGGCTCTGGCAGATCTGCCAGGTGCCCGATTATCGGAAAGTTTCGCCTCAAACTCACGCGGACCTCGTCGGCCAGCTCTATCGCTTTCTCATGAAGGACGGGGCTGTTCCGGCGGACTGGTTTGCCCGCCATCTCTCGGCTTCGGACCGGACGGATGGCGATATCGACACCCTCTCCAACCGCATCGCCCAGGTACGGACTTGGTCTTTTGTCGCAAACCGTCCTGACTGGTTGAAGGACCCGGAGCATTGGCAGGGTGTTGCGCGTCAGGTAGAGGACAAGCTATCGGATGCGCTTCATGAACGTCTCGCCCAAAGATTCATTGACCGGCGGACGAGCGTTCTCATGCGGCGCTTGAGAGAGAACACAATGCTCGAAGCGGAAATTACGACCACCGGCGACGTCACTGTCGAGGGGCAACATATCGGCCACCTGCACGGCTTCCATTTCGTGCCTGATCCCCAGGCCGACACCACGGAAGCCAAGACGCTGCGCAATGCCGCCAGCAAGGCCTTGGCCGGCGAGATCGAGGCGCGGGCCGACCGGTTCGCCGAAACTCCCGATACGACGCTGGTTTTGTCCAACGACGGCACGGTCCGCTGGATGGGCGATCCCGTGGCCAAGCTGGAGCCCGGCGACAAGCTCTTCGAGCCGCGTGTGCGCGTTCTCTCGGACGAGCACCTCACCGGTCCCGCCCGCGACAAGGTGGATACCCGCCTGCGTGCCTGGCTCAAGGCCTATGTGGTGCGCCTGCTCGGCCCAGTGATGGATCTCGAGACCAATGCCGAACTGACGGGGCTCGCCCGCGGCATTGCCTTCCAGATCGGCGAGGCTCTCGGCGTTCTCGAGCGCGCCAAGGTTCTCAACGAGGTGCGCAGCCTCGACCAGGATGCCCGCGCGGCGCTCCGCAAGGCGGGCGTGCGCTTCGGCGCCTATCACCTTTATCTGCCGGCCCTGCTGAAGCCCGCTCCGCGCGTGCTCGCGACGCAGCTCTGGGCCCTCCAGAATGGCGGCCTCGACCAGAAGGGCATCGACGAGATCGCCCATCTTGCCCAGTCCGGCCGCACCTCGATCCCGGTCGATCCGGAGATCGCGCACGGGCTTTATCGCGCCGCCGGCTTCCGCGTCTGCGGCGGCCGTGCCGTGCGCGTCGACATCCTGGAGCGCCTGGCGGATCTGATCCGTCCGGCGATCGCCTATCGTCCCGGCATCACTCCTGGCGAGCCGCCGGCCGGTGCCGCCGATGGCGAAGGCTTCGTACCGACTGTGGCCATGACGTCGCTCGTCGGCTGCGCCGGCGAGGACTTCGCCACCATCCTGAAGTCGCTTGGCTATGTGATGGAACGTCGTCCAGGTCCTGCTATTACCGCTCCACTGGCAGCAGCGCCGCAGGCGGCCGAGGGCGAGCAGGCCGCAGCTGAGGCTCCGGCCGAGGCTCAGACCATGGCTGAGGAAACTGGCGCAGTGGCCGTGGAAGCTCCCGAAGCTTCCGTCCCGGCCGAGGTCCTCGAGGCCAGCGCCGCCGAGGCCGTGGCCTCTCCCGAAGGCCAGGCCATGGCCCCGTCCGAGGGCGCAGTCGAAACCCCTGCTCAGGCTCCTGCCGAGCCCGAGATGATCGAGGTCTGGCGTCAGCACCGCCGTCATCACGACGGCGGTCATGCCCGCCAGGGACGCGAGGCTCGAGGCCCCCGTCAGGAGCGCGGCGAGCGTCCCGAACGCGGCGACCGGCGCCCCCGCCATGGCGAAGGCCAAGGCCAGCACCAAGGCGAGCGCCCGCGCCGCGAGGCTCAAGGGGAGGGCGGCCGTCCGCAGAACCGTCCGCCGCGTGGACCCCGCCCGGACGACCGTCGCGGCCCGCGTCCCGATAAGCGCTCCGACAACCGCCGTGAGGGCGGGCAGGAGCGCCGCGAGAAGCAGCCGGACCCGAACTCGCCCTTCGCCAAGCTCATAGCCCTCAAGGCCCAGCTCGAAGACGGAAAGAAGTGAGGCTGTGAATGCGTGAGGACCGGCAGCGGCTCGACAAGTGGCTCTGGTTCGCACGCTTTGCCAAAACCCGGACATTGGCCGCCAAGCTCGTCGCGAGCGGGTTCGTCCGGGTCAACGGCCAGCGCACGGACAGTGCCGCCAAGGCGGTGGCTGTCGGTGACGTGGTGACCATCGCCCTGGCCCGCGCAACCCTGGTGGTGCGGGTGGAGGGCCTCGGCGCGCGTCGAGGTCCTGCGCCGGAAGCAAGGCAGCTCTACGCCGATCTCAACGGAGACAACGCGACGCTTGTCAGCGACGGCGACAAGGGCTAGAGCGGCGGCAGTATCCGCTTTCTTTTTGGAACAGACTCCTGAAGGACCGTTCATGACCTACGTCGTCACTGAAAATTGCATCAAGTGCAAATACATGGACTGCGTCGAGGTGTGTCCGGTGGACTGTTTCTACGAGGGTGAGAACATGCTCGTCATTCACCCGGACGAGTGCATCGATTGCGGTGTCTGCGAGCCGGAATGCCCGGCCGAGGCCATCAAGCCGGATGCCGAGCCTGGTCTCGAGCAGTGGCTGAAGCTCAATGCCGACCTAGCCAAGAGCTGGCCCAACATCACGCAGAAGAAGGAGCCCCCGGTCGACGCCAAGGAATTCGACGGCGTTGCGGGCAAGTTCGAGAAGTATTTCACGCCTAATCCCGGCGAGGGCGACTAGAGCATCGATGGGCGCATCGTTTGAGCGGAAAACCGGGTCCGCTTTTCGCTGACGTGGCCCGTTGGGTCCGCCGATGCGATAAGCGGATCGGCGCTTAAGGTGGCGCTTCCAGGGTCGAGCCGATGATCATTTCGACAGGGTATCGGCTGATGTGGAACTCCGAAGCCCCTCTTCCTTGAAGCGCCTGGAACTCGGCCATAAACCGAGCTTCTTTACGCTACGCTTTGAAATATTTTTGCTTTTTCGGCCAGACTGTGGTAGGGTCTGTGGATGCCGTCGCTTGCGCTCAAGCCGTGCACCGTCCCCGCAGGTCGTCGGTTCACACACTGAAGCAATGATGCACGTAACCCGGCTTAAGGGAGCTCAGCCTGCCTTGGGTTCGGGGAAGAGCGTTTTCTAGCTGCTGGCTTACATCAGGGAGTCGAGCGGAATAGTCAAGTTCCGTTACCACTCATCTCATTCCTGTTCCCCTGGGTCCCTGCTCAGCGGAACCACGCTCCCGAGCCTGAACCGGCAAGGGACCATGCAAGGAGGCCTCTCTCGCATGACAACCGCTAAGAAGTCCGCCCAGCGCCTGGGTTTCAAATCCGGCGAAGCCATTGTTTACCCCGCTCACGGCGTCGGCCGCATCACCGCCATCGAAGAGCAGGAAATCGCCGGCTTCAAGCTGGAGCTGTACGTGGTCTCCTTCGATAAGGACAAGATGGTCCTGCGAGTTCCGACCGCGAAAGCTGCCAGCGTCGGCATGCGCAAGCTCGCCGAACCGGCTCTGGTTCAAAAGGCTCTGGACGTTCTGACGGGTCGTGCCCGCGTGAAGCGCACCATGTGGTCGCGCCGCGCTCAGGAATACGAGGCGAAGATCAATTCAGGCGATCTGATTGCCGTTACGGAAGTCGTGCGCGATCTGTACCGCTCCGAGGCCCAGCCCGAGCAGTCCTACAGCGAGCGCCAGCTCTATGAATCGGCTCTCGACCGCGTCGTGCGCGAGATCGCTGCCGTGAACAAGATCACGGATACGGAAGCGCTCAAGCTTATCGAGCAGAGCCTCGCCAAGTCCCCGCGCCGCGCCAAGGGTGCTGAAGCCGATGGCGATGCCGATGGCGACGATATGCAGGAAGAGGCTGCTTAAAAAAGCAGCACCTTCGACCGAGCCTTTCGAAAGCCTGGCCTCGTGCCAGGCTTTTTATTTGCGAAGACGCCTTGTTTTCATGGCTTTGGAATCTATTTCGCAAAACTTGGCTATTCGGCGTGAACTTTTTCCCGCCTCGCTCGTTGTGTCTCTGCCAAGGGAGGACACAATGGGAGAAATCTCAGGGGTTCGTCGTCGTTTCGTTCGCGCAGCCATGAATGCGCCTTTTCTCGAAAGAGAAGAGGAGCATGAGCTGGCCGTGCGCTGGAAGGAACACGGCGATGAAACAGCTCTTCACCAACTGACAGCCGCGCACATGCGCCTCGTGATAGCGCTTGCGGCCCGTTTTCGTCATTATGGCCTGCCGATGGCGGATCTCGTTCAAGAAGGACATGTGGGTCTTCTCGAAGCCGCCGCCCGGTTCGAGCCGGAGCGCGAAGTCCGCTTCTCCACATACGCAACCTGGTGGATCCGTGCCTCCGTGCAGGACTACATCCTTCGTAACTGGTCAATTGTCCGTGGCGGAACAAGTTCCGCTCAGAAGGCTCTTTTCTTCAACCTCCGCCGCCTGCGCGCTCGCCTGACCCGTGGTGGCGAGGAGCGCATCTCCGCCGATGTGCATGAGAAGATCGCCGAGGCGATCGGTGTGTCCAAGGCGGATGTCGCCCTCATGGATGCCCGCCTTTCGGCTCCCGACACATCCCTCAACGCGCCGGTGCTCGATGCAGACCCGTCCAACTCCGCAGAGCGCGTGGAGTTTCTCGTGGATACGAGCCCGCTGCCGGATGAGAACGTGAGCGATGTGATCGACACCGAGCGCCGCGTGCGCTGGCTCAAGCAGGCGCTCGAGGTCCTCAACGAGCGTGAGCTGCGCATCCTCCAGGCGCGCCGTCTTGACGACGAGCAGGTGACCCTCGAATTCCTTGGCGATCGTCTGGGAATCTCGAAGGAGCGTGTCCGCCAGATCGAGAACCGTGCTCTGGAAAAGCTCAAGCGCGCCCTGATGGACAAGTATCCTCAGGCCTCGGGTGCTTTCGTCTGAGGATTGTCGAGACCCTTGGAAAGACATCAGGCGAGCCGGATACCGGCTCGCCTGATTGCTTTTGGGATCGATCCGACGCTTCTTCTTTGATGAGCGCATCGGTTGCGCGGAAACCGGGTCCACTTTTCACTGACGTGGCCCTCCGGGTCCACACGATGCGCTAGCGATCATGAAAAGCGCTGTCCTCACCCCGGGGAAGCGAGCCCGCTCCTCAGGTGAGGCTGTGTAAGCTTGCCAAGCCTACTGCTACTCGACGACGATTTTGTAGCGCTCGCCGACCTTCAACGGCCCGTTCCGCTCAAGTCCATTGAGCAGCAGGAACCGGTCGAGCGGACGGTCAATCGGCATGTGTGAGGCAAGCGATTGCGCCGTGTCGCCGCGCTGGGCCGTCACGATCTGCAGCTTGAGCGGCCGGATGCGACGGGCTTCCTCCGGCTGAACTTGGCGCACGCTGTTGAGCGTCCGCTGGAACATGCCCTCCAGATCCGAGCCTCCGTTACGGGCCGCCATGATGAGGCGATAGGTGGTGTTGCCGATGCGAATGGCGGAGAGACGGAAGGTCCATTCCTTACCGTTGGAGAGAGCCGTCACGATAGGCAGGTCATTCACCATCGCCGTCACGAGGCTTCCTGGCTCGATGGTATCGGTCCAGGTGGAACGAAGAACTTCCTCGAGGCTCTGTCCGGCCGGGGTATCGGCTGCATCGAAGAGCAGCCGGCGCTCGCCATCGGCGGAGGAGCCGAGAACGGCCTGAGAGGTATTCTCCAGAGTAAAGCCCTCGGGCGCCTCGAAAGCGACGCCGAGGCGTGCATGGATGAAGCGTCGACCCTTCACGACACCGTCGCCTGGATCATCCCCATAAGCCAAGCCATTGAGAGCCGTCAGATATTCAAGCCTGCCGGTCTCGCCCATGCCCGGAGGGCCTGCGCGTCGCGCCGCCTGAAGGGCCCGCGAGATCCGTTCGTTCGTGCTGGGATGGGAGGCGACCCGGTCGGGATTGCTGGTGCTGTTGGCCGAGCGGCCCAGAGCGGTGAGGAAGCGGGGCGCGCCATAGGGGTCGAAGCCTGCCCGCGCCAGAACCGCGACGCCGGTCCGATCCGCCTCGAGCTCCTGCGAACGCGAGAAGCTCGCCAGCGATGAGCGGGCTTGGTCCTGCACCACGGCAGCTTCCTGGGAATTGTTCAGAACGTTTTCCGCCACTCGCTCGATCAGAGCGGAGCGCGCCTGCAGCTCGTTGCGCTGTGAGGCATGGCGGAGAGTGACATGCGCGATCTCGTGCGAGAGCACGGCCGCGACCTCCGAGGTGTCATTTGCCAGGGCCAGCAGGCCACGGGTGACATAGAGGCGCCCATTCGGCAGGGCGAAGGCGTTCACCACGGGCGAATTGAGGATTGTCACCTGATAGGCCTCGTCAGGCCGGTCGGTGGCCATGACGAGCCGGTTCACGGCATCGGTCAGAAGGCGCTCAAGCTGGGGAGCCCGGCCTTCGCCGCCAAAGGCCGAAACCAAGCGGATATGATCGCGGTCGCGATCCGGGCCGAGCACCCGCGGTGCATTGGCCGGCAGAGAGGCATTGCCGAAGCCCGCGCAGCCCGCAACCAGACTCGAGATCATCAAGCCGGCGGCGATCCGGATCTTAGCTGTGTGACGTCTATCGCGCATGCTCGCTCATCGGGCCAAGCGTTTGTCTTCAATTCGTCCGTCTTGAAGGTATCCGTCCTCAAGACGCTCGATCATCTCTGCCGAATCAACGGTAAGGGCGGTGCCTTGCCAAGACTGCAAAATGCCTCGGGTCCGAATGATATGGCCCTTCAGCGAGTCCGCTGAAAGGCCGCGCTCGGCCATCTGCATCCAGGTTTTCTTCGGGATGATGATCGTGAAGTCGTCTGCCCAGTGCCCCCCGAAATTCAAATAGGTTCTCTGCTTGCGTTCGCCGACGCTTCGAACCCGCCCTTCGACGATGACGAAGCTGCCGACGCGCTCCTTCAAGCGGTCGGCCTGATCAACAGAGAGTGGGTTATAGCGGCCATCGGCCCAAAGACCAAGGCGTCGTTCACGGGCTGTTTCCTCGAGGGCGAATAATTCTGGCTGGCAGAAGGGGGAGTCAGCTCCGGGATCGACGATGGCCAGCCCAGCCTCGACAAGGCCGTGGGTGAGGTCGAAAATCAAGGAATCCTTCAAGAGACGGACCCGGACAGGCAGACGATTCCACCGGTCCCGCGTGCCCTGAACCGTGACCAGAAGAGGCTCCCCGGCCCGGGCTCTGAGCCAATCCAGCGCCTGCTGCCTGAGGACGGGCTCGGCCGGCAGCCTGAGACCGGACAATCTGGCTATGCCCTCGGAGCCCAGCACAAGATCGCCCTCAGGCGTCATCCCTTCGAGCCGGTCCTGGCGTGCCTCACCGGCGCAGCCGGGCAGGTTCTTGGGAAGGAGGTTCTTGGGAAGGAGGTTCTTGGGAAGCAGGCGCGGGGGTGCGCTCTCCTGAGCCGCGACCGGGCCTGTCAGGAGGGCCATGCCAAAACCTAGCGCAATCCCGATCCGCATGTGTGATCCCGTCTGAGACGAAGGATCATACGCAGGCGTATCAAGGCGGCTAGGCATTGAAAATGCAACCTTAGTGCTTTTCCTGTGCGGGGCTGTGCTTCTGGGGCTTATGCCCGCTCTGGCCCGGTTCGTTGTGCTTGTTGTGGTCGCGGGTTTCCTGGTGGGTCGCGCCGCCCTGGCGCCCGATCTCGGGCTTACCGGAGGCGTTGGTGTGAGCTTGTTCGCTCTGTCCCTCGCGATGGCCCGCCACGCGGGTTTCGTTCGGATTGCTGCGGTTGCCGGTGCTGCTCATGATCTCTTCTCTTGCTGACGCTTCGTGCTGAGGCTTGTAGGCGCCGTTGCCGTCCTCGCCCTGCGGATGCTGCGTGTCCTGGGTGCTGGAGCCGCCATGACCTTCCTGAGGAATGCCCAAGACTCATACGCCTTGAACATGTGCCTGCAGGGTCAATCGATCACGCTGCCGTTGGTTTCAGGCGTGACAGCAGGCTCATCGCCCTACCAGCGGATCACCACGACAGTCTGATTGCCGTTGCCGAGTTCGACGGCCTCCGAACCCTCCGACTTCTTATTCTGCAGCTTGGCGTTCTCGATGATCTCGAACTCCTCCACATGGGAAGCGAAAGCCTCGTCCACCTCCGCGACGCAGAGCAGAGTATCGGGGGGAAGATTCTCAACAGCTTTGAGGAAATCGCGCAGGGTCTGAGTCATGAAATGCCTCCGGTTCCTCTCACAAACCGATCCAAGCGTGGGGAGTTCCGGAATGCGCGGCGCGGCTTCCCCAAGATAGTTCGTTCTCTGAGGCACAGGAGAGGAGTAGGATAGGCAAGCCGGTCGCGCAGCAATAGGAGGTGAGCCATGGAACGGCATCACAGTCTCGCGTGGTTTGCCTGCAGCGTTATGACTTTCGTCTTCATCGGCACGGCTTCTGCCCAGCATCGCACCCGGCAGCTTCCATGAGCGATGAGGATCTCATCAAGAGTGCCATGGCGGCGGCTCCGCCCGCTGTCGCCAAGGATGCCGCCATCGTGGCGATTTCTCCCGATGGGCAGATGCGGGAACTGAGGAAAGGAACCAACGGCTTCACCTGTCTGCCCGACAATCCGAGCACGCCGGGACCCGATCCCATGTGCGGTGACCGGAACGCGATGGAATGGGCGAAAGCCTGGATCGAGAAGAAGGAGCCGCCGAGAAACAAGGTCGGCTTCCTCTACATGCTCGCAGGCGGCACGGACGCCAGCAACACCGATCCTTATGCCCAAAAGCCCGAGGCCACCAACAACTGGGTCGAGACAGGTCCTCACGTCATGGTGGTGGGGGCCAAGGGAATGATGGAGGGCTATCCTCGAAACGCGAAGCCCGACACGTCCCAGCCCTACGTCATGTGGCCCGACACGCCTTACGAGCACCTGATGCTTCCGGTCCATATGCCGGAGGCTGCGACACGCTAGAGGCCCGACCCTGCCGCCGTGCCGATGGCCGGTGGCACGGTGGCAGAGTCGGCTCCGTATCGAAGCGGGGGGGCAGTCGAGAAGCGGAACGACAATCGCAACCCTCTGGCATGCCCGCTGCGACCATGCTAAATCCCGTCTTCTCAGCGGTCCCGTAGCTCAGCAGGACAGAGCAGCGGTTTCCTAAACCGAAGGTCGGAAGTTCGAGTCTTCCCGGGATCGCCAATTCTTTCAACCGCTTAGCCCCATTCTATAGAGCTCTATTGGGCCTCGTTCGGCATCGAGGGTAAACTTTTGCGGCTTGAGCTTAAGATCTGATGGGCTGCGATAACCCGCTGCTTCTGTTCAGATGAACAGATAAGCCGGATGCTGTAAGACAACAAACCTTCGCGATAACTCACGCTCTCCAGGTTCGTACTCTTCGATGCCATCTCCAGAACTCAAAGCCTTCGACGCCCTCGCTCTTTCTCTTCATCACAGTCCAGGCGTGTATGCCTTGCTGGTGGGTTCTGGCCTCTCCCGATCAGCAGGGATCGCGACCGGGTGGGAGATTACTGTGGATCTGATTCGGCGCTTGGCGGCGCTGGACGGGGTTCTTGAGCATCCAGACTGGGCGGCTTGGTACCACGATAAATACAGGAAGGAGCCGAGTTACTCTGAGATCCTTGACGCCCTCGCGTCATCTCCTAGCGAACGCCGCTCCATTCTGCACGGGTACATCGATCCAGCGGCGGAAAGTGACGCCCGTCGACCCACGGAGGCCCACCGCGCCATCGCTGCCATGGTCGCCCAGGGAACGATCCGGGTCATCATCACAACGAACTTCGACCGTCTGCTGGAGAATGCCCTTCGCGATGTCGGGGTTGAGCCGACTGTGGTTGCCAGCGAGGATGCTATTGCGGGAGCGACCCCTCTCGTCCACTCCCGATGCACGGTCATCAAAGTCCACGGCGATTATCTCGATACCCGGATCAAGAACACAGAAGCTGAGCTGGCAGACTACGCATCTGGCATGAATACCCTTCTTGATGAGGTGTTCGACCGATTCGGCCTTCTAGTGGTGGGCTGGTCCGGGGAGTGGGACTTAGCCTTACGTGCAGCAATCCTCCGCACCCCGTCGCGGAGATACCCGCTGTATTGGGCTGCTCGTGGAAGAACTGCATCGATGGCGCAGGATCTCATAGATCACCGCGACGGACGCGTGATTCCAGTCACCGATGCCGACAGCTTCTTCAAAAGGCTCTTTCACACTCTCGATGCCCTGCGGCTTGCCTCAAGACCGCACCCGGCGAGTGTCTCGATGGCACTCGCCCTGGTCCGCAAGTACTGCCGTGACGACGCGTACGCGATGGAATGGTCAGATTTCCTGGCTGAGGAATCGGCAAAAGTCAGAGATTTTGTCACTGGGAGTGAGTACCCGACCGCTTCTCCTGATAGCGCGGCTATGAATGCGCTCGTCACGAAGATGGTGGCTCTTACGGAGGTACTGCGAAAGGCAGCATTAATCTGTGGGCGTTGGGGTACTGCGAACGCCAACAAGGCTGTCATCCGCACCATTCGGAGCCTAGTGCTCTCTGCGAAGTCACCAGGCGGATTCGAGTACTGGAGCGCACTTCGCGACACCGGAGCCTCACTCTGTTTCTACTGGGCGCTGGCAGGCATGTTAGATCGGGGAGATCATTCTCTCCTCAAGTCAATGCTTGATGCGCCCATGCCAACCCGGGTAGGGGAGGAGCCATCCGCGGTAGAAGTCCTGCCATTTGCATCGTACTCAAGATACTCAGGAATGGAATGGAAGTTCCTGGCTGGGCTCGAGAATAAGAAGGCTCCTCAAAGCCTTTGGCTGGCGTCGCTGCTTGGGGCTGAGCTTGGCTTGATCAACATAAGTCAAGAAGAAGGGCGGGAGCTGGCGGATCAGCTTGAGTTCTTGATCGCATTGGAGTTTGGGTATCGTCGGCTATTGCGCGTGAAAGAGACCGGCATTCACTTCTATATACCTCCAGGCCATTACTTCTGGAGAGATTTCGGTGACTACCTGAATCAGCGGCTTGATACCTATGCCAACTTGCCAGCAGATGATCCTGCTTTTCGCGCAGGCCTGTTTGGCGGCACTCCAGCGTCGGTCGCGGAAACGGCAAAAGAGATTCGTAGGTTGCGAGGTGAGATCGCTGGATAAGAGGCGCGTCTAAACATTCGCAGGGGTCACTAGGCCGATCCCAGATGCAGTGCGTCTTCAGAATGCGAAGCCACTTCTGTCACTTGGCCAGCCATCAAAACAGTCACTGACACCTAAAGATAAGCTCTGGGTGAGTAGAATCTCCCGGGGCCTACAACCTATCAGCGGCGTGAAACCGGTTTCTAGCCCAAGGCTGCTTATTAGAAAGACTTGGACCGTCCGTGATGAGTTTGTAAGCGGACCTTCGCGATTTTCCTCGAGCTTCTGCCCGTGACCCCGAGCAGACTTTGAGGTGCTGCGGCCCATGGTTCCGATGAGGTAGAGCGCGTGCATCAGCCGATAACCCGAGAGCGGAACCAACCATGGGGTAAGACGTAGCCTCACTTCTGTCAGAAATCGTCAGCCAGCCGGTTGATCCCTCCCGACATGACCCTCATAACCTCCCCAGCTTCCGCGATCGTGCGGATAGGAGAGTTACCGCATGGGTCTCAACGTCGCAAAGCTCAGGTCCGAAACGCCGGGCGTCGCGCACCGCGTTCACCTCAACAACGCTGGCGCCGGACTGATGCCGCAAACGGTGCTGGATGCGATGGTCGGCTACCTTACCCGCGAGGCCGAGATCGGCGGGTACGAGGCAGCCGGCGAAGCCGCTGACGCTCTCGACGGCGTCTACGACAGCGTGGCTCGCCTGCTTGGCGCGGAGCGTGACGAGATCGCTCTGGCCGAGAACGCGACAGTCGCTTGGCAGCTCGCCTTCTACGCCCTTGACTTCCAGCCCGGAGATCGGATCCTCACGGCGCGCGCCGAGTACGCGGCCAATTACGTCGCCTTCTTGCAGGTCGCCAAGCGCACCGGCGCAGTCATTGAGGTCGTGCCCGACGATGGTGACGGCGTGCTCGATCCCGAGGCGCTCGAACGCATGATCGATGGTCGCGTAAAGCTGATCGCTATCACCTGGGTCCCGACGAACGGCGGTCTGCGCAATCCCGCGGCGGCCGTCGGCCGGATCGCGCGCCGGCACGGCGTGACTTACCTGCTCGACGCGTGTCAGGCCGTCGGTCAGATGCCGACCCGGGTCAATGATCTCGGCTGCGATATCCTCACGGCGACCGGCCGCAAGTTCCTGCGCGGCCCGCGCGGCACGGGCTTCCTCTACGTACGCCGCGAGCTCCTGCGCACGCTGGAGCCACCGATGCTCGACCACTTTGCGGCGCCCTGGGTTGCCCCCGATCGGTACGAGCTGCGAGAGGACGCACGCCGCTTTGAGACCTGGGAGAACAACTACGCAGCCCGGCTCGGGCTCGGGCGCGCCATCGACTACGCCCTTGACCTCGGCCTTGAAGCCATCGAGTCACGCTGCCGAACGCTCTCGACGAGCCTGCGCGCCGGCCTGCAAGCCATCCCTGGAGTCTCACTCCACGATCTTGGCCCGGACCCGGCCTCCATCGTCACTTTCACGGTTGGGGGCCGCGATCCCGATGCCCTGAAGGCAAGGCTCGCCCAATCCGGCTACAACATCAGCGTGTCCCGCCCATCGAGTACGTTGCTCGATGCGAGAGCCCGCCAGCTTCCCGTGGTGCTGCGGGCATCCCCGCACTACTACAACACGGAAGACGAGCTTTCTCGCTTCGTCGAAGCCGTGTCCGCAACTGTTTGAGCGCGCTGTGGAGCCTGAGACTGCTTGTCACCGGTATCGCAAGCTGATGCCCATCCATCGGATGAGCTGTCGGATTGGCCTGAACAACTGGGGTGCGCGAAGCGGACGTGTCTGAGGCAGGTCCCCAATCCTCGCTTCCGGCCCTATCGGAGGTTGCCTAGTCCCTAGTCACGGATAGGTCGCCCGGCAGATACGATACCGGCACGGTCGGGCGCCGCCGACCCCGAAAGTCATAGGTTGCGGTGATTGTGCAAACGGCGTCATTGGCTTGCGGAAGAAAGATCAAGCGGCGAGCCACTTAGCTCCTAGCGGCTTGGCTTAATTGCAGGTAGCGCGGCGCTGCTCTCTCCATGTTAGACGGCCCATTGAGACCATAGGGCTCTCCGTCTGCTCCTGGCACCTCTCGGAAGTAGACCCAAAGTTTGCTCTCTCGAGGAACACCGGATGTTCCTAGATGTCGGGGATCGGCAGAGGATGACCGATGCTGTTGAAGAACTCGGCAACTGCCGTTCTGTGCGTGGTCAGCATACAGGATGCTGGGCCTAATCTGGCACGCTGACGCTAGTAATAGATGGACGAAGCAGCCCTCGGGAGTTTTTCAACAGCATCGACCCGTAGGCGACCTTCGCGTGTAACGACCCAAGAGGAAAAAAGTGCATGCATATGAGGCGACTGTTCTATGGGCCAGGTCCAAAGCCATAATTGGCAAATTTGGAAAGTTTGGTCGGGACATAAAAAACGACCGGCTGATGCAGCCGGTCGTTCAAACATCAGAGCCTTAGACGCCTTCACATCCCAATCGCTTCAAGGCCTCGTCGACCCACGGCTTTGAAACGTTGCCCTCCTGGGTTGCTGCCATGGTCTTGGCTTCGGCCGCCTGCTTTGCCTTGGCATCGGCGTAAATTGCCGCGGTATCGTCGAAGGAGACGCAGAGCAGGCCATCATCGTCGCCAATGATCAGGTCGCCAGGTTCAACGACCATTCCGTCGATCGCGATCGGCACATTGATTTCGCCCGGGCCGTCCTTGTAGGGACCACGGTGCGTCACGCCCGCGGCGAAGACGGGAAACCCGTGGGTGCGGATGTAACCGTAGTCGCGCACCGCACCATTGATCACGATCCCTGCAAGACCGATCTTCTCGGCGTGGGCGAGCATGAGTTCGCCGATGATGGCATTGGTCAGGTCGCCTCCGGCATCGACGACGATGACGTCGCCCGGCTCCGCGATCTGGAGGGCCTTATGCACCATGAGGTTGTCACCGGGGCGGGTCTTCACGGTCAGCGCGGGGCCTGCCAGAATCCCGCCTGCGTGGAGCGGACGCAGCCGTGAGCCGGCAGCCGTCATGCGTGACATGACATCGCTGACGTTGGCGACGGGCAATTCCCGAAACTGCTGCACGACGTCCGCATTGACCTTGCGCTGACGGGGTAGAACTCTGAATCCGATGGTCAAGTTAGTGCTCCCTTTTCATACTGTTGAATGGTTCTGGACGCGACGCGGGGGGCGGTATGAGTGGGCCGCGTCGTGTCGGTTTGTTTAGCGCGCAGCGGATGCTGCGTCCTGGAAGGTTGGGTTGGCGACACTCCTGAGGTCGGGTCCATCGCCATCCAGGACGCTGATGACGTGGCGTGCGGCGGTCTCCGCCATGGCCCGCATGGCGCCCTTTGCCGCTCCGCCCGTATGCGGCGTCACGATGATGTTCGGCAGTGACCAGAGTGGGCTGTCTTTCGGCGGCGGCTCCTCGGCGAAGCTGTCGAGACCCGCTCCTGCAATTGTCCCATTCCGCAGGGCAGCCACCAGGGCCGCCTCATCGACGATTTCTCCACGCGCGGTGTTCACGAGGAAGGCGTCTCGCTTCATCCGGGTAAGGCGTTCCGCATTGATGAGGTGACGTGTCTCCGTCGTCAGCGGGCAGTGCAGGCTGACGATGTCCGACGTTGCCAGGAGGTCATCGAGATCGGTTTCACGGCTGACCCCCTGCGGCAGGTCGGTGGTATAAGGATCGAAGACCGAAACGGACATCCCCAGTCCCCGCGCCAGCGTGGCAACCTCCTGTCCGATGGCGCCGAAGCCCACCAGTCCGAGCTTGGTGCCGGCAACGTCACGGCCGACGTAGCTGGCTTTGGGCCAATCTCCACTCTTGACGGCTCGGTCCAGCGGCACGAGGTCCTTCAGCAAGGCAATTGATAGCGCAATGGCGTGCTCGGCCACCGACCGTGCATTTGCACCTAGGGCCCGAAGAACCGGGATGCCGAGCCGCGCGGCGGCCTCGAGATCGATGTTGTTCACGCCCGTGCCGTGCTTCGCGATGACCTTCAGGCGCGGCGAGGCTGCGATGACGGTCTCATCAATCTGTCCCTGCCGGACGATCAATCCTTCGATCTGGAGGTCAGACGCGAGCCTTGCGATGTCCTCGGGCGACGCATAGGGCTTGCAGTAATGAGCTTGCAGGCCGTGCGCCTCCAAGTTGGCCGCGGCTTCTCCCGCGAGGGCCGAGCCTGTGATGAGCACGGCTCGGCCTCGATGTGGTGGCAACGCGTCTGACGCTTCTTCCTTTGGCTGACTTCCCAGCACTTTCCTCTCCCGTTTCAAGGCCTGTCTCCCAACCCGTCCTGCGACGCGGGATCCAAGCCCTGGCAAGTTGATCGACTAAAGGATGCCGCCTCACGAAATTTTCTTGCTTGACGGCGCGCTTTGACAGAAGCACATTTCCGCAGTATTTCATAGTAAGAAATGCCGTTACGCAGAGTGAAACGAATATGCCAAGACAGGCCTTGGACGTCGAAGCGCGGGAGGAAGGTGGGGTCATCGCCGTTGAGCGTGCCCTGGCCGTGCTCGATGCCTTTACGGCCAATGACAGGTCGCTCAGTCTGGCGGAACTCGCGCGTCGCGTCGGCCTATCGAAGCCGACAGTTCTACGTTTCACGAAGTCCCTCGCTCGCGCCGGCTATCTCGTGCGCAATGATGACGCGACCTTCCGCCTCGGACCGAAGCTTGCCCGATTGGGTACCCTGTACCAGGCCAGTTTCCGGATCGAGGATTACGTCCAACCGGCCCTGCGTCGGCTGGCCCAGGAAACCGGGGAAAGTGCCGCGTTCTATGTTCGCGAGGGCGACAAGCGCCTTTGCTTGTTCCGCGTGGATTCACCGCAATCCATCGGCCATCGCGCAAGGACCGGCGATCTGCTGCCGCTCGACCGCGGCGCGCCCGGACGCGTGCTCCTCGCTTTCAGCGGCGAACCCGGAGAGCCCTACGATCAGATCCGCCGCGACCACTTCTATGCAACGTTCGGCGAACGCGATCCGCAGGTCGCTAGCATTGCCTGTCCAATCTTCGGGCACGGCCAAGAGGTTGTCGGGGTCCTCGGCGTGGCAGGTCCGACAGGCCGGATCGATCAAGAGGCCGTCGCCCGCCATCTTGAGCCACTGAGATCCATCTCAGATGAACTCACACGACAACTCGGCGGTAAGACCGAGGACCAGAATTCGTCCCGCTGGCCGCGCCAACGAGCACGCGCCTGAGGCGGATAAACCCATCAACAGTGCTCACAAGGAGAGGAAACTGTGCTGAAGACCCTGAAAACACTTTGTATTGGTGCTCTCGCCATAAGCGCCACTGCGACAGCCGCTTATGCCGAGTGGCCGAAAGATCGTCCCATCGAGATCGTCGTGGCGTTCGCGCCAGGCGGAAGCACCGACGTCATGGCCCGCGCCATGCAGCCGTTCCTGGAGAAGGAACTCGGCGCCAAGATCGTGATCGTCAACAAGCCCGGCGCTTCCGGTGAGATCGCCTACACCTATCTCTCCCAAGCTAAGCCGGATGGCTACACCTTCTCGTTCATCAACACGCCCGGCTACCTGTCAATGCAGGTGCAGCGCAAGCTGCGGTACGACCCGAAGAGCATCCAGGCCGTGGCGCGCATCGTCGACGATCCGACGGCTTACGTCGTGAAAAGCGACTCCCCGATCAAATCGCTCAAGGATCTGATTGACCAAGCCAAGGCAAAACCAGGGTCGGTGTCGGTTGGCACCTCCGGCGTCGGAACCGATGATCACCTCGCCATGATCCTGCTCGAGCAGGCGGCCGGTGTGACCCTGACCCACGTCCCGTTCCCTGGAGCTGGCGAGACACGTACGGCCCTCCTCGGCGGCCACATCACGACAGGTGGCCTGAACGTCAGCGAGTTTGCCGGCGGCGACCTGACCACCATTCGTCCTCTGGTGACCTTCGGCGACAAGCGGTCCCCCGAGGCACCGGATGTTCCGACGGCCAAAGAGCAGGGTGTCGAGGTCTTCATGAGCTCGGAGCGCGGTCTGGCCGCACGCCGAGACGTTCCCGCTGACATCCGCGCCAAGTTCTCGGAGGCGGTGAAGAAGGTCGTCGACAGTCCTGAGTTCCAGGCAGAGGCCAAGAAGCTCGCTCTTCCGCTCGCCTATCTGTCGGGTGAGGAGTGGGAACAGCAGATGCCGAAGCGGCTGCAATCGTTCCAGGACATTTGGAACAAGACACCCTGGGTGCAGTAATGGTCAACCGCTCGGAACTCGGGCGGAATGGTAACCAACCTGATCTTCTTGCAGGCTTGATTTTCATCGTCATCGGAGCGCTCGGCCTTTGGGCCGGGCGTGACCTGAGGATGGGCAATGCCGCGATGATGGGTCCGGGTTACCTTCCGCTGATCGTCTCGGCGCTGATCCTGCTGATCGGCCTTGGGGTGACAATCATGGGTCTCATGCGTTCAAGCGAGGGCCTCGGTGCTGTTCGCTTGCGCCCGCTCCTGATCATTCTTGTCGCTGTGGCAGGTTTCGCCTACGCGGCCGAGTCTTTGGGCTTCGTCATCGCGACTGCATGGCTCATTGGCGTCGGCAGCTTGGCCGACCCCGAAACGCGTCTACGTGAGATTGCCGCCTCCATCGTGGTGCTGACGATCTTCGGCATTCTCGTTTTCATCGTTGGGCTGGGCGTCCAGATGCAGTTGGGGCCGTTCTGATGGAATTTCTTGATTCACTCATTCTCGGGTTCAGCACGGCTGCCACCCCGACCAATCTTCTGTTCTGTCTCATCGGTGCCCTTTTGGGCACGCTCATCGGCGTGCTCCCAGGAATCGGTCCGACCGCAACCCTGGCGATTCTCCTGCCGATCACGTTCTTTCTCCCGCCGCTGGCGGCGCTGATTATGCTCGCAGGCATTTTCTACGGGGCACAGTATGGAGGATCGACGACCGCGATCCTGGTCAACCTGCCTGGCGAAGCGTCATCGGTTGTGACCGCGCTCGACGGCTACCAGATGGCCAAGCAGGGCCGCGCGGGTGCAGCCCTGGCGATAGCGGCCTTGGGATCGTTCTTCGCCGGGACCGTGTCGACCATCGGACTGGCGGTGGCAGGCCCGACCTTGGCGAGCTTCGCACTCGACTTCGGCCCGGCCGAGTATTTCTCCCTTACGGTCTTCGGTTTGCTGTGCGCGACGATTCTCGCCAGCGGGTCGGTGATCAAGGCTATCGGCATGATCGGCATCGGCCTCCTTCTAGGGTGGGTCGGCACCGACGTGAACAGTGGATCCGAGCGTCTCACCTTTGGCGCGGTCGAGCTCTTTGACGGCATCGAGTTCGTCGTCATCGCCGTCGGCCTCTTCGGCATCGCCGAGATTATCGTCAATCTTGAAAGCCCGGAGTCCCGGGGGTTGATCGCAACCAAGATCACCCGTCTCTGGCCAACCCGCGAAGACTTCCGGAAGGCATGGCCAGCAGTCCTCCGTGGTACGGGCTTGGGGACGTTCCTCGGCATCCTTCCCGGCGGTGGGGCGACGCTCAGCGCATTCAGCGCCTACACTCTGGAGAAGAAGGTTTCCCGCAACCCGAAAGAGTTTGGCAGGGGCGCAATCCAAGGTGTGGCAGGTCCGGAGGCGGCCAACAATGCCGGAGCCCAATCCTCGTTCATTCCGTTGCTGACGCTCGGGATTCCCTCGAATGCCGTGATGGCCATGCTGCTGGGCGCAATGACCATTCATGGCATTACGCCGGGCCCCTCCGTCATGCACAACCAGCCCGATCTCTTCTGGGGGCTGATTGCCAGCATGTGGATCGGCAACCTGATGCTCCTGGTCATCAACCTTCCGTTGATCGGGCTTTGGGTGAAGCTGCTGACGGTGCCATACCGTCTCCTCTACCCGGCGATCCTTCTGTTCTGCTGCGTCGGTGTCTACAGCGTCAGCAATCGGGCGTTCGATGTCGCTCTTGCCGTTGGTTTTGGCTTCCTGGGCTACCTGTTCCGGAAAGCGAAGTGCGAGCCGGGACCACTCCTGCTTGGTTTCGTCCTTGGGCCTTTGCTGGAGACGAACCTGCGGCGGGCGATGCTGATCTCGCAGGGAAGCCCGAGCGTTTTCATCGAGCGGCCGATCAGCCTGGCCCTGCTGATTGCCTCCGCGGCGCTGTTCGTCCTGCTGCTGGTGCCTGCCATCCGCAAGACTCGTGAGGAAGCCTTCGTTGAAGAGGAAGCCTGAGACACTCACGCGCAGAGTGTCCGGTTTGAGACTTGGTCCCGGCAGGGCATCCGCGGTTGGATCCGCCCTGTCGGGCCCCTGGTTCGGTCCTCGGAAGATCGAGGCCATGATCCATCTCGGTCCGTGTGAAGGCGTCACGCGTACCGTGTACCTGTGAGGTCTCCGCAATGGGGCGGCTGTAGCGATGCGAAACGGATGGCATGGCGTCCGTGCGGCGTTGTCCGAGGCTAACTATCTCAACTTCACCATCGGCAATGTTTTCTCGCTCATCGGTACATGGGTACAGCGGGTCGCACTCGGCTGGCTCGTTTGGGAACTGACGGGCTCCGGGGCATGGCTTGGGGCCATTGCCTTCGCCGACCTGTTTCCGATGGTCCTTGTCACACCCTTAGCCGGCGCTCTGGCTGACCGATCCGATCGGCTCCGGGTCACGCGGATCAGCCAGGCCTTGCTCATGGTGCATGCAGGTCTGCTCACCGTCCTCAGCGCCTTTGGCTCGCTGTCCCCATTGCTGATCCTGGTGCTCGCTCTGATCAGTGGAGTCGTCACGGCCTTCAACCAGCCCTTCCGCATGGCGCTGCTCCCCGATCTCGTCGGTCGCGAGAACCTGGTCAGTGCCGTTGCGGTCAATTCCATCGTGTTCAACACCGCCCGTTTCATTGGCCCCGCCATCGCGGGTCTTGTGATCGCGAAGGGCAGCCTCACCCTGGCGTTCGCAATCAACTTCGGGACGTTCGCGGCCTTCTCGTGGACGCTCGCCCGTATTCGCCTCGTCACCCTTGACCAAGCCCCATCTACCAGCCGCAGCCTGCTGAATTCCGTTGTCGAAGGGTGGCGCTACGCCATCGGGCATATCGGGCTCGGTGCCATGCTCTTGATGCTGACAGTGGTCTCGCTGTGCGTCCGGCCAATTCTCGAACTCATGCCAAGCTATGCGGCCTTGTTCGGGTCCGACGCAAACGGATTCGCCCTTATGACGTCCACGATCGGCCTCGGGTCGCTGGTCGGTGCGATTTGTCTCAGCCGGCAAGCCGATCCGACGGCCTTGGCGACGATGGCTCTGTCCAACGGACTCTTGATGGGTGCGGCATTGCTCGTTGCCGCCCTCGCACATCAGAAGTTGTTAGGGCTTCTCGCCCTGTTCATCTTGGGTTTCGGCATGGTCGTGAGCGGAATTGCCAATCAGATTGTGATCCAGCTTGCCGTGCCTGATCATCTGCGGGGCAGGCTCCTCGCGCTGCACAGCATGATCTTCCGGGGGGCACCAGCCCTTGGTGCCTTAGCCATCGGGGCACTGTCCGATCTTACGGGGCTGCGCGGGCCTTTGGCAGTCGGAGCGGCCGTGACCTTTGCCTTCAGCGGGATCGTCCATGTTCGGCGCAAGGTGATCCTGAGGAGCCTCGATCTATGAGCGCGACATTGGAATGTCTGGTGCCCGAGGTGCCACGGTTGGTCACCGGAGCGTCGTGCCGTTCCTCATTCATCAATAATTGGAGAGAAGACTTTCATGGCAACTTCTGACACGCCGCGCGGCATGGAGCGCTCCACGACTGACATGGAATCCACGCCGGCAAAGGGCATCGTGCGAACACCTCCCGCCGCTCTCCCGCGTCGCCTGCGAAAGATCCTGGCACTCGACGATTTCGAGGTTGCGGCGCGCCGCCATCTGCCGCGACCGATCTTCGGGTACGTGTCGGGGGCCTCCGAGACCAATGCCTCCCTTCGTGACAATCGGTCGGCGTTCGGGGAGTTCGGCTTCATCCCACGTGTGCTGGTCGACGTGTCCAAGCGAACGCAGAAGGTCGAACTGCTCGGTCACTCGTATGCGGCCCCGTTCGGGATCGCTCCGATGGGGATCAGTGCCCTGTCGGCCTACCGCGGCGATCTGGTCCTGGCGCGGACAGCCGCGCAGGCGAACATCCCGATGGTGATGAGTGGGTCTTCCCTCATTCGGCTGGAGGAGGTCGCCGAGGCGAACCCTGCTGCCTGGTTCCAGGCCTATCTCCCGGGTGACCCTGACCGGATCCTCGGACTGCTCGAGCGGGTCGAGCGGGCAGGGTTCGGAACACTCGTGCTGACCGTGGACACAGCAGTCCTGGCCAATCGCGAAAATAACGTCCGTAGCGGCTTCTCTACGCCGCTTCGGCCCAGTCTGCGCTTGGCTTTGGACGGTCTGACAAGGCCGAACTGGACGCTTAACACGTTTTTGCGAACGCTGCTGAAACACGGCATGCCGCATTTCGAGAATTCCTATGCTACCCGTGGAGCGCCGATCCTGGCCAAGAGCGTGATGCGGGACTTCGGAGCCAAGGACCATTTGAACTGGCGTCATCTGGAGCTGATCCGAGAACGGTGGAAGGGGCGCCTGGTCGTGAAGGGCATCATGGCCAAGCAGGATGCCTGCATCGCCCGGGACAGCGGCGTCGACGGCGTCGTCGTCTCGAACCATGGCGGACGGCAGCTCGATGGAGCGGTCTCGCCCCTCCGCGTCCTGCCGGCCGTTGCCGATGCAGTGGGCGCTTCGATTCCCGTCATGATGGATGGCGGTATCCGGCGAGGCTCCGACGTACTGAAGGCAATCGCTCTTGGCGCCTCGTTCGTCTTCGTCGGTCGCCCGTTCGTTTATGCGGCTGCAATCGGAGGCGAGGCAGGTGTCAGCCATGCCATCAACATTCTCTCGACCGAGATCAGCCGGAACATGGGGCTTCTCGGGATCAACTCGCTCGCGGAAATGCGCCCGGATCGACTGCTCAGACTCGGGGGCGTGGATGGGGACGAGATTTGAGAGCTCTGCCCGGAGTGCAGCGAGGTGGGAAGGTCCGGAACTGGCACTTCCCGGACCGAAGTTCTTAGTCCGCTTTGTCAATCAGAGCCGACATTCGATGTCTCTACACTCGACGATTTGACAGTTTATATGAATTGCGATGCTGATGGGTTCTGCGGCGGAGCTGTACGAGGCCGGCAGAAAACGCGCTTTTGATAACCCTTGCGTTACCCGGGTGGCATGTAGGGAATCTATTTTAGCCGCAAGTCACAGTAAGAAAAAGAGATTCCACACGAGAGCAACGTACTGGGTAATCGTTGCTCCACATTCTGCGGTTGGGTGCGACGTA
This sequence comes from Microvirga medicaginis, assembly GCF_052658925.1. Lineage (NCBI taxonomy): Bacteria > Pseudomonadati > Pseudomonadota > Alphaproteobacteria > Hyphomicrobiales > Methylobacteriaceae > Microvirga > Microvirga medicaginis. Next base: position 179,765 of record NZ_JBQWEL010000002.1, on the reverse strand, counting down.
AGATGAGAACTTGGTGGCCGCAGCAGCCGAACTTAATGGCCGGTTCGGGTCGGCCCCAGGCCACTATCGGCAACGATAGGTTTCTACCGTACCGCCACTTAATGAATCCACAGCCTAACTGAGGCTAAGCCACCACAAAAACCAACAAGGTTGAGTGCCGTTCATCGACAGCGCATTGACGAGCAACAATGATAGTCGTCCCATGACTCCGCTCCCCGAATAATTTTGGCGATCAGCGCTCGGTAAAAGACGCCGGAGAAAAGGTGGATCTCGGCAGAGGGGTACAGCGAAGGAGTATCGAATAGGATCGGTTTGAGAGACGGATCGTACCCCCTAGAGCGGCCTTGTTTCGGGTCATACACTTTACACCCGAAATCAGACATCGACCCACTTATTGCGCAAATTGTGAGCTTAAATGGCTAAGCTTGAGGCGCGAAGAGAAGGCGTGATGGGCCTTGGCATCCTTGATCTCGTCGAAGCGATTAAGATGTAAGGAAACCCAAAGAACATAGGTTTCTAGGGCGGTTTCAGTTTCCCCCGTTAGGCGGGGAAACTGGAAACCTTTACCCTTTGCAGTGAAGCCTAAAAGGGAGCATTCTCTTGATTAGCCAGAATACCCCATAAATCTGGCCAGAGCTCCAAGGCTCGCTTCTTGCCTTCTGGGGTTAGAGCAATTGGCTCCCGCGTGATTAAGCCCCGTTTCTCAAGCTTGCTGAGCTGTCTGCTGAGAGTTCCTTTGATACGTCCGAGCTTCTCCCCAAGCTCAGCTTGTGTTCTTGGACGCTCTGTTGCAATCGCGCGCAAAATTTCTTCGTGAGTCGCAATCACGGGCCCTTGGCCCCATGACAGTCCCACAAGCCCTCCGGGCCTTGGCACAAGTTTAATCTCAAGCTTGTTGGGCTTTGGGGTACGCCCTCGTATTTTTGTGAATTCCATCATGAAATGGCCGCCATCGTGCGAAGCCACTTGATTCTTGTCGGGCAGCGCAAGCTTGATTGAAGTATCCAAGAGATCTTCCCGACGCGATGCGCCGCGTTGGTCACCCGTCTTATTGGCATGGTGCACCAGAAGAACCGTAAGTCCGCCATGTCTGAGCTGACACAGGAAACGCAGAAACCTATCCAAAGCAGAGTTATCGTTCTCGTCGAGCCCTGCAGCTAAAGATGAAAGATTGTCTAGAATGATCAGCGATGGGCGAATTCCCTCTATGGTCATGTCTTCAACGAAGCCGGACACAGGCGAGCGCCCATTGGTGGGGAAAACAAGGGCTGCCTCGCTCGAGATGACTTTGACCTCCCCCAAGATCTCCCGTGCGAGTTGTGGCAAAACAACGATATGCGAGCGCCTGTTTTTGGTCCGGGCTCCCGATTGTGTCCAAGTAGATCCGTCTTCGGATAGCTCATGACGGGTCATCCTTGCGACTTCATTCAGCCGTGCACCTGCTATCAGAAGGAACTTCAATAATGGGCCGAAGGGGCTGCTGAGTGTGTCACATGCTGTCCAGAACCAGCGGATCTCTGAATCACTTGACACGCGTTCCCGAGCAGGAGGGGCTGCCGGCCGAGGGATCCCGACACATGGATTTGTTTTGGTGCGCCGATGGGCGACTAACCAACCGAACATTTTCGATAAGCAGGAGAACATGGCACGGGCTCGTGCTTCCGATAGTCCCGTGTTGCGCCGGCCGATGCCTGGAATGCCTTGCCGCCGAGCTTCGTCCACCAGGGCGTAGACGTCATCGGTGCTGATCTCTGAGATGGGTTTATCGTGCCAGCGATCCACCAGCCCGCCCGGTATGGTTTTAAGGTCCAGAGGACTTAAGCCGAGCAGCCGAGCCGTCTCCTTCCAGCGGCGCGTTTTCGTGCTCGCGTGTTCCTCCACGAACTGCCGGGCCGCGATAGAAAAGGTATTCTCGGAACGCACCTGTGCCGCCCTACGACGCTGTCGCTTCAATGTAACGCAGTCGGAGCCTACATCCCGGCCGATGGCACGCTGGCGCTGAAGCTCAGCTGCGAGACGTCGTGCTGCTGCCAAGGTAGGCGGCGCACCTAAGACTGGTTCCTCAGGAGTTTCAGTTCCGGATAGGTCGATAGGACCGAGTGTAATCTTTGCTGTTTTTCCATTGGGGCGGCGGAAGCGCATTGCCCAAGATTTTGCACCGCTCGGCTGAACGACCAGCCGGAGGCCCTGTGAGCCGCCATCAGGAATCTCGCGCCGCTTAGTTGTCGGCTGGTACCGTGCCACAGCCGCAGCGGTAAGGGGTTTTAGCGCCTTGCGCTCTACAGGTTCACCGATGTCCGATGCATCAGCTCGCACCAACGTCAGCTGGGCTCCTATGCCCGTTTTTGTGTCGGCCCCAGCTGGGTACACGCGCAATATATTCCCTGTCTCCGGGTAAACTCAGGGTAATCAAACCAAGCGATATGGTCTGTTATGCTGTGTACTTAACGTACCACACCAAATCCGAAAAACCATAGAACTTTCAGATACATAGCTGTTATGGGTAGTAATACTCCGTTGGGCCCCGTGAACCCGACATCACCAATTCCTAAACCGAAGGTCGGAAGTTCGAGTCTTCCCGGGATCGCCAGTTTCCCTCGCCTCTTTCCTCTGAACCAGGGTTGCTTTTCACGCATTCTGCGCGAAGAGGAGCCATGCCTTGCGGGAAAGTGCATGCCAGCTGGCCACCGGCACCCAGATCGTGCGTACAAAGCATCTCAGTGCCCGAGGCATCCTCCCTAATTCGTGGACAGTAATGCGTAGACGGTTCTGAATTTGAAACTGCATTGGATGGTTCTTTAGAATTGTTGAAATTTAAATCTCTGCGGGTTGGTGTTCACGTAGTATATAAATTTTCTAAACAGCAATTTTTTATTAGAATAAATGTAAAACATAGTATTTGACTCGAAATAATCTGCTCTGATAGGCGCAAACCCTCATTTTCTCTTTGGGGGTTGCGTCATGAAATTTTCTCTTTCCCTGCTGGCATCATCAGCTCTCACGCTGGTCTCGAGCGCTGCGCTCGCGCAATCGGCTGGGACGCCGGCAATCGAGCTGGAGGAGATTACCGTTCAGGTGCAGGGGGCTGACCAGAGCGGCGCGATGACGGCGAACGGCTATGTCGCAACCGCGACGCGGAGCGCAACGAAGACGGACACCCCTCTTCTCGAAACGCCGCAATCGATCTCGACCGTTACGCAGAAGCAGATTGAGGACCGCAAGCCTCAGGCGCTGCTCGATGCCGTGTCCTATACGCCGGGTGCGCGTGTCGGCAGTTATGGATTCGACCCGCGTTATGACGCCTTCTCGATCCGTGGCATCGACGTCACCTATACGGGCGTGTTCCGCGACGGATTGCGGCAGGTCAACAGCCCGAACGGCCTCTGGCGCATCGAGCCCTATGGACTCGAGGGGATCGCTATCTTACGCGGGCCGGCCGCATCCATTTATGGCGCAAGCAGCACCGGCGGCATTGTCGATCTGATCTCGAAGCGTCCCACCTTCGTCCCGTTCCGCGAAGTGGAGGTCCAGACCGGATCCTATGGTCGCCTGCAGGGCAATTTCGACCTGTCCGGTCCCGTCGCTTCCGACAACACGTTATTCTATCGGCTCACCGGTCTCATGCGTGAGGCCGGCACGGATATCGACGCGGTCAAGGATGATCGCGTCTTCATCGCGCCGGCCTTCACGTGGAAGCCGAATGATGCAACGACCTTCACGCTTCTTGGCGAATACATGGATTCCACGACGGGCGGCACGGCGGCCTATGTGAACGATTACGGTCCTTACGTGGATCGCCAGGGCAACATCGCCTACAAGTCGATCGGCGCGACGAAAGTCTTCGCGGGCGACAGGCGCTACAACGACTTTAGCCAGCAGCAGGGCCGGATCGGCTATGAATTCGAGCACCGCTTCAACGACATGTTCACGCTTCGGCAGCGCACGCGCTTCTCCGCGCTCGGCACGAACCAGGAATACGTCTATGTGGGCACGCCCGGTCTCGTGCGCGAGAACAATTGGGGCATCGTGAGCGACACGCATCTCGAAAGTCGTGTCAGAACAGGTGACGTCGATCACACGATCCTGACCGGATTGGATGTCAGCCATCTCCGCTATCGGTCGAAGGAGGGTTATGGCGGCGTTCCGGTGGGAGAGGATCCCGAGCTTCTCTACCACCCGCGTCAGACGCAGACGCTCACGGGTGTCTATGTCCAGGACCAGCTCAAGTGGCAGAACTGGCGTCTGACCCTCGGCGGGCGCCACGACTGGCTCACGAGCAACTACGAGACGGCCGGAATGGAGTTCAAGCGCGACGACGGCAAGTTCACCGGCCGCGCGGCTTTGGGCTACGTCACCGATTTCGGCCTCGCGCCTTACGTGAGCTACGGCACGTCCTTCACCCCGAACCCGGGCACAGTGGTGAGTGGCGCCGTCGCCGAGCCGACCACCGGTGAACAGGTCGAGTTCGGTGTGAAATATGACCTGCCGGGCACCAATGCGTCGCTGCGCGCCGCTATCTTCGATCTTCGTCAGGACAATGCGCGTGTCTTCGAAGTCGTGAACGGTCTCAACGAGCAGGTCCAGCTCGATCTGCGTTCGCAGGGCTTCGAAATCGAGGGCATCGCGTCGCTCACGAACGGACTCAACATTCAGGCGTCCTATTCCTACACGGATGCGCGCATCTTGCGCCTGACGCCGGAAACGGAGGGCAACCGGCTCACGAGCGTGCCCTATCACATGGCGTCGCTCTGGCTCGATTATACGGTCCAGGACGGCGCGGCGAAGGGCTTCGGCATCGCAGGCGGCGTGCGCTATGTCGGCTCCAGCCTCGGCGACAATCTCAGCAGGGCCATTCTCGACAACGAAGCCCGCACCTACCTCGATGCAGCGATCCACTACGATCTCGAGAACCTTAACTCGAGCATGAAGGGCATGCGCTTCCAGGTGAATGCCACGAACCTGCTCGATGAAGTCAGCCAGGTCTGCACCTCCGGCTATTGCTACTACGACGAAGGCCGCAAGGTGATCGCAAGCCTGCGCTACCGCTGGTGATCGTCGTGCGGCATCTCCATTCTCCGATCGCCGTCGTCCTGATGCTCGGCGGATTGTACGTGGGGCAGAGCATCATCGGAGGAGTGACGTTCAGCGCCCTTCCGAGTGTCCTGCGCGACAGGGGCGTGTCGCTCGATCAGATCGGCCTGACCTATCTCGCCGTCCTGCCCTGGGTGCTGAAGTTCCTCTGGGCTCCGGCCATCGAACGCTACAGGCTGCCCCCGGTAGGGCCGAACCGCTCACGTTCCATCGTTTTTATCGGGGGCATGATCTCGGCACTCGGCCTCGTTCTCCTCGGCATGATCGGACCGACGAGTTTCGTACCGCTCTTAGGGATTCTCATGCTGATCGCCTTTGCGGCCTCCACCGTCGATATCGCCTGCGATGCGGAAGCCGTCGAGAGCCTCTCCGAGCGACATTGCGGCTGGGTCAATGCCGCGCAGGTCGGGGGAGCCTATCTCGGAGCCGCCATCGGATCGGGGCTCTATCTCATCCTCGTTGCGCGCTTCAATTGGACATGGGCAACCATCAGCATGGCCGTAATGCTCGTGCTGCTCGGCCTGCCTTTCCTGCGCTCGCCTGCGGTCGATTCCGCCGATAAGCGCGTGCATCGGCCGTCCCTGCGTGATGCGCTTGGGCGAATCGAGATGCGCAAAGGACTCGTGCTGGCGGCTCTCTATGCCTTCACGCAGAAATGGGGCCTGAGCATGCTCGGGCCTTTCCTGATCGATTCAGGCCTCGACCTGACGTCCCTCGGCATCCTCAACGGCCTTGGAGGACTGATCGCCGGTTTCGCCTGTGCTCTCCTGGGCGGTGCGCTGGTGCGCGCGTGGGGGACTCGATCCATCATGCTTCTCGCTCTCGTGCTGCAGGCTCTCGCCCTGTGCGGTCTCGCGCTCGCCGCCCGATCCGGTGGCGTGCCTCAGAGCATCCTGCTCGTGCTCGCCCTTGCAAGCTCCTCCGGTATCTTGGCACTCGGCTTCGTTGCTCTTTATGCGCAATTCATGTCGCTTTCGGATCCACGCCAAGCCGGCGTCGACTTCACGCTCCTGCAATGCATGGATGCTCTCGTGAGCATGGCAGGGGGTGTGGGAGCCGGCTGGATCTCGCAGCATTACGGATATGGCGTCTTCTTTGGTCTCAACGGTGCCCTTGCTCTCGCGGCGGTGATTCCGGTTGCGCTCCTGAGCGGGCGCTCGGCTGAAGCCCGGAGTCGGCACGAGAACGCTCCGGCCGGAGAGTTGGCGTCCCACGTGCCATGATTCCCTCCCTTGCACCCTGCTTCACGGGGCCTTTCCAATGGTACAGGGACGGGTTGGCCCTTCCTGGCGAGCACCCGACCGTTCTCTCCGGTCGCGACCTGCTCGATGGAGTTATCGCAGACGAACTCCTGCGCCACTATGCCAAGGCTTATCCGGGAGCTGATCGCCGCGCGATCGTCTCGATGTGGACGCAGTGGCACTTCGGCATCCTCATCGTTCCAGCCACGGCCGCAATCCTGCTGCTCGACAGAGAACTGCCGCTCGAGCTGGAGCATGTGAATATCGCTCTCAACGAAGAAGGCCGCACGGCCGCTATCGTTCTTTCCGATGATGGCAGGGAGGGATGTATAGGAACAACGGGCCGCTTCTCTCGTCTTTTCGAGGGGCACATCGAGCCCTTGGTCGAGCATTTTGCCGATCATTTCCGTGTGTCGCCGCGTCTTCTCTGGACCAACGCCGCTACCGCTTTCCAGTGGGCCCTTGAGCAGGCGGATGCGCTCAATCCAAGCCAGGCAATCATGAGTGAAGGCCGCGCCTTGCTTGAGTGCCGCACCAATGCGAAAGGGCGTCCTCATCCGATGCACGGCATGGTGCGCTGTTGCGAGGTTGAAGGGCAGCTGACGCGAGCGCGCAAGGTTTGCTGCCTGCGCTACCTTTTGCCAGGCTTTGAGGATTGCGGATCTCTCTGTCCGCTTCCAGAGGCAAAGACGCTCAAGTCGAATGCGTCAGAAGACAAGGTGGCATGACCAAGAACCAATTCAGATCGACCTTTTGCGATAGAACGAGGGAATTTTTTAGTCTGGACGATTTTTAGAGAAGAGAATTCGATCCTTCTCGCAACGGGATAGAGCACTTTTTAGAAAGGCTCTGATTTCGCCTTAAGTCGTTGACCTATAAATCAGATCCTTGATACTAAAAATTCCGGTTCGATTGTTTGCAGTCGTCCAGAATTGCATCTCGCAATCAAGAAACCGCATGGCGTTGCCGGGTCGCAGGCAAACAGGTCTGTCCCCGCCACGCTCCTGCACGATGAAGATGAATGCTTGCTCGATGGGTGAAGATATGTGCCGTCACGATCAACATCATCTGAGCCGCGTTGCCGATGTCTGCATGGATGATTCCGAAGTGCTGGCGCTTGCGGTCCTGCGCTTCATCGCGGCCGGCTATATGACGAGCGACGTTGCCTGCTGGGAAGCGGCTCACGACGCTGCCGAGCGGACACTAGGCCCAATCGAGGGGCCGCAACTCGTGGCGGCGATGACAGGGATCATGCGCTCCATCCGCCGCGAGTGCATGGGGGAATGGCGCTTTTTGCCGGCGACGTGCTGTCGGACAACGGCCGATGAAGAGCGCCTCATCAGAATCATCGGTTTGGCCCGCCGCGGATCCTTCTCCGAAATGCACGAGGCCGCGGAGGCATTGATGGGAGGGGCTGCCACTTGTCTTTGCGAATCCGTTTCGAGCGCGTCTGAAAGACTCAACCAGTTGCAAGCCCGTTTTGCCTCACGCGCTTCGCAAGTCGGCCGCGCGTCCATTCATTAGAGCGGCGGCATGTGGACATCGAATCCTCGTCGCATCATTTCCATAACAAAGTGAGACCGTCGCCATGACCGAGACCGTCACGCCGCATGATCTGTCATTCCTTGCGCTGTTCCTGCAGGCCGATCCCATCGTCAAAGGCGTTATGATTTTTCTGGTGCTCGCATCGCTCGGATGCTGGACGATTATCTTCGACAAGATCCTCCGTCTGGTTGCGTTGCGGCGGCAAGCCCGCTCTTTCGAGACCACGGCACGTGCCGGCGGGCAGCTTCATCCGCAGATGTCCGGATCGGTCGGGCGCATCATGGCAGCGGCACAGGAGGCCTGGCGCGATCAGGACCCTTCCGAGAGCCGTTCCGAACGGCGCGAGCGGATCGAGCGCGCCATGCGTGCGGCACTTGTGGTCGACATGCGCCAGCTCCAGACCGGACTGCCCTTCCTCGCGACCACAGGATCGGCGGCGCCGTTCATTGGATTGTTCGGCACGGTCTGGGGCATCATGAACTCGTTCTCGGCCATCGCGAAGAGCCAGGACACCAGCCTGTCCGTCGTGGCGCCCGGCATTGCCGAGGCGCTGTTTGCAACCGCGATCGGACTCGTCGCTGCAATTCCTGCGGTGATCGCCTACAACAAGCTGACGACCGATCTGGGGCGCGTGCAGCAATCCTTTGCAGCAGGGATTACGGCCCTCGGAGATCGCCTTGCACGTGACCGCAAGCCTCATCTGCGGACGGAGGCTGCCGAATAATGGGAATGGGTCCAATCCGCTCGCACGAGCCGGACGACGAGTTCGGAGCAGCACCCCTCTCCGAGATCAATGTCACGCCACTCGTCGACGTGATGCTGGTGCTGCTCATCATCTTCATGGTGGCCGCACCTCTCATGACCGTCGGGGTTCCGGTGCAATTGCCGAAGACAGCTGCGCCGAAGGTTTCGAAACCGAAGCAGCCCGTCGTCATCAGCATCGATCAGAATGGTCAACCCTTCCTCGACAAGGAACCCTTGCTGCCGGAAACGATGCTGTCGCGCCTGAAGGAGTTTGCTGCACAGGATCCGAATCAGGTTGTCCTGGTGCGTGGCGACCGGAGCGTCCCTTACGGGCGCGTCATCGAAATCATGGGGCAGGTCAGTGCTGCGGGCTTCAGCAAGGTCTCTTTGATCGCGCAGGCGCCCGGCGGAACAGCTTCGCAATAACGATAGTCCATGCCTCTCGCGATTCAGAATACAGGGCCGATGATAGGCCGAAAGCGGATTGGCGCTGCCTTTCTGGCCGCCTTCATCCTGCATGCCGGTGCTCTGGCGGCCGTGACGATCGGGTCGCCCCATCATGTTCAGAGCCCGCCGGGTGAGCAGGAGATTACCATCGATCTGGCTCCTGCGATGGCATTCGAGGAGATGCTTGCTCCCGCAGAGGTGACACCACCCGCTGAGCCCCCTCCGGAGGTAACGGAGGTTCAGCCGCCCGAGCCCGTTCCCGAGCCGGTCGAAGAGGAAGCTCCACCCCCTGAAGAGGTCGCGGAGACCGATCCGCCCGAGGAGGCGCCGGAGCCTCCGCCGATTGAGGATAAGCCAGTTGAGCTGGCGCCCCCTTCCGAGCACCAGGTGGTCGAAGCCCTGCCTCCGCCGGAGGAGATCGTGGAGCCGAAGCCTGCCCCGGAGCCCGCGAAGCCGCCTGTGCAGCCCAAGACGGAGCGCAAGGATCCTCCTAAACCGCGTAAGCCCACGCCGAAGAAGAACATCGCCTCTTCGGCCCCGCGACCGCAGCAGGCTGCCTCTTCACGCGAGAACAATGGAGGGGCTGCGGCTTCCGCAGATCCGAACGTGATCAATCGCTATGCGGCTCAATTGGCCGCAGCCCTGCGCAACCGTCTCCGCTATCCCGATGCCGCACGCAGGCAGGGGGTGTCGGGCGTCGCAACCATCCGCTTCACAATGCAGCGCTCCGGCCGGATCATCAGCGCATCATTGGTGCGCGGCACGGGAAACGATGTTCTCGACGAAGCCGCCCTGGCGACAGCGGCACCTGGAACTGCACTGCCTTCAGCGCCGGACGCACTTCCACAGCAGCAACTGACCTTCACGGTGCCTCTTCGCTTCAATATCCGGTGAGAAGAGCCTGCAGCCTGCTCGTCATGTGATCAAGCACACCTCCCGAAACCGACAACTGCATTACACACCTGTAATGTAACCGTAAGCATGACGTCTTCTCGGGACGCCTAAGCTCATGGCCGAAGCAGTCGATCCGACGGTGACCTGCTCGTTTGATCCAAGTGCGATGGATTTTGCCTTTGGCTGGTCGTGAGATCGTCAGACCGGAAGGACATGGACCATCCACCGCAGGTATGTGGAGCATTGCCGATGGTTTTGGAGCAGAAATTGATGGCGGGTGAAGTTCCGATGGTCATCACCCATGCCCTCAGCGAGATCAAGGACGCGTTGCGCGAGCTGAGGCATTCCACGCCTGACAGTATTCTGATCCGCCTTGCGGAGCAGAAGATCGCCATGATCGAACGCGGCTACTATTGGGCCAATCAAGATTCTCACGATGCGGACTGGACAGGGCTCACGACGCAGAACGCTTGAGGCAAATATGCACGAAGGCGCTCAGGAGGTTCCTCTCCTGAGCGCCTTCGTTTTTGAGTACATGTCATGAGCGATCAGGTTGCCCTCGGCTACCGTAATCCAACCTTACCTCGTCAGTCGCTCTTACCTCTCACCGAGCCAAGGCGCCTCTTGCAAGCCGCTGCCGGCTCGGACCACGGCGCAACTTCCGATGCGCCCAGATCCACACACCTGTCACAAGCAGACCGAGCAAGGCTATCGACGTGACGAGATTGAGAATCGAGAGGGCCAATCCGCCCCATGTGCCTTCATGGATGAGACGCGGCCACATCCTGGCGCCGGGAGCGGCGCCATCGCGGGTGAGCGTATAGGTTTTCAATTCCCCATCCACAGCGATGCGAGCCACGAGATTTTCGCCGAGCGGCCGGATCCAGGTGAGAGTGGAGACGTCGTGATCGGTGCCGAGCACACGGACAGCTTCCAGCAGAGGCAACGGAGGGCCGGACGGCCTTGCAGCAGGAGAAGCTGACGTGAATGTCACGCCAAGCGCCAGCAGCAACCCCGTCAGCGGGCTCAAAGCAACAAGCGGAAGCAGGAACCAGGCTACACCCTTGTGCCATCCTGCCGGCGTATTGCGCAGCTTGGGCACACCCATGAGAATGCCGATCACGATGAGCACCAGCATGGCGATGGTTGAGGCCGTGACGAGCCAACCGGCCCGGAGGAGCAGATGCTCATGGATCTGACGCGATAGCCCGAAGATGTCGGATAGTGTCGTCGCGTCCTGTGTGACCGGCTGGCCGGTCGACAGATCAATCTCGGCTCCGCCACCGGGTCGTCCGCTGCTGATCGTCAGCGTATTCTCATGCGGACGAAGGAAGAGGGCTCGTGCGCTTCCTTGCGGGTCATAGCGCTGAAGCAATCCTTCGACGGCTTGCACGGTGACGGAGCCAGGCTTCATCGCGCTTTGAACGACGATCGGTTCGAAGGACAGGACAAGGCCGGTCAGAACGATGGCGAGCAGAGGAAGCCCAAAGATCAGAGCCACCCAACGATGCAGCCGCAAGAGCAGAGCTTTGTTCATAGGACACCGGGTCTGTTGTCGGAGAAGATGCGCCTATGATCTCACCGGAAGCAAAGGTCTCAAGTTAAGGTTCAGTAATGTTTGATGGATTACCAAACCATCTCAATGTCCCATCTGCGCCACGGCTGCTTTCGCGTCGTCGATGTCCGGTGCATCGATATGGCGGTAGCGGGCCTGCACCAGGCCGAAAAGACCAAAAGCGAAGAGGCCGATGGCCGTCAACGCCAGCAGCACCCGGCCATAGGGTTGCTGCTGCAGGGTCTGCAAGGCGCCGCCGAGACCGTGGACCTCTGACGAAGAGCTGTGGAGCGCCGCGAGCATGAGAAAGCCGCCGATGATGACGAAGACGATGCCGCGTGCGGCAAACCCCATGCGCCCGAGAGAGGTCACCCATCGCCGCTTGTCGGCTGGTAGCGAAAGACGCGCGGCGACATCACCGCGCCAGGCTTTCCAGGCAAAGCCGAGACCCGTCGCCGCAACGGCGAGGCCGATAAGGCCCACAAGCCATAATCCGAAGGGCTTGCTCATGAGCCAAGCCGTCCAATCCTGAGCGGCTTGGTCTTCTCCGCCGCCGGAGCCCTGGCCTAGCGCAAGCCTCAGAGCGGACACGCCAAGGCCGGCATAAACCGCGCCGCTGATGAAATGGGCTATCCTGACTCCCCAGCCCTTCATGTCCGATCCGCGATGGTCGGCGTCGGTCAGCGCTTCCACTACGCGCCAAGTGCAGAATCCGAAGAGGCCAAGCGCGATCAGAACAAGCCAGAATTGGCCTAGCGGTTGAGAAAGGAGTGTTTGTAATGCGCTCCGACTGCCTCCGGTCTGACCGCCCGAACCGATCGCGGCAAGAAGGGCAAGGCCGCCGACGAGACCATAGACGATCCCGCGCGCGCCGTATCCCAAGCGGGCTATCATTTCGACGGGTTTGCTGTTCGAACGAGGCATGGACGACGCTCCACTGTGTCACGAGTGAACTGCCACGCCTGCTTTGATGTTCCTTGCTGTCAAGGATGGGTTGGCAATCTATTGCTCAGCGCGGGTTTGCTCTGCTGTTTCCAGATCGTCAGCAGGGCAGCCATGAGGACGGGGCCGAGAAACAGGCCGATCAGTCCGAACGTCTCCAATCCTCCGAGGATGCCGAATAAGGTCCACAGGAAGGGTAGACGCACTGCGCCGCCGACCAGAGCCGGTTGAACGATGTTGTCGCCGATCAGCATCACCGCCGCGCCCCACGCGAAGACAGCCAATGCCACGGCAATCGCGCCCCCGCTCAGAACCAGGATGATGGCCGCTGTTCCGAAAGCGAGCCATGCCCCCATGGGGAGCATGGCGAAAGCTGTCGTGAGAACGGTGAACAGGGCCGCATTCGGCACGCCTGCCACGAAGAAGCCGATCCCGATGAGAATGCCTTCGCCGATGGCGACGAGGATCGTGCCGTTCACAGTTCCCCGCACGGCCTCCGTCATCGTCTCGGCCAGTCGCTCCCCGGGTGTGCCAAACCATCGATCGATCGCCGTCAGCACGCGGCCTCCGATCTGTTCGCCTTCGCGGAGCAACATGAACAATGTGAGGAAGGTCAGGAAAGCCTGCAGCACGCGGGACAACAGTGCGCCGCCAAGGGTCTTCGACCATTCGGCCAGGGTCTGGCTATTGAAGCTGCTGAGAAACTGCTGGGCGGATTGGGGTTGGCCGAGATGCGTCTGCCACCAGGCATTGAGTTGCTGACCCAGAATTGGCAGATGCTGGATAGAGGCCGGCACCGGCATTCCGTTCTGCTGCAGCTGCGTGAGCCAGCCCATCACGATCTGCCCCTCACGACCGACTTCGGTGAGGACCAGGGCCAGAGGAGTGACCAGGAGCAAGGCAAGGGCACTGGTCATGAGCAGGGGCGCAGCAATACGGGAATCCTCAAGACGAGCTTGGACACGGCGGTAGAGCGGCCAGACACTGATGGCAATGATGACCGCCCAGCACAATGCCGTCAGATAGGAGCGGAGCATCCAGAGCGTCATGGCGAGAAGGAGCAGCCCGCCGGTGGTCCGTGTGATCCGGCGGGCACGGGCATCCGGGACAGTGCTCTCGGGCTGCGACGATGACGGGGCTGCTGCTCGCTCGGGCATGGACGGATACTGGTTTCCCGAAGAGGCGCACCGATACTGGGCCCGGCAGTTTCAACCTCTGTCGATTCGCTCGATGGCTGATGCTTTCAACCAAGCATCGGTGACGATCCACTCTGTCACGAGTGAACCATCACGCTTGTCCGTTGTTCCTTGTTCCGTCGCTAGCCGAGAACCTCATCGGCCGACGTATAGGCAAGTCCATGCGCTTCTGCGACCGGGCGGCATGTGATCTTTCCGGCATGGACGTTGAGTCCGTCGCGCAGGAAACGGTCATCCTTCAGCGCCTGTCGCCATCCCTTGTCCGCCAGCGCGAGGGTGAAGGGCAGGGTGACGTTGTTGAGCGCGAACGTGGACGTGCGGGCCACCGCTCCCGGCATGTTGGTGACGCAGTAATGAACCACGTCGTCCACGATGTAGGTCGGGGCTGAGTGGGTTGTGGGTCGCGATGTTTCGGAGCAGCCGCCCTGATCGATGGCGATGTCGACGAAGACGGAGCCCCCTTTCATCTGCCGCACCATCTCGGCGGTGATCAGCTTCGGGGCTGCCGCTCCCGGCACCAGAACGGCGCCGATGACGAGATCGGCGCTCGTGACGGCCTGGGCAATGACATCGCGCGTCGAAAAGACCGTGCGCACGGCCCCGTTGAACTGGGCCGACAGGCGGCGCAGCACTTCGGCCGAGCGGTCGATCACCGTGACATGCGCCCCCATGCCGAGCGCGATGGTCGCCGCATGCGTGCCCGATACGCCGCCCCCGAGAACGACCACTTCAGCCCCAGGCACGCCGGGAACGCCGCCGAGCAGAATGCCGCGTCCGCCTTGCGCCTTCTCGAGGCAATGTGCGCCCACTTGCGGCGCGAGACGTCCGGCGACCTCCGACATGGGTGTCAGCAACGGCAGGGCGCCGGCGGCTGACGTCACCGTCTCATAGGCGATGCAGGTGGCGCCGCTCTTGATGAGATCCTCGGTCTGCTTCAAGTCGGGCGCGAGATGGAGATAGGTGAAGAGGATTTGGCCAGGGCGAAGACGTCTGCGTTCCTCCGCCAGGGGCTCCTTCACCTTCACGACCATCTCCGCCTCTGCGAAAATCCGGTCCGGCCCGTCAACGATGACGGCCCCTGCGGCTTCGTATTCGCGGTCCGTCACTCCCGCGCCCAGACCCGCGTCGTGTTCGATCGTCACGCTGTGACCGTGATGCACAAGCTCTGCGACGGATGAGGGTACGAGGCCAACGCGATACTCGTGGTTCTTGATTTCTTTCGGCACGCCGATACGCATGGTTTGTTCCGACCTTTATGCTTTTGACCGGGCAAACATGCCCGGCTCCTCCCTTGTGAGCACCATGCACACTTGGCTGCCGCGCACAGCGCTAGCTTGAGCATAGTCCTTTGGCAGAGGTTGGCAAAGGTGCTGGTAATGGGAGGGCGCTTAATGCGCGCGCGAGGGCTTGGCGCGGCTGATGAAGTCCTCCGCGAGCGGTGGGCCCGCCAGCAGCACGAGCAGCAGGGCGAAGGGCAGGGAGAACAGAAAGCCGAGATGGCTGAAGCCGATGGCGCCCGTGACGCCGCCGGTGAAGAATGAGCCGAGCAGCAGGAGCAGCAGACGCAGCTTCTCACGGTCTGCCATCACGAGTCCGTCGCGATGACCGCTACGGTTCCAATAGATAAGCTTGCCGAGCTCGATGCCGATATCCGTCACGATGCCGGTGACATGGGTCGTGCGCATGCGCGCGCCGGAGATCTTCGTCACTGTGGCATTCTGCAGGCCCATGATGAAGCAAAGAAGCGGTATGGCGCCCACAACGAATTGGGTCGAGGGGTGCGCCAGCCAGCCCAGCACGCCGAAGATGCACAAAAGCACGGCCTCCAGCATCAAAGGCAGGGCATAGCGGCTGCCGAGATGATGCCGCCTGCCCCAGTTGATCAGAATGGCGGAGCAGGCCGCCCCTGAGACGAAGGGAACGAATGCTGCAAGGCCAATGACGACAAGCGTCACGCTGCCCAGGGCCAGATTGTCCGCCATGGACGAGAGAATGCCGGACATATGCGACGTGTATTGCCCGACGGCGAGAAAGCCGCCGGCATTGGTCGCGCCCGCGATGAAGGTGAGCGCCATACCGAGGAGCGTATCCGCTGCGCCTGTGCGCTCAGAGGCAGCAATCGCCTTCACCGACCTTAACGTTCGGGCGGCGGCGATGCGGTGCCTGGCATGTCTCAGCTGTACGTCCATTGACATGACATTACTGCGCCGGACTGGCGGGGTCCACCGATCAAAAAGCTGCCCGAAGCCGCTTCGGGCTGCTCGGTTAGGATTACTGCGCGATGCTTGTCGAGGCGGAGGCGCGTCGTTCATCGGACGGCAGGCTGATCGTCTTGACGATCTCCACCTCGCCGACCTGTTCGGCCAGAGAACTCCCACCGACAAAAACCTGGATCGCGCCCGCCTCGACGACATAGCTGCCGTCATCGAGATGGAAGCCTAAGGATTCGACCGGAACGCGTAAGCTCACGCGTTTCGTCTCACCCGGATTCAGATTGATCTTCTCGAAGGCCTTCAACTGGCGCAGAGGACGGCTGCGGCTTGCCACCGGATCACGGATGTAAAGCTGCACCACTTCCTGTCCGGCCCGTGATCCCTTGTTCGTCACGTTCATGGATACGTCAAGTATCTGACCTGCATCGAGCTGCTTTTGCCCAATGGTCGCGTCCGAATACGCGAACTGCGTATAGCTGAGGCCCCAGCCGAACGGGTAGAGCGGCGTGATAGCCTCATCGATGTATTGCAGCGTGAAGCGGTTGTTCGGAAGGGTCGGGCGGCTCGATGGCAGACGGTTGTAATACATCGGCAGCTGACCCGTAGCGCGCGGCCATGTGAGCGGGAGCTTGCCGCTGGGGCTGAAATCGCCGAACAGCACATCCGCCACGGCATTGCCGCCTTCAGTGCCGGGATACCAGGCCATGAGGATCGACGGGATGCGCTCGGCCAATGAGTTCAGGATCTGAGGACGACCGCCGATGATCACGAGCGCGATCGGCTGGCCCGTATCGGCGAGCGCCTCCAGAACCTCCTTCTGCTTGCCGCTGAGGTCGAGATAGGCACGAGAAGCCGCCTCGCCCGAAAGCTCCTGCGGCTCGCCGAACACGGCGATCACGAGATCAGCCTTTCTTGCAGCCTCGATGGCTGCGGGCAACTGTTCCGTCGAGCGGCACATGAGATCGCAGGCCGGCGCGTGGTTTACCGCGACCCCGGCGGATTGTGCCCGCTGGCGGATGCCCTGAAGCAGCGTGACGCTGTCCTCCTTGTGACCGCGGGCCGCATGCGGGCCCATCTGGTCGTGAGGCGCATCGGCGAGGGGTCCGATGACGGCGATCGAGCGAGTGCCGGGTTTCACTGGCAGCAGATCGTCTTTGTTCTGCAACAGCACGAGGGTTTCACGCGCAACTTCACGCGCGGCTTGGCGCGCTTCCTTCGAGGGGAAGTTTGCATCCGTGCGCTTGGGGTCGATGGCTGGCTGATCGAAGAGGCCGAGGCGCATCTTGGTGCGAAGGATCCGGCGGACCGATTCGTCGATCACGCTTTCCGGCACGCGGCCGGCGCGCACCTCGTCGGGCAGATGCTTGATATAGAGCTGGCCCATCATGTCCATGTCGACGCCGGCGAGAATCGCCTTGCGCGCCGCCTCGGCGCCATCGGCCGCGATGCCGTGATTCATCAGTTCGCCGATGCCGACCCAGTCGGAGGTGACGAAGCCGTCGAAGCCCCACTGGTTGCGCAGCACATCGGTCAACAGCCACGCATTCGCGGTGGAGGGTTCGCCGTTGAGGGCGTTGAAGGCGGCCATGAAGCTCGCCGATCCGGCTTCCGCCGCCGCGCGGAACGAGGGGAGATAGGTATCGTACATCTCCGCGCGGGGGATGTAGGTAGTGTCGTAGTCGCGTCCGCCCTGGGGCGCACCATAGCCTGCGAAGTGCTTCGTGGCAGCGGCAAGACCGCCTTTCCGGAAACCTTCCACCCGCGCGGCCGTCAGCACGGAGCCGAGATAGGGATCCTCGCCAAATCCTTCGACGATGCGGCCCCAGCGGCTGTCGCGCGAGAGGTCGGCCATGGGCGCGAACGTCCAGTTCACGCCCACGTAAGACGCTTCCTTCGCGGCCCACTCGGAAGCGAGAAACGAGATGCGCGGGTTGAAGGCTGCGGCCTCTCCCAGGGGAAGGGGGAATTGGGTTCGGAAGCCGTGGAGGACGTCGAGGCCGTAGAGCAGCGGAATCTTGAGCCGCGACTGCTGGACGAGCGCCTGGGCTCGAGCCACGTCCTCGGCATTGTTGAAGTTCAGCACCGCTCCGGCCTTACCCTCGGAAATGTCTTCCCAGCGCAGAGGAGGACCGTGGGAGACGAGGTTCAGCTGTCCGACTTTCTCTTCCAGGGTCATCTGCCCGAGCAGCTCGTTCACACGGCGCTCGATGGCTTCCTGCGCTGTAACTCCGTTCAGGGTCAGGCCGGCCGCGGCCACGGCTGAAAGAAGGCCAAGGACATAAGAAAGCCGCACATTCATCTCCTTAATCCGGAACGAGAACTTTATTGCGAGAGCTGTCTCGCTTGTCGTTCATTCGTGCTACACAAGATAACGTCCCGAAGTGGCGCCTTGCGGGCGTCAGGTCAATGGGTTTGTGAGAAACGCGAGCAACCGGTGCCGGCGATCCTGAGGCTGTCTTTTCTGATCTTGTCCTTCGCCCTGATCCTGTCAGGTCTGGCGCTGGCTGGGGCTGCCTATACCCGGAACTCGGAAACCCTTGTCGTCGCCCTGGCCCTCTTTCTATCGGTTGCCGCGGGGGCTCCCTTGCTGGTGGGGCGGCAGGTCCGCAGGATTTTTAAGCGAAAAAAGCCGGCCATCGATGATGCGTCCGTGTTTGAGACCATCACCGTCGAGCCGGCTCTCCATTCTCCTGAAGAAGCCTCTCCCGTCGAGGACGAGGAAGCTCTGCGCCGTAGTCAGAAGGCTCAGGCGGTCGAGCATCTGCGGGACGGAATCATTCATGATCTCAACAACAAACTCATGGTGATCAGCGCCAATATCGATGCGGTTGCCCGCCAGATGAAGGATCAGCCATCGATCCAGCGCAAGCTGCTTTCGGCACTTGTGGCATCGGACCAAGCTGCCAAACTCATCGCCAAGTCCGCCGCTTTCGCCCGGCAGAGTGAATCCAGGGTTCAGTATCTCGACCTGTCTGAGAGAATTGATTCAGTTGCGGCTTTGATGGGGCGCTCCCTTCTGCGCGACACCGTGGAGCTGCGTGTGTCGTTGGACGAGGAGCTCTGGCCGGTCGAGGCCGACCCAGACGATATTGAAACCGCGATCGTGACCTTGAGCGCCTATGTGCGCGACGCTCTGACCCAGGGCGGTGCGATCTCGCTCGAAGCGCAGAACGCGCAGGTTGAGAAGGGCTCTCTCCCGAATTTGGAGATCGAAGGCGAGTTTGTTCAGCTCACGATCCGCAGCATTGCCGGGGAAAACTCTCCGGATCCGGATGAGGCTGCAGAACCGGCCTTCATGCTGCAGGACATCGATGTCTCGTCATGGCTGCGTCTGAACCGCAGTTTGCATTTCCTGCAAGGCATCGGCGGAGCCTCGAAGGTTTCCCGCAACGGCGTGGATGTGGCGATCACTTTATACTTGCCGCGCGCACAGGCCGCGACGATGCTGCCTTTCGGAGGTAACGGCGACGATGAGTTGCCGAGCGAGGACGTGCGACAGAATGCGGAAGTCCTCATCGTTGACGACGAACTCGAGGTTGCTCTCGCGCTGCAATCCACTCTGGAAGAGTTCGGCTATGTGACCAGCATCGCCACCGATGCCGCGCAGGCCATCAAGAACCTCAATGCACGCAGGCCCGGTCTCGTCCTGACCGATATCGCCATGCCGGGTACCATGAACGGTGTCATGCTGGCCCGCGAAGTGCGCCAGATCTTCCCTGGGCTTCCCGTTCTGCTGATCACGGGTAATCCGGTCGCCGCGGGTGATGCGAACGAATTCCCGCTGTTGCAAAAGCCCATTATCAGCCGCGATCTGCATGCTGTGATCCAGCGGCACCTGACGCCGCGCGATGATGGCAACAAAATCGTGCCGCTGTTTCCGCGCACGACGAAGCGCGTGAGGTGATCACGAGACCATGGCCGCAGCCGTCAAAGGAGCGGCGACCTCTTCCGCCGCCCGCACAAGCGCGGCGAACAGCCGTTGCTGCGGCTTCTTCCAGACCAGAAGCTCAGGATGCCATTGAACGCCGATGAGGAACGGTGCCTTCTCGTTCTCGATGGCCTGAACGATCCCGCTCTCGTCGCGCGCTGCGATCTTCAAGCCCTCGCCGAGCCGGTCCACGGATTGATGGTGCAATGCATTCACGAGGCAGGGATTGCAGCGCAGGATCCTGTCGAGCCGGGAATCCTGCTCGATGGCCACACGCTTCTTCGGCAGAACCGTACGCATCTTCGGCGCCTGAACATAGACTTCATAGATATCCGTGTGCAGGGTTCCTCCCAGGGCCACGTTAATCATCTGCGAGCCCCGGCAGATACCGAGGATCGGGAGTTGCTCAGGCAACGCAGCCTTCAGGAGTGACAACTCCATCTTGTCCCGCTCCGGGTCGATGCGCACATCGGGCAGGACCTGTCCGCCATAGATCTCTGCGCCGATATCGTCGCCGCCGCCGATGACGAGGCCTTGCAACGGCTCCTCGGGCAGGGGCTCGCCTGGCACGAGCCGGACGGAGCGCGCACCCACGCGGGCGAGCGCCAGGCGATGCATGAGGTAACTGCGCCAACCGCCACGTCTTGACGTCGTAACGCCAATCAAAGGCCTTGTCATGACCGCACGACCTGCTCCACCACGTTGGCCCAGCTTTTGTCCTCGCCTTGGAAAGCAAGATAGGTGCTGCCCACCATATCGAGTTTCTCGCGGTTGGCAGCCAAGCGCTCTATGGCCACCCAGCGATTCCAATCCGGCGCGATGCTCCAGCCCGGGTCGCTCACGCGTGCATCGGGCAGCCGATAGTGAAAGGTCGGCCGTCCGTTGATCTTCTCGTTCGGCAGCACGGCGCGCACGCGCTCCTTGTCGAGATGATGCAGAAGCGGGAGCAGATCGAGATCCCGGTTGCGAGTGGGATTAGCCGCCAGATAATCGTCAATGAAACGCGGGATGCCGGGCCAGTAATCGGGTGAGACGATCATGCGCACGTAATCTGTCGGGAACGGATCGGCGAAGCCAAGGAGATTGCGGGTACGGTCGGGCGAGACCTCCCGGCGCAGCCAAGGGTTCAGGAGCACGAAGCTCTTCATGAAGGCTGCGAGGGTCTGGGCATCCTGGCGCGGGATTTCCGGATTGAAGTGAAGCCCAAAGGCGTAGAAAGGCGCATCCTGGGTGCCCTTCGCGCCGAGCTTGCGCAGGATAGCGAGAATACGGTCGAGCTCCTGCAGGCGGTCGATAGGGGTCGGTGCCGTCACCAGCTCGCAGGGCACGAGATAGCTTGCGGCAAAGCCAAAGAGGGCGGCGATCTTGGGCAGCACGCCTTTCTGGCTGCCTGCACTTTTGCCCGGATGCAGAATGCGGCTGTCGAGCTCGACCATCAGCTCGCCGATAGCGGAATCCTTCAAGGCAAAGGAATGTGGGTCCACCTCGATGAGCCGGCCCCCCAGCGCTTCCTGCAAGGCTTGCACCGTCTTCTCGGCGGAAGGCCCTACGAACTCGATCTCCACGCCGACCGTGCGCACCTCGCCCTGCTCGTTGTAAAGCACCGGAGGCACAAGAAAATCGATCGACGTGGGAAGCGCAATCTGCGCCATCGAGAACTCCGGCAGAACACGAAAGCGTGAGGCGTGGGAGTGAACGGGCGCGGTGTAGCTGAGTTCCTTGTTTTTGCCTTCTCCCCCTCTTTTCGGAACCGTGGTGTGGCTTTCGTGGCTTCCTTTGGGTAAAAACCCGCCATCATGATCGCGAAAAATGAGAAATTCGATAAATCCGCTTGGGTTGCGGAGCTGCGGGCCACACTGTCCTTGGGCTGGCCCCTGATTCTGACCAACGTGGCGCAGAACGCCCTGATGACATCGGATGTCATCCTCATGGGATGGCTCGGCTCCGAGGCCCTGGCGGCCGGCGCGCTCGGCACGAATCTCTATTTCGCTTTCCTGATTTTCGGCATCGGCCTCATGAGCGCAACCTCGCCTCTGATTGCCGAGGAGCTGGGTCGCAGGCGTCACTCCGTCCGCGAGGTGCGCCGCACGGTTCGGCAGGGATTCTGGGCGGCACTCACCGTTGCGGTGCCGATCTGGATCGTCTCCTGGAATGGCGAATTCATTCTCCTCGCCATGGGACAGGAGCCGAGGCTCGCGCACGAGGCGGGCGAGTACATGCGCGCACTCCAATGGAGCCTGCTGCCGTTCCTGCTCTATCTGGTGCTGCGCTCGTTCCTGGCGGCGTTGGAACGTCCCGGTTGGCCACTCGTCATCGGCATTATCGCTGTGCCTGTGAACTTGGGAGCCGCCTATTGCTTCATGTTCGGCAAGTTCGGCATGCCTCACCTCGGCCTGATCGGCGCAGGCGTCGGCACGGTGGTTTCGAGCACCTTCATGTTCGCGGCCCTGGCCTTGGTGATCGGCCTCGACCCGAAGCTCAAACGCTATCATATCTTCGGACGCTTCTGGCGCTCCGACTGGCCGCGTTACCGGACGCTTTGGCGCATCGGCGTGCCCATCGGCCTGACGCTCGCCTTCGAGGTCACGATCTTCAATGCGGCGGCGCTGCTCATGGGACGCATCGGCGGCAATGAACTGGCCGCTCATGCCATCGCTCTCCAGATCGCATCCTTCTGCTTCATGGTGCCCTTCGGATTGAGCCAGGCGGCGACGGTGCGCGTGGGTCGGGCCTATGGTGCGCAGGATGCAGCAGGCGTGACCCGGGCGGGCTGGACTGCTTTTGCCCTTGCCGCGAGCTTCATGATCGTCACGGCGTCTCTCATGCTCTTTGCGCCGCACCTGCTGCTGAGTGCCTTCTTGGATCTCAATGATCCGAAGAACGCGCCGGTGATCGGCTTTGCCGTTTCCTTCCTGGTCATGGCGGCGATTTTCCAGCTCGCTGATGCCTCACAGGCCGTGGGCGCCGGCATGTTGCGCGGCCTGCAGGATACGCGGGTGCCGATGATCTATGCGGCCTTCGGCTATTGGGGCATTGGCCTGCCGCTCGGCGTGATCCTGGCCTTCGGCACGCCGCTTCGTGGCATCGGCATCTGGATCGGCTTGGCGACGGGACTTGGCGTCGTTGCCTCGCTGATGCTCTGGCGCTGGGTGCGCCGCGACCGCCTCGGCCTTGTCACGGCGGTGCCGCAGGATGTTCAGGAGGCATTCGCGAGCTGAGAGATACGCTTTGCGGTCCGACCGGCGCGGATGGCATGCCCGGCGCCTGCGCCGACAATGGCCTTATACGGCGAGTGCAAGGCGTTCGGCGTGGATCGGCAACCCTCACCGCTGCTGGTTACAGGAAAATCCGTAACCCAACACAAGTAGAACAGCCGGCTCCGGCAACCAGAGGCAAAGCTCAAAAGAGGTAGAAACGAGTAAAATGATTCAGGGCAATTGAAACTATATCCAGGCTATTTCTGGCTGATTTGCGCCTTTTGCAGGCTATAGATCACACTAATCCACCGGCGCAAAAGTATGAGTTTGCAAGGCAGAAATCGAACCGCCTTATTCTTGCCTTTTTAAAGTTGAGCTTCACTTCCAATTAAAACGGAAGGGGAGACCATCTTTGAGGAACATCCTCACCCGCGTGTCAGCAATGGCACCACTTCTACTCGTTGCTGCATGCAATACGACTGCTTCCAATGATCCCGCGACGACGGGATCCATCTCGCAAGCCAGCCTGGGTCAGGAATTTCAGAGGGGCACCGCCTCCTGGTACGGCCCCGGCTTTCACGGACGGAAAACCGCCAGCGGAGAGCGGTTCAACACCTACGACATGACGGCAGCCCACCCCTCTCTGCCGTTCGGCACGAGGCTCAGGGTCGTGAACGAATCGAACGGCCGCTCGGTCATCGTCCGCGTCAATGATCGAGGGCCTTTCGCGCACAGACGGATCATTGATCTGGCCAAGGGACCGGCTCAGGCCTTGGGTCTGACCGCCACCGGTACCGGCTATGTCTCCCTGCACAGGCTCAACTAGGGGCCTACCTCGATAGAGTTAGGCGCTTCTTAATCCCTTGCGGCGATTCTTGGCCCGATTCGGGACCAAGGGTTGCTTACATGGAATCGAGATCGTCTCAGCCGACGAACGTCATTCGCTTTCCGGGCGCTCGCTCGTCGGCCAATCCGCGCCGCGATCAGAAGAGCCTCATGGATGCGGTTTATTCTGTAGGTTCGCTGCCGGTTTCGGCAGATGACCGAGCAACCAAGGACATGGCGACCAGGCTCAACATCTTTGGTTTCGTCGTGATCGATGAGGTGCTCTCCGACGGCACGGCCCGCCGCTTGCGTCCATCCGAGGCATTCCAGGCTTCGACCCTCCGCCCGTGGCGGGTCTCGAAACCATCGAGCCGCTACCAAGTCGATGATGATTGGCCTGAAACGGATCAGGATCTTTTTGCTGCTCTTCTTGCCTGATCTTTCAGGACTCGCCTTTCTTCTTTCCTGAACTATTTCCTGCTGCATCGCACAGGGCTTCGCCGAAATCCTGTGATTGTTTCTGCCGCAGGATCAAGGCAATGCATCTGGTGCAGCTTCTTCTGCCGCTGGCCGACAATGCAGGCCGCCGCTTCGATGGGAAGGCTTACGGTCGTGTTCGCTCCGAATTGTCGGAGCGGTTCGGCGGCATCACCAGCTTCACCCGCGCGCCCGCGGAAGGGGTTTGGAAGGAGGGTGGTCATACCGCCCATGACGACATTGTCGTGTTCGAAGTGATGGCACGCGAACTCGATCACGCCTGGTGGGAAAACTACCGCGCGGAGCTTGAGCGCCGCTTCCAACAGGAAACCCTTGTCATCCGCGCCATCAAGGTCGAAATGCTCTGACGACGGAACCTGAGCCGTGCTGCCCCGCTTGTTGAGACAACAAGCGGAGTATCGCCATGTCTAAGCCTCTCGTCGTTTCCATTCCACATAACCTTGGCAAGGCCGAGGCTTTGCGCAGGCTGCAGGGCGGAATGAGCAGCCTCAAATCGCAGTTCGGCGACAAGATTGCGTCCATTGATGAAAGCTGGGCCGGGGACCGCATGGACTTCCGCGTTGGAGCCATGGGCCAGAACGTAAGCGGCAATGTCCAGGTGATGGAAGAACAGGTGCGTGTGGAAGTGCAGCTACCGTGGATTCTCGCCATGGTGGCTGAAAAGGCAAAGACCTTCATCCAAAAGCAAGGAACCCTGATGCTGGAGAAGAAGTGATACGAACAATCATCATGAATAGTCGTTCACGAACATGAATGCAGTTGGAACCAAATAGCGCCCATTGCGTTGAGTAAACGATTGCGCCCGTGACCCTTCTCCGGTGCGCTTCACTAAAGTCATAGCTTTCATTCGCCCCGGACCGTGATTTTCCGTCCGACCGTGATACACATCTGTAGTTTGAGGATCGCGCTATGCATGAGCGTTTGATGACGCAGCCGCATGCCCTCCGTTCGCCTTATCAGGCCAGTTCCGAAAAGCCTCTCCTCGTCTGTTTCTCGCACCTTCGGTGGGATTTCGTCTGGCAGCGTCCGCAGCACCTGCTTAGCCGCGCCGTCAAGCATTACGATGTCCTGATCATTGAAGAACCTATCTTCAAAGCCGGCATCAAGCCGCATATGGACGTGAGCACCCGCCCGCAGGGTGTCACCATCGCCGTCCCGATGCTGCCGGAAGGTCTCTCGCATGAGGACATCATCGCCGAACAGCACGATCTGACAGAAGCCTTGATCGGACGGGAGTCCAATGGCTCGCGCGTATTCTGGTATTACACGCCGATGGCCATGGCTTTCTCCAGTGACTTCGAGTGCGATCTCTGTGTCTATGACAATATGGACGAGCTTTCACTCTTTCGTGGCGCGTCGCAGCAATTGCTCGATCTTGAGAGCGCGCTCTTTTCCCGCTGCGATCTCGTGTTCACCGGCGGCATGAGCCTCTACGAAGCCAAGAAGAACCGTCATCGGAGCGTCCACGGTTTTCCGTCCTCCATCGATTTCAACCATTTCTCGCAGGCGCGTTCCATCCATCCGGACCCGGAGGACCAAGCGTATATCCCGCATCCGCGCCTTGGGTTCTTCGGCGTGGTGGACGAGCGTATGGATATCGACCTTTTGGCCGAGGTTGCGGACCTGCGCCCCGATTGGCAGTTCATCATGATCGGTCCGGTTGTGAAGATCGATCCCGCCACCCTGCCGCAGCGCTCCAACATCCACTGGCTCGGCAGTAAGCACTATAGCGAACTGCCGCAGTATCTCTCGGGCTGGGATGTCGGCTTCATGAACTTCGCGCTCAACGAAGCGACAAAATTCATCAGCCCGACCAAAACACCCGAGTTTCTCGCCGCCGGCGTGCCGGTGGTCTCGACGCCCATCACAGACGTGGTGAAGCCCTATGGTGAAAAGGGTCTCGTCGAGATCGCGCGCAATGCGGAGGAGGTGGTCGCCAAGGTCGAAACCATACTCGGCCGGCCGAAAGAGGCCTGGCTTGCCAAGGTCGATCGGCATCTCACTCAAGGATCATGGGACAAGACGTGGGCCTCCATGCACAAACTCATGCTCGATGCCACAGGCGAAACGATGGCGGACCGTCCTGCCGCTGCCCCCCTCTCCATCTATGCCACCACGCCTGCGGAGTGATCTGAATGTATGACTGGCTGATTGTCGGCGCCGGCTTTGCGGGCTCTGTTCTGGCTGAGCGTCTTGCAACCGAGCGCAACGAACGCGTTCTTCTCATCGACCGCCGTAATCATATTGGCGGAAATGCTTACGATCGTTACGATGATGACGGCCTCCTGATCCATCAGTACGGTCCGCACATCTTCCACACCAATTCAAAGCAGATCTTCGATTATCTCTCCCGCTTCACCGAGTGGCGTTTCTACGAACACCGGGTTCTGGCTGAAGTAGACGGCATGCAGGTGCCGATTCCGATTAATCTCGACACCGTCAACAAGCTCTACGGATTGAACCTCACATCCGAGCAGCTGCAGGAATGGTTTGCCGAACGCGCCGAGAAGATCGGTGAGATCAGAACGTCGGAAGATGTGGTGGTCTCAACAGTGGGGCGTGAACTCTACGAAAAGTTCTTCCGCGGCTATACCCGTAAGCAATGGGGCCTCGATCCGTCGGAACTCGACAAGTCGGTGACCTCGCGCGTGCCGACCCGCACGAACCGGGATGACCGCTACTTTGCGGACGAGTTCCAGTTCATGCCGAAGCACGGCTATACCCGGATGTTCGAGAAGATGGTGAGCAACCCGAACATCCACATCATGACGCAGACGGATTATGAAGACATAAAGCACATCGTGCCGCATCGCCGCGTCATCTATACCGGTCCCATCGACGAGTATTTCAACTATCAGTTCGGAAAGTTACCTTATCGTTCGCTGCGCTTCGAGCATGTCACCCTCAACAAGCCCTGGCATCAGTCGGTGGGCGTGGTGAATTATCCGCAGACCCATGACTACACCCGCGTGACGGAGTACAAGCATCTCACGGGCCAGGAGCATGCAAAGACCGCTCTGACCTACGAGTATCCGTCTGCTGAAGGCGATCCCTACTACCCGATTCCGAAGCCTGAAAATCAGGAGCTCTTCAAGAAGTATGAGCGCCTGGCTTTGGCAACTCCCGATGTGTGGTTCGTGGGCCGCTTGGCGACCTATCGCTACTACAACATGGACCAGATCGTCGGCCAGGCGCTCGCCACCTTCCGGCGCATCAACGATGCCCTGCCGGTCGATGCGGATACGTCAAGCGTCAAGGCAATCTCGTCATCGGCTGCGATGATGTCATGACAGATAAGCTTCATCGAACAAACTGCACTGAGCATAGTTTTTGAACGTCCGGTAAAAAAATAGCTCGGAGCTTAATGATGAAGCAACCCCTGGAGCTTTGGGGCGGTATCGAATGTACTGTTGCGCGTGTTGGCGACGATTACCGCGACCAAAGCCTGGAGACCGGGTACACCAATCGCGTCGAGGATCTTGATCGCATTGCTGAACTTGGAATCCGCACGCTGCGACACCCGGTTCTTTGGGAGACGATTTCCCCCGAGAGCCCGGACCACACTGATTTCACATGGCACGACGAGCGTCTGGGGCGGCTTCGGAAGCGCGGAATCCGTGTTATCGCGGGCCTGTGCCATCATGGCAGCGGCCCGCGCTACACGCATATGCTTGATCCGGCTTGGCCGGAACTTCTCGCACGTCATGCCGCCAAAGTGGCCGAGCGCTATCCGCATCTCGATCTCTACACTCCCGTCAACGAGCCGCTCACCACGGCGCGTTTCTCCGGGCTCTATGGCCATTGGTATCCGCATGGCACGAGTTATGAGGCTTTCCTCAAAATTCTCGTGAACGAATGCAAGGCCAGTGTTCTGTCCATGCGTGCCATTCGCAAAATTCGGCCGGATGCGCAGCTTGTGCAGACGGAGGACATGGGAAAGACCTTCTCGACGCCCTTGCTGGCCTATCAGGCCGAGCATGAGAACCAGCGCCGTTATTTAAGCTTCGATCTCCTTTGCGGTATGGTGGATCGGCACCATCCGTGGTGGCCGATCTTCATCGAGAACGGCGTCAGCGAAGCGGATCTCGAACTCTTTCTCGAAGCCGATGCTGCACCCGACATCATCGGCATCAATCATTACCTCACGAGCGAGCGCTATCTCGACGAGAACATGAAGCGCTATCCCGAGCACCATTGGGGAGGTAACGGGCGCCACCAATATGCGGATGCGGAAGCGGTGCGCATGCCGCTGCCGCTTGAGGATATCGGCCCTGCGGCCCGGTTGCGCGAGGTATGGGAGCGCTACAAGCGTCCCATCGCGGTGACGGAGGTCCACCATGGCAGTTCGCGCGACGATCAACTGCGCTGGCTGATCGAGGTGTGGAACGACGTCAAGGCTTTGCGGGATGAAGGTGCCGACATTCGCGCCGTGACCGTCTGGTCGCTCTTCGGCGCGGTGGACTGGAACAGCCTGCTCACGCGGCGCAATGGTTTCTATGAGGCTGGTCCCTTCGACGTGCGGGCGCCTGAACCTCGGCGTACGGCTCTGGCCCATGCCGCCGAGGCGCTCGCGAAGACCGGCAGCTATGATCATCCGGTTCTCGACCGTGCGGGATGGTGGAAGCGCGACATTCGGTTCTACAAGCGTCCGTCCAAGCCATCGCGGTCCTGCTGGCTTGCTGACGAGCCGCGCCGGCTTCTGATTACGGGCGCCACCGGAACGCTGGGGCGTGCTTTTTCGCGTCTGGCCGAGTTTCGTGGACTCAACCATGTGCCGCTCTCGCGAGCCGACATGGATATTGCGGATGCAAAGAGTGTGGAGCAGACTCTTGCCTGCCACAGGCCCTGGGCCGTCATCAATACCGCAGGTTATGTGCGCGTGTCGGAGGCTGAAGACGATGCCGTAGCCTGTTTCCGTGAGAATGCGGTAGGAGCTGAGATTTTGGCGAAAGCTTGCGCGGACCTTGGGATCCCGCTCGTGACCTTCTCATCCGACCTCGTCTTCGATGGAACACTCGACAGGCCTTATGTCGAAAGTGACGAGGTCAATCCCACCACCGTCTATGGCGCGAGCAAGGCGGAGGCCGAGCGGCGGGTTCTGGCCGCGCACGACAAAGCCCTCATCATCCGCACGAGCGCCTTCTTCGGCCCATGGGATCGCTACAATTTCGTCTGGTCGATCCTCAAGGCCTTGAGCAAAGGGGAGGGGGTCGAGGCCAGTGTCGATATCGTGTCGCCGACTTACGTACCCGATCTTGTGAACACGTCTCTCGATCTGCTGATCGACGGCGGAACAGGGATCTGGCACATGGCCAATATCGGTGAGATTTCCTGGCGCGATCTGGCGGCGCAGGCGGCCGAGAGGGCAGGCTTCGATCCGAGCCTCGTGACGGAGGCAAGCGATCTGCCGGTTCTCAGGACAGCGCTTTCCACCGAGCGTGGCATCCTCATGCCCCGGCTTGAAAGCGCGCTTGATCGCTTCTTCATCGACAGCGAGGTTGAGTGGTCGGAGGAGAGCCTGAAAGTGGCTGCCGAATAGCAGGAGCGATCTTCCAAGAGGCTATGAGAACGGCGCGGAGGGATCCGCGCCGTTTCTGCTTCGGATCGCGTAGGTCGGTCAGGCCGCGGCTTCCGCGGCCCGCACGGCTTCTTCGAGACGGGCAGCGCGGGACTCGACCGCCAGCTCCACCAGGGCATCCATCAGCATCGTTGCCGTGGGATCGGCCATCGGCGCATCCCGGAACAGGCGGAGCGTCGAGGCGACAAGGCGGCCGCGTCCATAGGAGCGCTCGACGCCCAGCGCGACCGGCTTGTGAATCCAGCCGACCACGAGACCGGCGAAGACGCGGGCCTGGAAATCGAGCAGGTTGCAGCCCGAGATCACGAAGTCGGGCAGCACGCGGTCCATAGTCTCATCGAGCAGTGGGCCTGACGGGAAGCGGGCGAAATGGCCCGAGCGTCGCAGCCAGCCGAAGGAGGAGGCCCAGTCGCCCGACCACAGGGTGCCGTGCCGTGACTGCACTCTCACCGCCTGCCAGTGGGGGAAGAACGGATAGAGAGTCATGTCCTCTTCCGGCAGCAGCAGGAGCTTGGCTCCGGCGCGCACATGATCGGCAATCGCCTTGTTGTGCGTGCGGGAAACGACCAGCGTCGATTCCTCGAAGGCGCGTGCCATGGTGTAACCGAGAGCGCGGAAGCGCTCGCGGATGTCCTCATCCGGCGACCACACCAGCTCCCGCACATGCATAGGCCTTGTGCGCTTCGGGTGAATGGCGATGTCATGGTGATTCTGCGCGATGAGGCGACCATCGGATGCGCGCAGCGTGAAGCTGATTCGCCGCAACGAGGCCTCGTCCATCTCCGGGAGCTGCACCTCGACCCGACCGATATCGAGCACGTTCGGTGCTTCGATCGGCGGCAGATCGATGCGCTGCGTCTCATTGCAGATGCTGATCTCAAGATGGCAGTTCTCGAGCGGTGCTCCCGCACCGTGCGCGACCGCCAGCTCCAGCGCCACCGTCTCGCCCGACCAATAGGAGGCGCGCTCCCATTTCGGCACGATTACCGTATCCGTGTTGAAGATGTGGAACAGCTCGTGGAACACGCGTGTATTGCGGCGCATGTCGAGCAGGCCGTTCGACTCCCAGTGGCAGTCGTGCAGCTCGGTGATTACGTAGCCGGCCAGATTGGGCTTCCGGCGCATGGCCTCGATCTCGTACTTGAAGGCGCGGAACTGCTGCCATTGCGCGGCGATCACGAAACGGCGCAGGTCGCCGAAAACGCGGTCCAGGCTCCAGTCCGAGAAGCGGTTCTCGACGCCGTGGGCATACATCACGCCCTCGCCCCAGTCGTGGCCGGTCTCGAACCACCAGGGCTCCTCGCCCTTGGCGTCGCGCAAATCCTTCGGATAGGGCAGGCCCCAATTGCCGAACTCGGAACACATGAGCGGCTCGCGACCGGTGATCACCGCATCGCCGTGAGGTGAGTAGAGCCACGACGCGCGGTTCGACAATTCGTCCACGAACTGATCCCACGCCGCGCGATGATCCGGGTACGCAGCATAGAAGTGATAATCCGCGATATCGGATTCCACGTGGAAGCTGGGTGCCAGCGGCGAGTTGTCGACGACGAGGCGCGTTGGGTCATAGGCTTTGAGCCACGCGAAGGTGCGCTTGAGCCAGTCGCGGTGGTCTGCGTCGTTGACGAGGTCGACGCCCCAGTTTTCGTTGATGATCGTCCAGATGATGATGGACGGGTGGTTGCAGTCGCGGTCGACGATGCCTTTCAGGAGTTTTTCCTTGCGTCCGCGCGAGCGATCGGTGGCCATGCCGCCGTTGGGAAGCTCCGTCCAGATCAGCATGCCCATGCGGTCCGCGGTTTCGTAATAGCGCGGATCCGCCGCCTTGATGTGGCAGCGCAGGCAGTTGAGGCCGAGTTCCTTCGCTTTCCGGAACTGATCCTCCAGGAATTCTACTGACGGCACGGTGCAGATCGTGTCCGGGTAGTAATCCTGATCGAGCGCCGCGCGTAAGTAGAGCGGCTCGCCATTGAGATAGAACTTGCCGTTGCGTGTCTCGATGGTGCGGAAACCGAAATTGTCGGCAATCTCGTCCTTCACCTCACCACTACGCATGAGCTGCAAGCGGACGCGATAGAGATTCGGATGATCAGGCGACCACGGCTGCACATCCGGCACCTTCAGCTCGAAGGGCATGCTGGTGACGCCGACTTGCGTCTCATGCATCTCATCGATCACGACCTGGCCTGACGGATCCGTCACCTCGATGCGGATCTGCGTAGCGTCCGTGAGGGGGCGCGCAAAGAACACGCCCGATGTCACGACACCTGTCGCCAGGTTTGGAACGAGACGCACGCGGTTCATATGGTCAGGAATACGACGCTCGAGATAGACCGACTGCCAAATGCCGGAGAGCGGGCCATACCAGCTCTGCTTGCCGAACGGGATTTCGGCAAAGGGCGAATCCGGGAACTCGGCCGGGTTGTCGGTGGGCGAGTCCACGCGCACCTTGATCTCGTTCGGTCCCGGCTTGAGGTGAGGCGTCACATCGAACGAGAAGGGCAGGAAGCCACCCTCGTTGTGGCCGACGGCCTCACCATTGATGAAGACCTTCGTATTGTGGAAGACGGCACCGAACCGGATCCAGATGCTGTCGTGCAGCCACGATTCGTCGATCTCGATCGTCCTGCGATAGATGCCGATCCCCGCCCGCATGCGTAGGTCCGAGAACTGGGCCTGCCAGGGACTTGGCACCACGATCTGGCGAACCTCCGCCGGGCCGGACAGGCGATCATCGGCAACGTGCAAAAATTCCCAATTCCCGTCCAGACTGATGCGATTGTCCTGCATGATTTCTCCTTGAATCAGAGATTACCCAAGGGCGCCCAAGACGGCGAAAAAATGGCTTCGGACCGGGAGACGAAAGCCATGCCGGGGGGTGCGACAATCGATGCTTCCAAAGCCTGCCCGAACCATCGACCCCTCGTCTCTGACACTGGTTAGTGGCCCGTCTCGAACAACGGCGAAACAATGCATTGGATCCAGGGGAGGGTGTCTGAATGCTTGCTGGCGAAGCGCGGATGCTTGGCAGGAACCGCTCCCTCGCATCTGGCGTTGCCCTGATAACGCCGAGCCCTGCTGCTCGCCCTAAAACCCATTCATTCCAAAGAGGCTTGAGATGGCTCAACAAATTCCAGACGATCGCGCCCGCCAGGGTGCCTCCGGCCGCCCGGTCCTGGGTGTCTTGCTCGGCTCGCTCCTGCTGGTCGCCATCGCCGTGGGTGGCTACTTGATCTGGGCAGGCGCGCAATCTCCCGATGACCCCGGTACGGACGCCGCTCGTTCGGCTAC
Source organism: Microvirga medicaginis (assembly GCF_052658925.1). Taxonomy (NCBI): domain Bacteria; kingdom Pseudomonadati; phylum Pseudomonadota; class Alphaproteobacteria; order Hyphomicrobiales; family Methylobacteriaceae; genus Microvirga; species Microvirga medicaginis. The sequence continues at coordinate 146,580 of NZ_JBQWEL010000002.1, read as the reverse complement.
AACCGGTTCGACCACGGGCTCCTCCAATGCCAATCCCACAAACCGGATCACGCCTGCAAACCCGGCTTATCCCGTGCCGGAGGCCAAGCCCTCGGCCAACGAACCGGCGCAGCGATAAAAGACGAAATTCTTCGAGAAAGCCTGGATGGAACCCGACCATCCAGGCTTTTTTGTTGCGCTCCGGCTGCCCGGCGGCGAGTTTTCGCCTTATTGATTCGCGAAAGAACCGGCCCGCAAGGGAATGCGATAAGGCGGACTGAATGACAGGGATTGGACTAAAGCGGCTCTTTTCCGCCGTGATCATCGCGTGCGGCCTGACCTCGGGAGGCCTGGCTCTCGCCCAGCAGGCACAAACGCCATCCCGGGCCCAACCCCAGGCTCAAGCCCCTGCCGCACCTCAGGCCCCCGTGCCCCAGCAACCGGCATCGCCTCCGGCCGCGGCCTCTGATACGACGCCCGCAGCAAACGTCTCGGCTGAAACGAAGGCGGCCCGTGCCAAGCTCGATGGCTTCAAGGCGGATCTCGACCAGAAGGAGCTGGCGCTCCAGGGGCGCGTGCTGTCCGATGTGGAGCTGCAGAACCTGCGCCAGCAGATCGAGCCTATCATCGCCGACATCCGCACTGTCATCGACGAGCAGGCGCCGAAGCTGGAGGCAAGCCGTCAGCGCCTGTCCCAGCTCGGACCGAAGCCTGCCAGCGGGCAGCCCGAGGAAAGCGCCGATGTCGCCAAAGATCGCGCCGACCGCGAGGCGGCCGTTGCGGAACTCGACGAGACCCAACGTCTCGGGCGCGCGCTTCTGGTGCAGGCCGAGCAGCTGAGCGCGCAGATCGGCGACTTGCGCCGGGCCGGTTTCGCGCGCGCGCTCTTCGAACAGAGCGATGGCCTCCTCAGCCCCAACCTCTGGATGAACGTGATTCAGGCAATCCCGCGGGAGCTCAGAGCTCAGCGGGTCGTGCTGTCCGACGCCTTCGACCAATTGCAGCGCAACGCGACTCTCGGAGCCCTTTTCGTCCTCGGATTGGCCATCGGCGCTGCCGTCGCGCTTTATATCGGCCGTCGTTCGATCGCCCCGCGTCTCGTCCGTCGCGATCCGGCGATCACGGATCCTTCACGCCGGAGCCGCTTGATGGCTGCCATCGGCGTTCTCGTGCTGGGCGCAGGTCCAGCCATTGCCGGAAGCTGGATCGTCTGGGTGGCCTTCGACGCCGCGGACGTCGTCCCGCCGCGTTTAGAGCAGGTGGTGAAATCGCTGCTCGGCGGCTTGGCCTTCATTGCCTTCGTGCGGGCACTTATCGATGCGATTCTCGCGCCGGATCATCCGTCGTGGCGCCTCATCCCTGTCCGGGACGCTTCTGCCGCGCGCATCATGCGCTTCTCCGTCACGCTCGCCACCGTCATGGTCGTCGGCAAGGTGATCGAGGCCTTCAACAAGGCCATCGCCGCGGCCCTGCCGATCACAGTGATCACCAGGGCGGTTTTCGCACTGGCCATGGCTCTGCTCTTCGCGGAGTTGCTGCGCCGGTTTGCGACTCGTGAAAGCCAGGATGAGGCCTGCCTCGGCCCTTATGTTCCACAAGAGGTCGATATCGGCGGTCCGGTGCGAAGCCTCGGCTGGTTCGTTGTGGCTGTTGTCATCGGCAGCGTGCTCGGCGGCTACACGGCTCTTGCTTCCTTCGTCATTGAGCAGGCGGTCTCGATCTCGACTATTATCGCCATGCTGATCCTCGGCATTGCGCTGGCCGATGAATTCATCGGCGGATCGCTGCGCGGACAGAGCAGGCTTGCCACGACCTTGCAGGCCAATACGGGTATCCGCCGCCGCTCCCTGGAACAGATTGGCGTGCTGGCGAGCGGCATTGCGCGGCTCGCGCTCATCACCATTGCCATCCTGCTGGTCCTGCTGCCCTGGGGCATCGAATCCACGGATGTCATGACTTCGCTGCGGGCGCTGTTCTTTGGCTTCAATGTCGGCGATGTCACGATCTCCTTGTCATCGATCCTGATTGCGGCGCTGCTTTTCGCGGCAGGCTTCACGATTACGCGCATCATTCAGCGTTGGCTCGACAACACCTTCCTGCCGGCTACCGACCTCGATGCAGGCTTGCGCAACTCGATCCGCACTGCGGCGGGCTATGTAGGCGTCATCACGGCGGGCGTCGTTGCCTTCACCTATCTGGGCCTTAGTCTGGAGAGGCTGACCATCGTCGCCGGTGCCCTGTCGGTGGGTATCGGTTTCGGCCTGCAATCCATCGTCAACAACTTCATCTCAGGCCTGATCCTGCTCTGGGAGCGCCCGATCCGTGTGGGCGATCTTGTGGTCGTGGGTGACGGTGAGGGCTATGTTCGCCGGATCAATGTGCGCTCCACTGAGATCCAGACCTTCGACCGCTCGACGCTGATCGTGCCGAACTCGAACCTGATCTCGGGCATTGTGCGCAACCGCGTGCGAAACGACCGCGTCGGGCGCGTGCTCGTTTCGGTTCCCGTGCCGCGCGCAACCGATCCTGATTTGATGGCGGACATCATGCGCCGCGCCGCACTGGCGCATCGCGAGGTGATGAGCGAGCCAAATCCGCGCGTGCTCTTCAAGAAGGTGACGGAGAACACGATCGACTTCGATCTCGTCTGCTTCGTGGACGACATCGATGCGGCGGCCCGCGTGTCGAGCGATCTCTATTTCGAGGTTTTCCGGGGGCTTCGGAAGGCGGGCATCGGCGTGCCCGCACCGAGCACGCCTGAGCCCGAGGAGGCCGAGGAGGCCAAGGCAGATGAGTCCAAAAAGACGGGGGATGAGGATGAAACCTTAACCCTTCTCAAGGATAAGTCGCGGGCATGAAAAGCCTCATCTGTTTCAGCCTTGCAGCGCTCGTCCTGGCGGGATGCCAGTCCGAGCAGAAAGTACGCCCGCAGACACCGAGCTTTTATGCTTCCATGGCCAATTCTGGTGCCGTGGTGGATGCCGCCATGGCGCGGGACATGATCGGCGCCTATCGCCGCAACAACGGCTTGGGCCCGCTTATCCTGGATCCCGATCTGCAGGCGGCGGCGCAGGCGGAGGCCGATGCGATGGCGGCGGCGGACAAGCCGAGTTCCGCCGATGCGTTCAAGAGCCGCCTGTCCTCGGCAGGTTATGTCGCGCCGGCTGCCAATCTCTCTGCAGGCTATCACACGCTGGCCGAAGCTTTCTCCGGTTGGCGCGAGAGTCCGCAACACAATCGCGTGCTGCTCGATTCGAAGGCCACACGGATCGGCATTGCCACGGCCTATACGCCCAATTCCAAATATAAGGTCTATTGGGCGCTGGTCGTCGCAGCGGACAGGCGCTGATTCAGGATTTCGCCTGATTGAAAGACTTAGCCGTTCTGTCGCAGTCCGGAACCTAAACAGAAGCGTAGCTCTTTAGCTTTCAGCGTCAATGTCGGCGCGGAAAGAGTACGCTTTCAGGGACATGCCGGACTTCGATCCCAAATTGGGCAAACAAATGCCCCCCCCTCCCGCAACAGGGAGCAATCAGGAGGTTGGACCCGGTCAGGAGAAGACTTTGGCGAAGGAGGCAAATCGCGCCGCCGCTCATCAGCCGGAGCAGCCGCAAGGCCCTGAACATGCACAAGAGCATCGTCCCAGCATTGGACGAGAGCTGTTTCTGTTGTTTCGGGACATGTTCCGGAACCGGAAAGGCTGGCCGATGCTGCGGCTTGCCATTGCCATTGTCGTCGTTCTGATCGGCAACATGATCGGACAGGTGCGGCTGAACCAGTGGAACGGTGCCTTCTTCGATGCAGTGGAAAAGCGTGATACATCCGCTTTCTTCCATCAGCTTCTCGTCTTCCTCGTCATCGTCGCCGCGCTGCTTGCGCTGGTTGTGGGGCAGACCTGGCTTCAGGAGCGGCTCAAGATCCGCTTGAGGCAGCGCCTCACCCAGGTTTTGCTCGATCTCTGGCTCAAGCCCAACCGTGCCTATCAGCTCGGCTTCATGGGAGAGGCGAGCGGCCAGCCCGATCAGCGTCTCCAGGAGGATTGTCGTCTGTTCTCCGAGCTGTCGACGGAGCTTGGCGTCGGCATGCTTCAGGCCTTTCTCCTGCTCGTCAGCTTCATCGGCGTTTTGTGGACGCTCTCTGGCACGACGATCTTCGTCATCGGCGGAAACGAGATATCGATCCCCGGTTACATGGTGTGGGTTGCGATCGGCTATGCGGGTATTGGCTCCGGGCTCACGTGGCTTGTAGGGCGTCCATTGATCCGTCTCAACACACTCCGCTATGCGCGTGAAGCTGACTTACGTTTCGCGCTCGTGCGCGTGAATGAGAGTGCGGAGAGCGTTTCGCTGTACAATGGCGAGAATGACGAGCGGCGCAGCCTCGATGAATTCGTGGAGGCGGTTCTCAAGGCAACACGCCGCCTCTCAGGAGCCCTTGCCCGCCTGACCTGGATCACATCGGGCTACGGATGGGTCGCGATCGTGGTTCCGATCATCGCTGCCGCGCCGGGCTATTTCAGCGGGCGGTTGTCTTTCGGCGGCATGATGATGGTGGTTGGTGCCTTCAATCAGGTGCAGGCCGCTTTGCGCTATTTCGTCGACAACTTTCCAAAGATTGCGGATTGGCGCTCGGCAGTGCTGCGTGTCGCCACCTTCCGCCAGGCGGCCATCGACTTGGACGAGGTCACGGTCGAGAACCGCAAGATCGATATTCAGCCGCACCCGAAAGGCTGGCTCAGCTTCGAGGGGGTGTCCATTGCATTGAGCGACGGCAGCATTCTCATCGAAGATGCAACGGCGGAAATTCAGCCTGGGGAGCGGGTGCTGATCATGGGCGAATCCGGCGCCGGCAAGAGCACGCTCTTCAGGGCGATCTCCGGTCTCTGGCCCTGGGGTTCCGGCAGGATCCGCATTCCTCCCGGCAATGAGATGATGTTTCTGCCGCAGCGCCCCTATCTGCCGCTCGGAACGCTTAGGGCCGCGCTCAGCTATCCGGCCTCGCCCGATACCTTCGACGATGCGGATATCCGTGCAGCCCTGGAACGCTGCGGCCTGGGCGAATTCTTGGACATGCTCGACAAGCACGAGCGCTGGGACAAGACTCTCTCCCTCGGCCAGCAGCAGCGCGTCGCCTTCGCCCGTGTTCTGCTCCACAAGCCCCGCTGGGTCTTCATGGACGAGGCCACCTCCGCCCTCGACGAGGAGAACCAGGATTCCATGTTGTCCCTGTTCGATGAGGATCTGAAGGGCGCAACCGTCATGTCCATCGGGCACCGTCCGGGACTTGAGGAATTCCACACACGCACCCTTCATATTCGCAAGACGGAGGAAGGGGCGATCCTTCTGCCGAAGCCTCTGCTGCAGAGGGCTGCACATCCGAGGCGGAGATGGATCGGCAGCCTCCACAAGCGCTTCAGAAAACACGGCCATACCCATCCTCATGGCGAAACTCAGGGTGAGGCGTGAGGCGGCTATGGACCAGAGCCTTGGCATTCTAGGCAAACAGGGCTACGAAACTCTCTATCAGGAGCGGAGTTCTATTGATGAGCTTCGCCATGGTTGCAGGTCGATCCTATGCGGCTGATCAGGTTATATGTGCGCGTTCTGGGCCAACTCGGGTCTGACCTGAGAATTGGCGCATTGCTCGCCCTGGCCAATGTCGCCCTGGCAATTTCGGCCTTTGCCGAGCCGATCCTGTTTGGCCGCATCATCGACGTTCTCACCCGCGCGCAGATCCCGGGCTCACCTCCCGTCACGTTTTCCGTGCTCATGCCCTTGATCGCCGCCTGGGTGGCCTTCGGCCTTTTCTCCATCGGGGCGGGCGCTCTCGTCGCACTCCACGCAGACCGTCTGGCCCATCGCCGTCGCCTTGCCGTTGTCGCCGATTACTTCGAGCACGTTCTCGAACTGCCATTGGCCTTTCACACCTCCACCCATTCGGGCCGCGTGTTGAAGGTGATGCTGGAAGGCTCGAGCGGCATGTCCTGGCTCTGGCTCGGCTTCTTCCGGGAGCATCTGTCGGCACTCATCGCACTTGTGGTTCTCCTGCCGCTGACCGTATTCCTGAACTGGCGTCTGGGACTGCTCCTCGTCGTGCTTGTCGGCGTGTTCGCCGTGCTCACCGCCATCGTGCTGCGCAAGACCGAAACCCTGCAGGGGTCCGTCGAGCGATACCACTCGAGTCTCGCCGAACATGCCTCTGACGCCCTCGGCAATGTTCCGGTGATCCAGTCGTTCACGCGCATTGAGGCCGAGAGCCGTTCGCTGCGTACGATCATCCAGCAATTGCTGCAGGCGCAGAACCCGGTTCTGTCCTGGTGGGCGCTGGCTTCCGTGGCGTCTCGTGCTTCGGCCACCATCACGGTCACTGCCATTTTCCTGCTCGGAACATGGCTGCATCTCAGCGGCTTGGCGACCATCGGCGAGATCGTCATGTTCATGAGCATGGCCACGATGCTCATTGGACGTCTGGAACAGGCCGTGAGCTTCATCAATCAACTCTTCATGCAGGCACCGAAGCTGCAGGAATTCTTCGAGATTCTCGATACGACGCCTGCCGTGCACGACCGCTCCAACGCCAAAACGGTTGCTCGCTTCAAGGGCGAGGTCGTGTTCGACAATGTGAGCTTTTCCTACGACGGCAAGCGGGCCGCCGTGCAGGACGTGACCTTCGCGATCCATCCGGGCGAGAACGTGGCACTGGTGGGCGCAACGGGTTCCGGCAAGTCGACGACACTGGGATTGCTGCACCGGGCCTTCGATCCGCAATCGGGCTGCATCCGCATCGATGGCGACGACATCCGCGATGTGACCCTCGCTTCACTCCGCCGCAATATCGGCGTCGTGTTCCAGGAGCCGATGCTCTTTGCCCGCACGATCCGCGAGAATCTCCAGGTCGGTCGCCCCAATGCCACGGATGCGGAAATGATCGAGGCGCTGGAGCGTGCCCAAGCCATCGAGTTCATCTCCCGTCAGGCGGAAGGGCTCGATTCGGTGATCGGCGAGCGCGGGCGCTCCCTCTCCGGCGGCGAACGCCAGCGCCTGTCGATTGCGCGTGCGCTGTTGAAGAACCCGCCAATCCTCATCCTGGACGAGGCGACGAGCGCGCTGGACGCTGCCACCGAGCGGAAGCTGCAGCGGGCGCTCGATGAGGTGATGAAAGGCCGAACGACCTTCGTCATCGCCCATCGCCTTGCCACCATCCGCAACGCCAATCGCATTCTCGTCTTCGATCAGGGCCGCATCATCGAATCCGGCACCTTTGATGAACTCGTGGCGAAGGGCGGGCGCTTCGCCGAGCTCGCCCGTGCGCAGTTCATGGCAGCGGAGGAATCCACCGTACAGGTGGTGCGAGAATCCATCGCCGCTCAGGCCTGAGTTCCACGGATCATGGTTCAGGCCATCGACCCTCGCACGACCGGCATCCGCCTTCGGGCCAACGGCATCACATTCCATTGCATCGAGGCCGGGCCGAAGGACGGGCCTCTCGTCCTCCTGCTGCATGGCTTCCCGGAATTCTGGTGGGGCTGGCGCTATCAAATCGAACCGCTGGCGAGCGCCGGCTTTCATGTGCTCGCGCCGGATCAACGCGGCTACAATCTCAGCGACAAGCCGGAAGGCCGCAGGGCCTACGAACTCGACACGCTGGCGAAGGATGTCCTCGCTTTGGGCGAGGAGCTCGGATACAGCCGGTATTCTCTCATCGGTCACGATTGGGGCGGCCTTGTCGCCTGGTGGGCGGCGTCCCGACATCCGGAGCTGATCGAGCGGCTGATCGCCATCAACGCCCCGCATCCGGCCATTGCGGGCGCTTACATGCGCCGTCACCCCAGCCAGATGCTGAAAAGCTCGTATATCGGGTTCTTTCAGGTTCCCTATCTTCCCGAGGCTCTCCTGGCGGCCAACGATCACCGTGTGCTGAGGCGGGCGCTTCTGCGCACGAGCCGGGCTGGCACGTTCTCGGAACAGGATCTGGTAGAATACAGGAGAGCGTGGTCGCAGCCCGGTGCGCTCACAGGCATGCTGAACTGGTATCGCGCGCTGCCTCTCAAGCCTCCTCATCGTTCACCGGACAAGCTGAGGCCGCCTGTCCTCGCAATCTGGGGCATGCGCGACCGTTTTCTGGAATTCGGCTTATGTGAGGATAGTCTGGCCTTGTGCGCCAACGGCCAAGCGCAAAAGGTCGAGATGGCAACGCATTGGGTCCACCTGGAGGAGCCCGAGCGCATCAACAGGGCGTTGATCGCGTTTCTGAAGGCCTGACGTCAGCGCTCTCTGCCCCGCGTGGGCTGAAGCGGCGTGATCCTGAGCGCGGTAATGCGGTTGCGCGATTTGCGCAGTACCTGGAAGCGGCAGCCGTGGAAGGTAAAGATCTGACCCGTATCGGGAATGGTCTGGGCCTCATGAATGACGAGGCCTGCGATGGTGGTGGCCTCCTCATCCGGAAGATTCCAGTCCATGGCGCGGTTGAGATCGCGGATCGGCACGGAGCCGTCCACGTTCACGGAGCCGTTGGGTTGCGGCCGCACGCCCTGCACCGAGAGATCGTGCTCGTCCTTGATGTCGCCGACGATCTCCTCAAGGATGTCCTCGAGGGTCACGAGACCCATCACCTCGCCATACTCGTCGACGACGAGTGCGAAGTGGGTCTTCTTGGCGAGAAATGCCTTGAGCTGATCGCGGAGCGACGTGGTGTCCGGCACGAACCAGCTCTCCAGCGCAATCGCCTCCACCTTCAGCTTGCTCGCATCGCCACCCACGGCATCAAGTGCGCGCAGCAGATCCTTGGCATGGAGGACGCCGACGATGTTCTCCTGGCTTCCGCGCCAGAGCGGCATGCGCGTATAGGGTGAGGAGAGCACCTCGCGCACGATCTCTTCCGATGAGAGATCCGCGTTGATGGTGCGCATCTTCGTGCGGTGAACCATCACTTCCGAGACGGTGAGATCCTCGAGATCGAGTAGACCGCCCAGCATGTCGCGCTGCACCTTCGCGACGCCGCCTTCCTTGTGCAGCAGATTCACCTGACCGCGGATTTCCTCTGATGCCGAGAGGATCGGCGTATTCTCACCAATCCGGATACCGAAGGGACGCAGCATGAGGCGCACGATGCGTTCGATGGTGATGGCAAGCGGACCGAGCAGCGCCACGACCCAGGACATGGGTCGCGAGAGAAACAGCGAGACGCTGTCGGGCGACGAGATGGCGATGGTTTTGGGAAGAACCTCCGCGAACACGATCACCAGCACCGACATGATGGCGGTGGCATAGAGCGCACCGCCGTCGCCGAAGATTGCGACAAGCACGCTGGTGGCGAAGGCCGACACGCCGATATTGACGATGTTGTTGCCGATCAGAACGGTGCCGATGAAGCGCTCGCGCATTTCGAGCAGCCGGTTCACCAATCGGGCACGCTTGTCGCCGCCCTTTTCCAGCATGAGCATGCGGGCACGCGAAGCGGCCGTGAACGCCGTCTCTCCTGCCGAGAAAAAGGCCGACAGCAGAAGGCAGAAGATAACAAACAGAGCAGCAAACCAGAGGTCGCCGGAAGAGGATGCCTCGATCATGATCGCGATGCGTTGATTTCATCCGTCAGGAAGGCGCGGACCTTCCCAGCCTCGATGCCGGGAGCGATGAAGCTCTCCCCGATGCCTTTCGCCAGAATGAACGTGAGCGATCCGCCCTTCACCTTCTTGTCCTGCGCCATGGCGTCGAGCAGTTCATCGACCGTGCCGCACCCACCCGATACATGGGACAGGCGCGTGGGAAGTCCAACAGCCGCAAGGTGCGCCTCGATGCGCTCTGCCTCCGAGATCGCGCAAAGCCCCAGTGCAGCGGAGAAACGGAAGGCGAGGTTGAGGCCGATGGCGACACCCTCGCCGTGAACGAGGCGCGCGGAATCGTATCGCGTGATCCGCTCCAGTGCGTGGCCGAAGGTATGGCCGAGATTGAGCAGCGCGCGGTCACCGGTCTCGTGCTCGTCGCGCACCACGACAGCAGCCTTCGAGCGGCAGCTCTGCGCGACAGCTTCATCGCGCTCAGGGCCGCCGTTGAAGATGCCCTTCCAGTTCGCCTCGCACCAGGCGAAGAAGCGCGCATCGTCGATGAGGCCGTATTTCACCACCTCCGCATAGCCTGCCCGCATTTCGCGGACGGGCAGCGTATCGAGCAGCGCGGTATCGGCCAGCACGAGGCTCGGCTGATGAAAGGCGCCGACGAGGTTTTTGCCGTGGCGGGAGTTGATGCCGGTCTTTCCGCCGACGGACGAATCCACCTGCGAGAGCAGAGTGGTCGGCACCTGTACGAAGCGCACGCCGCGACGCACGACGGCTGCCGCGAAGCCTGCGAGATCGCCGATCACGCCGCCGCCCAAAGCCACCACGAGATCGCCGCGCTCGATCCTGGCCTCCAGAACGGCGTCGCAGACCCGCTCCAGGCTTGCATAGGACTTCGTCGCCTCGCCTGGGGGCAAAGTGATCACGGAGGCGCGAAGGCCATTGGCTTGCAGGGACTGGCTGAGGGCCTGTGCATAGAGCGGACCCACGTGCTCGTCCGTCACGATGGCTGCGGCGCGGGCGCTTAAGCCTGCGATACGGGAACCGGCCGTCTCGATGAGGCCGCGCCCGACGAGGATGTCATAGGCTCTGTCGCCGAGGGGAACCGGAACCATGATGGTGGCGGCGGTGCTGGTCTGAGCCGGTACGCTGCTCATTCGGCATTTCCCTGTTTGTCCTTGTCGAACCATTCGCCCAAGGCCTTGACGATGTCGGCCACCACGCGGTCATGGGGCGCCTCGTGCGAATCGATGGTGAGATCCGCCAGGGCATAGACCGGGTGGCGGATCTCCATGAGCCGGCGCATGGTGCCTTCCGGATCGGGATTGCGCAGCAGGGGCCTCGTGTCGCGCTTGCGGACACGGCGCATGAGCACGTCGAGGTCGGCCTTCAACCAGACCGAGATGCCGTGCTCGGCGATGTTTCGGCGGGTTTCCTCGTTCATGAAGGCTCCACCGCCGGTGGCCAGCACCATCGGGCCTTCCTGGAGGAGGCGGGCGATGACCCGGCGCTCCCCGTCCCGGAAATGCTCCTCCCCATGGATGGCGAAAATGTCGGGGATCGTCATGCCGGCGGCCGCCTCGATCTCGTGATCGGCGTCGCGGAAAGGCAGTTTGAGCGTCTGGGCTAATCTGCGACCCACCGTGCTTTTTCCGGCGCCCATGAGCCCGACGAGCACAATCGACCGCATGCCGAGCTGGCGGCTGATCGGGTGGCCGCGCCGGCGATTTTCAGTCTGCCCGCCAGCTTCATCGAGCGGATTGAAGCGGCTGATATTGTTCATGGCCCTGTCCTAGCACGGGGCTCCGGCTCTGGCATAGGGCGCTTATGGTGTGACGTGTGGAATGTAACCTATGGTTAGGTCTTGCCTTTGTGGCTTATGCATGGTTCTAGCGGAGGAACAGTCAAAGAGGCTCCCGTGCCCACATTGTTCCGGTTTCTCCTCGTCGTTGCCGTTCTCGCGGGCCTAGGCTTCGCCGCCATGTTCGCGCTCGCGACCTTCGTCAATCCCGATCCGCGTGAGATCACGGTGCCCGTTCCCACGCAGCGGACGCCCTCGTCCTCATGAGCGGCGTGCGCCAAGCCAGTCTTTTCCTGGACATGCTTGCCGCCGAGCGCGGCGCCTCCAAGAACACGCTCGATGCCTATCGGCGCGATCTCGACGATTATCTCAGCTATCTCAACGAGGCCGGGGCCCGGCCTGACAATGCCTCCGCCGCCACCATCCGCGGCTTCATGGCCAGTCTCGAAGAGCGTGGCCTGAAGGCGAGCTCGGCCGCCCGCAGGCTCTCCGCTGTCCGCCAGTTCCACAAATTCCTTTACGTGGAGGGCTATGCCCCCGCCGACCCTACCGCGGCCGTCTCGGCGCCGAAGCGGGGCAGGGTGCTGCCCAAGGTTCTCTCGGTCGATCAGGTCGACCGCCTTCTGCAGGTCGCTCATGAGGGTGTTGCCCGGCCTGAGGCTTCCCCCGCAGAGCGCCTGCGGGCCGCCCGCATGGCCTGTCTGCTGGAACTCCTCTACGCCACCGGGCTTCGCGTCTCCGAGCTGGTCTCGCTTCCCCGGAGTGCGGCCAAGACCCGCGACCGCTTCCTCGTGGTCAAGGGCAAGGGCGCGAAGGAGCGCCTTGTCCCTCTCACGGATGCCGCGCGGGACGCGGCCCGCGCCTATCTTGCCTTGCTCGAAGAACAGGGGAAGACAGGCGGTTCCTGGCTGTTTCCGGCGGACAGCGAGAGCGGGTATCTCACTCGTCAGGCTTTTGCCCGTGACCTGAAGGCCGTCGCCGCTGCAGCGGGCTTGCGGGCCGACAAGATCAGTCCCCACGTGCTGCGTCATGCCTTCGCGAGCCACCTGCTCCAGAACGGCGCTGACCTGCGCGTGGTGCAGGAGCTGCTCGGCCATTCCGACATCTCCACCACGCAGATCTATACCCACGTCCTGGACGAGCGTCTGAAGAGCATGGTCCGCGACCTGCACCCGCTGTCATCGGGAGACGGATAGCACATTCTGTCATTCCGGGGCGAGCGAAGCGAGAGCCCGGAACCCATAACCGCAACGGTTCAGAAGAGGGCGGCTACGAAATCAATCGTCCTGCCATCGTCGTGGTTATGGATCCCCGCCTTCGCGGATGACAGCAGAGATGTTCGAGCTGCTTCGGAATGACGGAAACGGAATGCTTTACCGCCGCTTCAACAGAAACACGCCCTGGTCGCCGAGCAGGTTCCACACCCACCAGGGCAGGCTGACCTGCATGGGCTTGCCGCCCGCATTCAGCGCAACGGCTTTTTCCATCTGCGCGCCGACCTCGCGGCACAGTTCCACGAAATCGCGGATGGTGCAGAAATGGATGTTGGGCGTGTCGTACCAGGAATAGGGCAGGTTCTCCGTCACCGGCATCCGGCCCTTGAGCGCGAGATCCACGCGCACGCGCCAATGGCCGAAATTGGGGAAGGAGACGATCGCCCGCCTGCCGATGCGCAGCAGGTGCTCCAGCACGACGCGCGGCTGGCGCGTCGCCTGGATCGTCTGCGACAGGATCACGTAATCGAAGGCGTCATCCGGATAATCGGCGAGGTCCGTATCCGCGTCGCCCTGGATGACGGGCAGGCCCTTGGCGAGGCAGGCATTCACACCGTCGCGGGAAATCTCGATGCCGCGTCCGTCAACGTTCCTGCGCTCGCGAAGGAGCGACAGCAGGGCGCCGTCGCCGCAGCCCACGTCGAGCACGCGGGAGCCGGGCTCGACCATATCGGCAACGAGCAGAAAATCGAGGCGATGGCCGGTGACATTGTCGGTCGCCGGAAGGGCAAGGCTCGATGGGCTCATGCGATCCCCCGCACGCGTGCCGCCGCATCGATGAAGCCGCTTGCCGCCGCAAACATGGCGGGCTCGTCGAGCAGGAAGGCGTCGTGACCCTTGTCGCTCTCCACTTCCACGAAACCGACGGATGCGGCGGCGGCATTGAGCGCATGCACGATGGCGCGCGAATCCGATGTCGGGAACAGCCAGTCGGAGGTGAAGGAGATCACGCAGAAGCGCGTGGCCGAGCCTTTGAAGGCTTTTGCCAGCGAGCCGCCATGCTCCGCTGCGAGATCGAAATAATCCATCGCGCGCGTCACATAGAGATAAGAGTTGGCGTCGAAACGCTCGACGAAAGAGATGCCCTGATAGCGCAGGTAGCTCTCGATCTGGAAATCGGCGTCGAATGAGAAGGTCGGCGCGCTGCGGTCCTGGAAATTGCGTCCGAACTTCCGGTGCAGGGCCATCTCGGACAGATAGGTGATATGCGCGCCCATGCGCGCGACGGCGAGACCTTTCGAGGGGCGTGTGCCCTCGAGCAGATAGCGCCCGCCGCGCCAGTCGGGATCGGCCATCACGGCCTGGCGGCCGACCTCATGGAACGCGATGTTCTGGGCCGAGTGGCGCGCGGCTGCCGCAATGGGCAGCGCGGCAAAGACACGGGTGGGATAGCTTGCCGCCCATTGCAGCACCTGCATGCCGCCCATGGAGCCGCCGATGACGCAGAACAGGGATTCGATGCCGAGCCTGTCGATCAGAGCGGCCTGGGCCCGAACCATGTCGCGGATGGTCACCACCGGAAAGTCCAAGGCATAGGGCTGCCCGGTCGCCGGATCGGTCGAGGCCGGGCCCGTGGTGCCCATGCAGCCGCCGATCACGTTGGCGCAGATCACGAAGAAACGGTTGGTATCCACCGGCTTGCCGGGGCCGACCATGGTCAGCCACCAGCCAGGCTTGCCCGTGACGGGATTGTCGTTCGCCACATGCTGGTCGCCGGTGAGCGCATGGCAGATCAGCACGGCGTTCGACTTCTCGGCATTGAGCGCGCCGTATGTCTGGTATGCGATCTGCCAAGGGGCCAGCGCCACCCCGGAATCCATCATCAAAGGCTCATCCGCGCCAAAGCGCATGACCAGGCTCGACGGGTCGTCGGCTTGGCTGCGCGCTTCCATGGAGAGGGGGGACAATGTCATGGGTGATGGTTACGTTCGGTTTTCCGAACAACGGGTACTTCGGGAAGGTCGAGCCGTCAACGAACATGAGACCCGGCATTATGCTTTCGGTTGGAGGAACGGGCGCGATGTCAAAGAGCCTGCGGGCGCGCGGAAACGTCCTCGCGGCGTGTCGGCCCGAGGGTGTGGGTCGAGGGGGGCGCGAGGAGCGGTCCGGCTCGATCTTGGAAGTGAAGCGTGGAACCGAACGGCTCCTCGCGCACGGCTTCTTTAGGCGGACAGGCGGCACCGGCTCCGTCAACCGCCGCAAGCGGACACCGCAGCGGTCGCTTCTCGACCTGCGGGCGGCTTGTGACCGATCCGAGCCCGACTTGCACAGCCTGGGCCTCCCGTCACCGGAGGCTGCGTTGACCTCCCGCACGGGACCGCTCCCGACCCCGCAGTCACGACGCCTCGCGAGCGCGCCCCCGGCAGGTCAGGACAGATGCAACATAGTTCAGATTAGGACCGAAGTCAAGAACAGAGTGAGAACATCCTTGTCCGCTCGCTGCCGCCGCAGCCTTCGCCGTCGCTCGTCATCCCCGGGCTTGTCCCGGGGATCCACGTCTTTGGAAGCGCTGCGGCTCTCAAGACGTGGATGGCCGGGACAAGCCCGGCCATGACGAGGGGCTGAATGGGGCCTACATGTTCAGCGACCCGTCGAGATCTGACCAATCGGGGTTCATGTCCTCGATCAAACGGATCTTCCAATCGCGCCGCCATTTCTTAAAGCTCTTTTCGCGTGTGATGGCCTCGTCGATGCGTTCGTAGGTCTCGTACCAGACGAGACGCGTCACGTCGTAGGTCGCCGAGAAGCCGGGAATGACCTTGGATTTGTGCTGCTCCACTCTGCGCGGCAGATTGCTCGTGACGCTGAGATAAAGTGTGCCGTGGCGGCGGCTGGCCAGCAGGTAGACGGAGTATGTCATCGCGCCATTCGAGCAGCTTCGGTTGTCCAGATTAAAGTCCTGCCGTCGATGGCCGATGTCAATCGACTGTAAAACGTCTCCACTGACTGTCCGGGGCACTTGCTGTTATTGCCGGGGATGACAAGCGGCTTCAAACCGGCCAAAGAAGAGGCTCTGTTCCAGGATTGAAGCCATGACCGCCGAGAAGCCCGTTCCGTCCCTTGCCGAGCTGCGCCAGGAGATCGACCGTATCGATGAGGCGATGCATCGGCTGCTCATGGAGCGCGGTACCATCATCGACCGGCTGATCGAGTCCAAGAAGGCTTCCGAGACGGGCCTCGCTTCAGCCTTCCGTCCGGGCCGCGAGGCCTCGATGATGCGCGCGCTCGCCGAGCGCCACCAGGGCCTTCTCCCACTTGATACGGTCGAGAGCATCTGGCGGGTGATCATCGGCACCTTCACCTATGTGCAGTCAAACTACTCGGTCCATGCCGACGTGTCGGGGGGCGATGCGCCCATGCGCGACTCGGCCCGGTTTCATTTCGGCTTCACGGTGCCCTACATCACCCATCCGAGCGCGGCGGCGGTCATCGAGGCCGTGGCGAACTCCAGGGGCGATCTCGGCATTTTCCGCCTGGATCAGGGCGCGACGAGCGGTGCCTGGTGGCGCACCCTCACCGAGAGAGGCCGCCCGAAGATCATCGCGCGCCTGCCCTTCATCGAGCGGCCGGATCATCCGGCGGGCACTCCGGTCTTCGTGATCTCCAAGCCCCTCACCGATGCCGCCGTGCGCGACGTGGTGCTCTATGCGGCCCAGTTCGAGCGCTGGCACAGGGGTGCGAACGAGGCGCTGACGCGCCTCGGCGGCGAGGTGGTGGCAAGCGCTGCCGATGCCAACGGCCTCTCCGAGCTCATTGCCGTGCCCGGCATCGTGGAGGCCTCCCGCCTCCATCAGGAGCTGACGGAAGCAGGCGCGAGCCTCGCTCAGCTGGCGGAAGTCGGCAGTCATGCCGAACGTTTCCACGTGAAATAAAGATCAAGCTGCGTTAGAGCATTCCCCGGCGAAGCGGGTACCGGTTCGCCGATGAGGAAACGCTCCAAGCCAGGAAGTCTCATCCCGAGTTTTTGTTGTTCAGGAAGTCTTTGACATGTCCGTTCGTCCCGAACCCCGTCCCGGCGTGATGAAGATCGACGCCTATGTGCCCGGCAAGAGCAAGGCCGCAGGGGGATCGAAGGTCTATAAGCTCTCCTCGAACGAGACGCCGCTCGGTCCCTCGCCGAAGGCGATCGAAGCCGTGCGGAACGCGGACCATTTCGAGCTTTATCCGGACGGCTCCGCCACCAAACTGCGCGAGGCCATTGCGGCGAAATACGGGCTCGATCCCAACCGCATCGTCTGCGGAGCGGGTTCCGACGAGCTGCTCTCGTACATCACCAGCGCCTATGTGGGCCCCGGCGACGAGGGCATCTACAGCGAGCACGGATTCCTCGTCTATCGCATCGCGATCCTCGCTGCCGGCGGCACGCCCGTGGTCGCGGCGGAGAAGAACTACCGCACAGATGTGGATGCGATCCTTGCCAAGGTGACGGACAGGACGAAGATCGTCTTCCTCGCCAACCCCAACAACCCGACCGGCACCTATATTCCCTTCGACGAGGTGAAGCGGCTGCATGCGGGTCTGCCGCCGCATGTGGTGCTGGTGCTCGATGCGGCCTATGCGGAATACGTGCGCCGCAACGATTACGAGTCAGGGTTGGAACTCGTCGCCACCGCCGAGAATGTGGTGATGACGCGCACCTTCTCGAAGATCTACGGCCTTGCGAGCCTGCGCATCGGCTGGATGGTCGCGCCTGCGCATATCGTGGATGCGGTGAACCGCATTCGCGGTCCCTTCAACATGAACGGTCCCGCGATGGCCGCCGGCATCGCGGCGGTTCAGGATGACGCGCATGTGGCGAAAGCCGCCGAGCATAATGCGCAATGGCTCGACTGGCTCACCCAGGAGATCGAGGCGCTTGGCTTGGAAGTCACGCCGAGCGTTGCGAACTTCCTGATGATCAACTTCCCTGAAGAGTCGGGGAAGACCGCGAAAGACGCGGACGAATTTCTCTTGAGCCGCGGCCTGATCCTGCGCCGGATCGACGCTTACGGTCTGCCGCAGGCTCTTCGTCTCACGGTCGGCAGCGAGGAGGCGAACCGCCTCGTCGTCGAGGCTCTGCGTGATTTCATGAATGGGGCCAGGAAGGGAGCTCAGAATGCCTGAGCGTCTTGGGCCTCCTCTCGATAAGCCGCTGTTCGACCGCATTGCCCTGATCGGTCTCGGCCTGATCGGGTCGTCGATCGCGCGGGCGGCGAAACATCTCAATCTCGCCGCGACCGTCGTTGCGATCGATCGCAGCGAGGAGGTGGTGGCGCGCGTGCGCGAGCTGACCATCGCGGACGAAGCGACGACCGATTTCGTCTCGGGCGTGAAGGATGCGGATCTCGTCATCCTCTGCGTGCCGGTGGGCGTGTGCGGCGCCGTGGCTGAAGCCATGAAACCGGGCCTGAAGCCTGGCTGCATCGTGTCGGATGTGGGCTCGGTGAAGGCCTCCGTGATCGCGCAGGTTCAGCCGCATCTGCCGGAGGGCGTGCATTTCGTGCCCGCGCATCCGGTGGCGGGAACGGAGCATTCAGGCCCCGATGCAGGCTTTGCGACGCTCTTCCATAACCGCTGGTGCATCCTGACGCCGCCGGAAGGCACGGACGAAGATGCTATCGAGCGCGTGCGCGCCTTCTGGGCGGCCATGGGCTCGAATGTGGAGATCATGACGGCGCAGCACCATGATCTCGTGCTCGCCATCACCAGCCACGTGCCGCATCTGATCGCCTACAACATCGTGGGCACGGCGGCGGATCTGGAAACCGTCACGCAGGGCGAGGTGATCAAGTTCTCGGCCGGCGGATTCCGCGATTTCACGCGCATCGCCGCTTCCGACCCCACCATGTGGCGCGACATCTTCCTGCACAACAAGGAAGCGGTGCTCGAAATGCTGGGCCGCCTCAACGAGGACATCGCGCTGCTGGCACGCGCCATCCGCTGGGGCGAGGGCGACAAGCTGTTCGATCTCTTCACCCGCACCCGCGCGATCCGCCGTGGCATCATCTCCTCAGGCCAGGAAACGCCGGAGCCCGATTTCGGACGCAGGCGCGAGGACAAGGCTTGATATCGACTTCCGTCATGCCCGGGCCTGTCCCGGGCATCCACGTGTTTATGGCGCAGTGGTTCTTAAGACGTGGATGGCCGCAACAAGTGCGGCCATGACGATGTTAACCGCATTCAATAAAGCGGCTGCAGCCTCACATTCGGGATCACGAAAGGTCCCATCGCGAGAAACCCGTTGTTGAGGGTCAGCGGCGGCAGGGTTGCAAGCTGCGGCTGTCCATTGGTCTTTTCCGGAGCCCGCTGGTTCTGCCCCAGCAACGCACCGAGCAGCGCGCCGCCCGTGCGGTTGCCCGTGACTTTGCCGATGAGGCCGTCGAGGCCGGCCGCGGCCAGGCTGAGCTGGCCCGCGGGTCTGTGCTCCTCGTCGAGGTTCAAGCGCCCCTTCGCCTCGATGCGGCGCGGACCTTTGGCTCCGGACAGCATCAGAATGTCGAGCGTGCCGCCCGCAATGCGCCAGCGCTCGAGTTCTTCAGCAACCGGACGGCCCTGAAAGCCGACGACCTGGGTTGCCGTGAGATCCGCATTCAGATCCGTCGGCTCCGCGCCGCCGATGAGCGTATCAAGCAGCGGAATGCGCGCCTGCTTCACGAAAATTGCCGTATCATAAGCCTTCTCGGAGGCTCGCGAGGGATTGGGGCGCAGATGCAGTTCGAGACGCTCGCCCGATGTTGCGATCTCCTGCGGCAGAAGCCCCGTCACATTGAACTTAGGGGCGTTGGCCGCAATCGAGAGGCGCTGCAGGCCCGTTGGCGAGGCGTGAATGCTGGCCTGCATCAGTTTCCACTCGCCCTGCACATTCACCTTGCCGTCGCTCGCGCGTAACGGTCCCGCGATTTCGGCGATCACGAGACGCGGCTGGTACACCTGAGCGATGGCTTCCGTCCGTCCGAACGATGCCGTCACCGCGCCCTGCTTCAGATCGAGCGTGTTGCAGATGATCTCGATGCGGAACGGATAGCCTGCGACGGTGCGGTCCGTGCAGGTCCATTGCCAGCCCTTCTGTGCTTCCGCCGCAAGCCATGCGTCGAGCGACTCGGCCGCGCGGTTGCGGATGACGAACCAGGCTACGCTCCAGGCAATGGCGACGAGAAGCAGCAGGACGAAAGGCGTGTAGAGCCAGAAGCGGCTACGGCGCCTGTTTTCCGTGAGGATGGCCTCAGCCATGCAAGATCTCCTGTTGTGCTGCTGCTTCGTAACTGTTAGCGCATCGTGCGGAAAAGTGGACCCGGTTTTCCGCAAACGACGATGCGCCAGCATAAAGCGTAAGCATCGGATGAATCCCAAAAGTGCAAGTCCACTTTTGGGTCCGATGCTCTAGCGCCCGTGGGAAAAGTGGAGAACACGTGTTGCGTGATGGCAGTGCTCCTTAAAGAGCAAAGCAGGCAAGGTTCGGGCACGACAAGTGATGATGGACGGGTCTGACGATCTGTGGGTTTTCGGCTACGGCTCCCTCATGTGGAGGCCAGGCTTTCCCTTTGTCGAACGCCGCCACGCTCATCTTCACGGCTATCGCCGCGCGCTCTGCGTTCTCTCCCATGTCCATCGCGGAACGCCTGAGAATCCGGGCCTTGTTCTCGGCCTCGATCGCGGCGGGCGCTGCCACGGGGTTGCTTTTCGCGTGGCGAGGCAGGAGGCTCAGGCGACGGTGCACTACCTGCGCGAGCGCGAGCAGGTGACGAGCGTCTATCTGGAGCGGCATCTGCCCGTGCGGCTCGACGACGGCAGGGCCGTGACGGCCCTCGGCTACGTGGCCGACCGCAGGCATGAGCAATATGCGGGCAATCTCTCCTTCGACGAGGTGCTGGCTCTGGTGCGGCAGGGACAGGGTATCTCCGGCGCCAATCCGGATTACGTGCGCTCGACCCACGAGCATCTTCTGAGCATGGGTGTCGTCGATCCGCTGATGCAGCGGCTCGTCGAGGCGCTCGATCAGGAGGCCTGATCGGCGTTCTCGCGCAGATCCGCCAGGATCTCGCGGCGGCGTGCTTCCGTATCGGCGAGGCGGTGGATATGGAGTTCCGAGGCGCCGCGCTCCCGCACCTTTTCGAGCCAGCGGGTCCGCGTCTCCGGGCTGGGCTCAGCGCCCGCGAGCACGGAATCGACCACGTGACCGGTGCCGCCTTCGTCACGGTGGACCGCCAGGATCACCGCATCGGTGACTTCCAGTAATTCGCTCAACTCAAGGGGATGCACGCCGACGATGTAGCGGCGGCCGGACAGGCCGCGCCATGAGCTCAAGGTGGAGGAGGAGCGAAGCCCCGCCGTTGCCCGTAAGCGTTCCTCGCGCACGCCAGCCCTCCGCATTCGGTCGTTGCGGAGGTCCCGCATGGCCGTATTCCAGGATATGGTTCGTTTGTTCGCCATATGTTCTTATATGTAGGAAGGACGAGACGAACCGTCAAGATGCTGGAAAGCTTAGCAATATCAAACTTTTGAGGCCGACACGGCCGCTTTCTCGGCCGAATCGCTCAGGCCCAGCTCCCGCCGTCCCTCGGCCAGCAGCCGGTCGGACGCTTCCTCGATCCGCTCCTGGGCGAGCCTGAAGAACTCTTCACGCGGCAGTCCGGGAGCGATGGGGTCGAGAATTTCCACGCGGATCGTGCCGGGGCGGCGGATGAACTGGCGGCGGGGCCAGTAGAGACCGGAATTCAGCGCCACCGGGATGCAGGGAAAGCCGAGATTGCTGTAAAGATGCGCGACGCCGTACTTGTAGGCGGGCGGCGCTCCCGGTGGGCGGCGCGTGCCTTCCGGAAAGATAATGATCTGGCGGCCATGCTGCGCCTCTTCCTTGGCCCGGGCCGTCATCTGGAGGAGGGCCGAGGATCCCGCCTTGCGGTTCACCGGAACGCAGCCTGCTTTCCAGAGATACCACCCGAAAAAGGGAATCCACATCAACTCCCGCTTCAGGATGAAGGTCGGGTCGTCGAAAAGGGTCACCAGCGCGAAGGTTTCCCAAAGGGATTGATGCTTGGCGGCGACCAGGGCCCCGCCAGCCGGGATCTTGTCCCGTCCGCGAACATCGATCCTGGTCCCGGCCAGAACCCTCAGGAGCCAGAGAGACGAATGCGCCCAGGCTTGAGCGAGCCTGATGAATGTCCGACGCGGCACCAGCAGGCCCGGAAGGAGGATGATCAGCCACAGGATGAGATTGGCATAGAAGGCAATGTTGAACAGCAGGGAGCGAACGAACAGCATGGCTTCCTAAAAGACGTAAAAAGCGGAGCATGCGGCTCCGCGGGTGGCGCACCTTAATCGGTCTTGGCGCAAGGCTCTAGAGCAACGGACCCAAAAGTGGACTTGCACTTTTGGGGACGATCCGATGCTTCATCTTTCTAGGAAGCATCGTTGGAAGCGGACCTTCGGTTCCGCACGATGCGCTAGCGCCAGGATGTCCGGACGTTCGCCTGCCGGCTCGGAGCGCCGCCGCTGATGATGTGGGCGACCGAGGAACTCTCCGGATCCTCCTCGAAGCGGGTACGAACCCAGACGGCGAGGAACTTCAGGTATTCCGTCACCAGAATCTTGGCCGTCGCGGGATTGTGCCACCACTCGTGCGGATCGATGGTGGCTGCGACGGGATAGGGGATCTTCTGCAGGTTCGGCAGGGCGTGGTCGAGTTCCACCAGCATGCGGGGCATGTGGTAGTTGGAGGTCACGACGATGATGGTGTTAAACCCGTTCGCTTCCGCCCAGCGCCGCGTCTCAATGGCGTTGCCGATTGTGTTGCGGGCCCGGTAATCCAGATCAACGCAGCAATCGAAGAGCTGACGCTGGCCGGGATTGAGGCGGGAGATCTGATCGCGGTTGGTTTTCTCATTGACGCCGGAGATCAGGAGACGCTTGGCGTAGCCTTTCGCCAGGAGGTCGATGGCGTCACCGATGCGCTGCGCGCCGCCTGTCATCGCCACGATGCCGTCGGCACGCGTCTCGGGCGGCTGCTCGATGCGGTCGATGCTGTAGACGAAGGCGAGAAAACCGAGGAAGCCGATCAGACAGAAAGCAGCAAAGCTCCAGGCGCCGGCGCTCAAGAGCCGCCGGGTCAAGGACCTCTTGGTCGGATGCGTCGGAGCGCCAGGCATCGTCCAGCCCCAGCCCAAGGCTTCAGCGGGTTCCATGGCGCTCGGCGTCGCCCAATTGTGCGTTCGCGAGGTCATCTTGGGCGATGATAGTGGAGAATGCGGCAATGGAGAGGCAGCCCTCTTTTCCCAAAGGTAAGCTAGCGCATCGTTGTATGCGGAACCGGAGGTCTGCGTCTGCGACCCGGAGGGCCGCGCTAGCGAAGAACCGAGACCCCTCTTCCGCACGGTGTGCCAGGATCAACCATTTCCGTTAAGAAAACGTCTCACCGTCAGGCGGGACACGATGCCCGTGATCAGCGCCACGAGGAGTGCGATGAGCATGACGACCACATAACCTGTCCAACTGATGCTGAACGCCCCGAACAGAGCCTCGATCTGGTCGCCCGCCGGACTTGCCCGCCAGGAGCGGGTGATCAATCCCAAGATGATGATGAGAACGAGAGCGCCGCTCGCGCCGATGGCGCTGCCTCGAAGGCCCAAGCGGAAGAAGCGGCGCTGGAACTCCTTGGCGATGAAGTCGTCGTTGGCACCGACGAAATGCAGCACCTCCACCACTTCCTTGTTGCCGGCCATGGCGCCGCGCGTGGCGAAGATGACCGCCAATCCCGCCGCGACGAGAACGAGGGTCACCAGAAATACGCCCGTGGCAATGATCGTATTGGCCATGGTCGAGAGGCGCGAGACCCAGAGCGCGTGATCGTCCAAGGTCGCGCCGGGCACTTCCTTCTGCAGGCTTTGCTTGAGCGGGGCGAAATCGGGCCGCTCATCGTCCTTGAGCTTGATCACGATCAGGCGCGGCACCGGAAGATCCTTGAAGTCGAGGCCGGTTCCAAGCCACGGCTCCAGAAGACGCTCCGATTCCTCCTTCGTGAAAGCTTGCGCCTGTTCCACCCCCGGCGCCTGGCGCGCCAACGTCACCGCGCGCGCCACGTCGTCGTCGATGGAGCGCTGGGGATTGGGACGGATCTGGATGGTGACCTCGCGGGCGATTTCCGAGCGCCACTGGGCGGAACTGGCGGAGACCAGTTCCGCGCCGCCCGCGCACAGGGCAGCAAGGAAGGTGAGGATCGCGATGACGGCGGCGAGAGCCTGACCGCCGGCGGAGTCGACCGGCACGAGCGGCGCGTTGCGGCTCAAGGAGGCGGGGAGCGTTCGCTTCTCTCCTCCCTGCGGCTTCTGGGCCGCGGCCTTCCTGAGGCGGGGTTGCGGCGCGTTCATCCGGCTCACTCGTCGATATGCAGCCGGCCGTCGCCGAGCACGAGGCGGCGAACGTTGAGCTGGTCCATGAGGCTGAAATCGTGCGTGGCGATGACCACCGACGTTCCGAGCCGATTCAGTTCGATGAAGAGGCGCAGCAGCCGCCGGGCGAGGGAAGGGTCCACGTTGCCGGTGGGCTCGTCGGCAAGCAGCAGGTCCGGCCGCACGATGAGCGCACGGGCAATGGCTGCGCGCTGCTTCTCACCGCCCGAAAGCACGGGCGGCAGCATGTGCATGCGGTCCCCCAGGCCTACCCAGCGCAGCAGCTCGACGACCTCGGCGCGATAACTCGCCTCCTCCTTGCCTTGGACGCGCAAGGGCAGAGCGACATTCTCGTAGGTCGTGAGGTGATCGAGCAGGCGGAAATCCTGGAACACCACGCCCATGCGGCGGCGAAGGCCGGTCAGCTCGTTCTTCGAGATCTTGGAGACATCCTCTCCGAAGAGCGAGATCAGCCCGCGCGTCGGCTTCACCGAGAGCAGGATGAGGCGCAGCAGCGTGGTCTTGCCCGCGCCCGAGGGACCCGTGAGGAACTGGAAGGAATTCGGCTCGATCGAGAAGGTCAGGTCGCGCAGAACCTCGGGCCCCATGCCGTAACGCACGCCCACATTCTCGAAATGCACGGCCGGAACGGCCATGTCTTCATCGAATTCCTCTTCATAATAGGCTCTCACGCGCGCCCGAACCCTCCTGAAGCAGCGACAAAAGTGACCGACCGGACAGGTCCGGCCACAAGGCGATTCGTTCCGTTATCGCCCCGCCATGGTTAGCAAGCCATAAACTTGCGGGGCATGGACGGAAAGCGAAGCAGTCGCGGAACATTGCCGCAGGATCGGTCTGAAGCGGCTTAAGCGTCCGATTTTGCCGTGAAAATCGTGAAGTCCGTTTGACTTCCGCGCTCCGCCATGGTCGTGAAGGGAGAAGCCTTCAAATGCTTCCACTTGTTTTCTGGACAGATTGACGATGACTGCTTCCCACCGCATCCGGGTTCTCTTCGACGAGGAGACCATCGCCAAGCGCAACGAGGCGCTGGCGCAGGAAATCGCGAACGCCAAGCCTGAGAACCTGCTGGTCGTCGCCGTGCTGAAGGGAAGCTTCATGTTTGCGGCGGATCTGCTCCGGGCCCTGCACCGTGCGGGCCTCAGCCCCCAAGTGGAGTTCGTGCATCTCTCCAGTTATCTCGACGGCACCGTTTCCTCAGGCAACGTCACGATCCTGCGTGACGTGGAAAGCGACGTGCGCGGCCGCGACGTGCTGCTCGTGGATGATATTCTCGAATCCGGCCGCACGGTCACCTTCGCCAAGGACCTGCTGATGGCCCGCGGCGCCAAGAGCGTGAAGACCGCCGTTCTCCTGGAAAAGCCCGGCAAGCGCGCCGTGTCGATCGATCCGGACTATGTGGGTTTCACCTGCCCCGACGTGTTCGTGATCGGCTACGGCATGGATGTCGCCCATTCCTACCGCCAGCTTCCGTTCGTCGGCGTTCTCGACCGCCACGACACGAACCCGGATCTTTTCGACAAGCCGGAATGATCAGCTGTTGAGCTGCCAGACCACGCCGTTCAGAAGGGTCGCGTAGGCAACCCAGGCGAGATACGGCACGAAGAGAAGAGCGGCGATCCGATCGAGCCTCCAGAATGCAATGATCGTGGAGAGGATCGCCACGATCAGGGCGGCGATGACGATGAGACCCGCCAGGGGGCTCTGTGCGCCGAAGAAGGCGAAGGACCAGAGTGAGTTCAGCGCGAGCTGCACGAAGAAGAGCGCTGCCGCCGCTGTCCGGCCGGGCAGGTTCTTCGGCAGCGAAAGAATGCGCCAGAGCGCATAAGCCATCAGCACATAAAGGGTTGTCCAGACGGGTGCGAAGAGCCAGTTCGGCGGCGTGAATCTGGGCTTGGCGAGATCGGCATACCAGGTTGGAATCTTGGCCCTCGTCACGAGCCCGCCGGCGACGCTGACGGCCACGACCGGCGGGACGGCGATCAGGAGCCGCCAAAGCGGCGGCGTTGCATGGCTGCCCGGCACAGATTGATCTGTATGCATCGTCGAAATCCCTTTATGAGGTGCGCGTCTTACATTCCGTGACGCAACCGTCACGCTTCCCGGAGGTTCCTATGTCGTCATCGCGTTCCCCATGGTCGAAGCGCAGCCTGACCGCACAAGCCATGGGCCATGTGGACCCGATCACGAAAGCGGTGGTGCCGCCGATCCATGTGGCGACCACCTACATCCGCGACGAGGACAACGCCTATTCCTCCGGCTTCGTCTATGGCCGCCCCGACAACGCGACGATCCGCGAGGCCGAAGGCGTTCTGGCCATGCTGGAAGAGGCCGAGGCCGGCGCGCTGCTGTTCTCTTCCGGCATGGCGGCGGCCACCGCCGTGTTCCAGGCGCTGAATCCCGGCGATCACATCGTGGCTTCGAAGGTCATGTACTGGGCGCTGCGCAGCTGGCTGATGACGGAGGCCGTGCGCTGGGGCCTCAGCGTGGATTTCGTGGAGACGGACGATCTCGATGCCCTGCGTGCCGCCATCGTTCCGGGCCGCACGAAACTCGTCTGGGTCGAAACGCCCTCCAATCCCCTCTGGACCATCACCGACATCGCGGCCGTTGCCGAGATCGCCCATGCGGCGGGAGCAAAGCTGGCGGTCGATTCCACGACCGCCTCGCCGGTTCACACCCGTCCGCTCAACCTCGGCGCCGACATCGTCATGCATGCCGCGACCAAGGTGCTCAACGGTCATTCGGATGTGGTGGCAGGCGCGCTCGCAGGGGCCAAGGCCGACGAGTTCTGGGCGAAGGTCGCCTCCATCCGCAAGATGCAGGGCGCGATCCTCGGCCCCTTCGAGGCCTATCTCCTCATGCGCGGCATGCGCACGCTCCATGTGCGCGCGGCGGCGCAGGCGAAGTCTGCGCTCGATCTCGCGCAGCGCCTCTCCGCGCACCCGAAGGTGGCGCGGGTGCTCTATCCCGGCCTGCCGCAGCATCCCGGCCACGACATCGCCGCGCGGCAGATGGAGGGCGGCTTCGGCTACATGCTCTCGTTCCAGGTGACGGACGGGGAGGCTGCGGCCATCAGCACGGCCGCGAGGGTTCGCCTGTGGAAAAGGGCGACATCGCTTGGCGGCGTCGAGAGCCTCATCGAGCACCGCGCCTCCATCGAAGGCCCGGGAACGCCTTGCCCGTCGGATCTCCTGCGTCTGTCCACCGGCATCGAGGACGTGGAGGATCTCTTCCGCGACCTCGACGAGGCCCTGCAGGCATCGTGAGCCGGCTATCTTGATCCTGTCATAAAAGATGTGCTTCCCTCTGGTTAAGGAACAACGTTCCACCAGAGGGAAACATATCTCATGACATCGTCGATTACCCGCCGCCGCGTCCTTCAAACCGGTGTGGCCGCTGCCGCTCTCTCGGGCCTGCCTCATCTCGCCTGGGCCGCCGGCCCGGTGGTGAAGCTCCGCATCATGGAGACCACCGACCTTCACGTGAACATCTTACCCTATGATTACTATCGCGATGCGCCAGACGACACGGTCGGTCTTGCGCGCACGGCGACTCTCGTGAAGGCGGCGCGGGCTGAGGCGAAGAACAGCCTGCTCTTCGACAACGGCGATATCATCCAGGGCTCGCCGCTGGGCGACTACGTGTCCTATCGCAAGGGCATGAAGAAGGGTGACGTGCACCCCATCGTCGCCGCTATGAACACCTTGAGCTACGATTGCGGCACGGTCGGCAATCACGAGTTCAATTATGGGCTTGAGTTCCTGCAGAACTCGCTGGGCGCTGCGAAATTCCCGATCGTCTGCGCCAACGCGATCAAGGCCGACGGCGAAACGCTCTACAAGCCATGGCTCGTTCTCGACCGCGAATTCGTCGATGAATCCGGCGCCAAGCAGCAGCTGAAGATCGGCGTGATCGGCTTCGTGCCGCCGCAGATCGTGCAGTGGGACAAGGCCAATCTCGACGGCAAGGTGACCACCATCGACATCGTCGACGCCGCGAACAAGCATGTGCCGGATCTGAAGAAGGCAGGCGCCGAAATCGTTGTCGCGCTCTGCCATTCCGGCATTGCGGGCGGCGAGCGCAAGGGCGGCGAGGAGAATGCAGCACTCCATCTGGCGAAGGTCGAGGGCATCGATGTCATCCTCACCGGGCACCAGCACTTCGTGTTCCCGGGCGGCAAGGAGTTCAACAACATCGAGGGCGTCGACGTGAAGGCGGGCACGCTGCACGGCAAGCCCGCTGTCATGGCCGGCTTCTGGGGCAGCCATCTCGGCGTGATCGATCTCGACCTCGTGAAGGAGGGCGATGCCTGGAAGGTCGCGGGCTTCCGCACCGAGGCGCGCCCGATCTATGACCGTGTCGACCGCAAGGTGGTGGCGAAGGTGGATTCAGAAGCAGGTATCATTGCCGCGGTTCAGGCCGATCACGACGCCACGCTCAAATACGTGCGCGAGCCTGTCGGCAAGACGGCGGTGCCGATTCATTCCTATTTCTCGCTGGTTTCGGACGATGCTTCCGTAAAGCTCGTGGCCGAGGCACAGGCGTGGTATGTGGCGGACCAGCTCAAGACGTCTGCTTTCAAGGATCTGCCGATCCTGTCCGCTGCCGCGCCCTTCAAGGCCGGCGGACGCGGCGGCCCGAACTACTTCACCGAGATCAAGCCCGGCCCGCTCGCCATCAAGGACATGGCGGATATCTACATCTATCCGAACACGATCCGCGTGGTGAAGGTCACGGGCGCGCAGGTGCGCGAGTGGCTCGAGCGTTCGGCCGGCATCTACAACCAGATCGATCCGGCGAAGGGCGGCGAACAGGAGCTCATCAATTCCAAGTTCCCGGCCTATAATTTCGACGTCATCGCAGGCGTGCAGTACAAGATCGATCCGACGCAAGCATCGCGCTACGACGACAACGGCAAGGTCGTGAATGCCGATGCGCATCGCATCAAGGACCTGACCTATAACGGCAGGCCCGTGACGGACGATCAGCTTTTCATCGTCGTGACGAACAACTACCGCGCGGGCGGTGGCGGCAACTTCCCCGGAAATGACGGCACGACCATCGTGTTCGAGGCGCCCGATCTTACCCGCGATGCGATCATGCGGTACATCTTGGAGAAGAAGGAAGTCGCGCCGAAGGCCGATGGCTCCTGGTCCCTCGTCGTGCCCGCAGGCGTCACCATGACCTTCACGACGGGTCCGAATGCGAGCGCCTACCAGCCAGCCGGCATCAAGGTCGAGAAGATGGGCGATGCCCCGGAGGGTTTCGTGAAGTACCGCGTCGTCGGCTGAACGATCCGACCCGATGAGACAAAACGGCCGGGCACAGTCCGGCCGTTTTTCTTTGACGCCGCGTCTGTCTTTCCTCAAACCGGACCAGGCAGATTCTTAAGTAACGGGACATGCTCCTGAGAACAAAGGTGATTTTCTCAGGGTTTGTAGGTTTAAATTTTTATTAAAGAATATCTCTTTGAGTCATCAAAGATTTTTACAATTTAGAAGATTATATTCTTGTTTGGGGCAATGAAGCGCATTTACTTCATTTATGGAGCGGTTTTGCTTTTATCTCATCCGCTTGATGCCTCGGCTCAGGCCTTGGACAACTTGCCCAACTCTCCCTTTCACATCACGAGAACCTGGCTGGATGAGCATCTGGCTGTCTCCAGAAATAAGCCGAAGCAGGGGACCGGCTCCAACCTACCCCGCACCCAGATCTGGGCGAGTGGCCTTGGCGGGAGACGGGCGGACGCTTTCCATGCGGATGCCGCCGCACGGATCGTTGGCGCCAAGGTGCAGCCCTTTCAGAGTCTCAATCTTCAGATCGGAACCGAACTGAGCCGCGGCGACGCTGATGCAAGCAGCCTTTCATCGACAGCCAGCTGGCACGCGTTCTGGTCGGAAGGCCATGCAAGCTTGAATGTCCCCAGTTTGAAGCTCGCAACATCCGGTTCCGTGACCAATTTTGAGGGGAATTATTCGCAGACGGTGAGCGGAACGCTTGGCCTCCCGTTGAATCTGGCGCTCGATGGATGGAGCACGCAGGTGATGTTCTCGCCGAACATGACCTTCGATCTCGCCAGCGGGTCACTCGGCGCGGGGCTGATGTCGGAGATTGTCGGCCAGACCGTGCTCAGCGCCCACGACGATGCCTTCCGGTCCGTGCTGAACGTCAAGGTCGGCTACGGGGTCGCTGCCGACGCGCGGCCCTCCGCGGCGGCGATGCTGGAGATCAGGGTGTCTCCCAATCTCTGACGGTCAGGGAAGCGTAATCACGTCGGTGAGTTCGGGCTGCCGCTCCTTCTCGAGCCGCCGTTGCTTGGCGGCCAGGATGGTGCCGTTCAATTCGCCGCCGAAAAGGAAGATTGCGCCTAAGGTATAGAGGAAGATCAGCGCCACCATGGCGGTCGCGAGGCCGCCATAGGTGGAGGCGTAGGCGCCAGGATAGTATTCGAGATACCAGCTGAAGCCGAAGCCGCCGAGAAGCCA
This sequence comes from Microvirga medicaginis, assembly GCF_052658925.1. Lineage (NCBI taxonomy): Bacteria > Pseudomonadati > Pseudomonadota > Alphaproteobacteria > Hyphomicrobiales > Methylobacteriaceae > Microvirga > Microvirga medicaginis. Next base: position 116,104 of record NZ_JBQWEL010000002.1, on the reverse strand, counting down.
CAGGAAAAGCGTCACGCCGACACCCGGCAGCACGGAGCGGAAGCTGCGACGTCCGGAAGGGATGAGCTTGTGGGCCAGCAGCAGGCCGACCACGATGACGAGGGTGGCCACGCCGATCCGCAGGAAACCGATCAGACCGTCGAAGGGCCGCAGCGCCGGCACCCACCATAGGATGCCGCGCCAGATGAAAGGCCCCAGAACTACGAGCACGGCCATCGCCATGAGCACGAAGGCGCCGCCGATGACGAAGGCGATGGATTCGAGGCGCGTCAACCACCAGGCACGGGTCTCGCGCACGTTATAGGCGCGGTTCAGGCCGACTCTCAGGCTCTCGACGCCGCTCGATGCAAAGTAGAGGGTCAGCACCACGCCCAAGGTGAGCACGTCGCTGCGTCGCCCGGTGAGGATGTGGTGGACTTCCCCGGCGATCGGACCTGCGATCTCTTTCGGCCATGCTTCGAGAATGAGGTCGGCGACCTCATCGGCCAGGGTGCCGGTGCCGAACACGCCCGCCAGCGCCGTCACCAGAATGAGAAAGGGAAACAAGGAGGTCAGCACCGACAGCGCGATATGGCTTGCGATCGCCCAGGAATCGTGGAGCACGAACCGGTTCATGGTGATCGTCAGCAGTTCGAGATAGAGGCGCAGGCGTTTCAACAATCAGGCTCCAGGAGGCTGGAGATGGTGCGGCGACGAAGAACAGGCAAGGCAAAACGCCTGTCGAGCTTAGATGGATTCTTGCTCCTCATCAGCTTTAAACGGCTCTCCTGCCGAACGTTCCAACAGAAAAGGCCTCCCGGAGGAGGCCTTTGCCGTGGATGACCTGCCGATCAGATGACGACGAAATCGCTATACGCGATGGCTTTGTTCGCGCCGATATTGGCGAAGGTCACCTGACCTCCAGCGGCATTGCCGTTGGAATCGTACCACAAGTCACCGGTGGCCTTGTTGTAGCCGATGTAGTCATTGGCATCGAGCGCCTTGGCTCCGATCTTGAAGAAGCTCGAGCTGAGCGTGCCCGCCTTGGTCAGCTTCTTGAAGACAGCATTCTCCAGCTGGATCGTGTCGTAAGTCGCATTCCAGTCCATGATCCGGTCCTTGTTGGAGCTGCTGCTCAGGCCGGTGCTGAACACGAAGATGTCCTTGCCTGACCCGCCATAGAGGATGTCGTTGCCATAGCCGCCGTTGATCTTGTTGGCACCGGCATTGCCCTTGATCACGTTCGAGAGCGTGTTGCCGGTGAGCGTGATCGCGGCGGAGCCGGAGGCGTAGAGCCGTTCCACGTAAGAGGACAGCGTATGGCTGACGCTGGTGGAGACGATGTCCGCCGTGCCGCCGGTCGAGGTTTCCACCACCCGGTCGGACGTGCTGTCGACATAGTAGAGGTCGTCGCCCTTCCCGCCCATCATCGTATCGGCTCCGGTGCCGCCATTGATCCGGTTGCCGTATTCGTTGCCGATGATCGTGTTGGCGAGATTATTGCCGGTGAGATTGATGGCCTTGTCCTTGCCGGCGAGCGCCGTCAGCTTCTCGACATTGGCAGCCAGTGTGTAGCTGACGCTGGTATAGGCCAGGTCCGTTCCCGATCCTTCACCGGCCTCTTCGACGATCTGAGTCACCTGGCCGCCATTGGAGGCAACGACGTAATACGTGTCGTTTCCACCCTTGCCGATGAGAATGTCGGCCGGGGTTCCAACGGCCAGATATCCGTCGAGCACATTATCCCCGTTGCTGCCGGTCAATGTGTCGTGCCACTTGCTGCCGACCATGTTCTCGATGTTGACGAGCACGTCGCCCGCACCGGCATCTGCGCTGGGATTGCCCGGGTTGGTCTCTCCTTCAGCCAGACTCATGCTGACATTCACACCCGTAACGGAAGACCAGTAGTAGATCGTATCGATGCCGTCTCCACCGTCGATGGAATCGGCACCCGTGAAGCCTTCGATCTTATCGTTGCCGCCCCCGGCTTCGATGGTGTTGTTGCCGCTTGTGCCGTTGATGGTGTCGGCGAAGGCGGAGCCAATCACGTTCTCGACGCTTTGGAACCGGTCGCCCGCCGCATCGCCCGTTGAATCGACGTATGTTCCCAAGGACACGACGATGCCGGCGGTCGCCGTGGCGTAGCTGATCGTATCGTCGCCGTCTCCACCATAAATCGTGTCCGCGCCAGCACCGCCGATAAAGACGTTGTTCTGCGCGTTGCCATAGATCATGTCATTGAACCGCGTGCCTTCAATTCCCTCGATGGAATTGTAGGTGTCGTCGGCAGCCCATCCTCCCGCCGGTGCGCCGGCATTGGTGCTGCCGGGACCCGGCATGACGACGGTGACTGCAGCGCCCGCGTTCTTGTAGGAAACGACATCAGTCACCCCATCGCTGCCCGTATAGGTCTCGTTGACGCCTTCGGCTTCAGAGGCCTCGATGATGTTCAGCGTCGGCAAGAGGGCAGACAGCAGGATGTCTGTCGATTGGGTTGTCATGGGAAGTCCTCGTTAAGGGCTTGTGGTCTTGGGATAGGGGCTGCACCAGAGAGACGGTTCTCGGTCTTGGCCGAGCCAAACGGCATCGCACCCCTTGTTGAGAATGTTTCCTTGTCTGCCGTTACGTAACCTGGCTTATGGGTCTTTATTCCCGGGGCCGGGCCTGCGATGTGCTGCCGCGCACACGGGACTGGAGCATCGGATCGTTTGTGCAGGATCGGAGGTCCGCACGATGCGCTAGACAGGCGTCCTCGAACTGCCGCTCGACAGGAGAGGTTCGGGAATGGCAGAAGGTCTCCTTCCGGGGAGGTGTCGGCCTCCCGCCCCGTTGCTTGGTCCCAATCCCCTATGACCTCATCCCCTCTCGCCCGCCTCGCGCCCCCGCTCTTCGTCGTCATCTGGGCGACCGGCTTCATCGTGGCGCGGACGGTTGCGCCCTATGCCGATCCCCTGACCTTCCTCCTGGTCCGGTATCTCCTGGCGCTCCTGGTGCTGGGGCTGATCGTCCTTGCCGTCCGGGCGCCCTGGCCGCGCACGGGGCAGGAATGGGCCAATGGAATGCTTGCCGGTGCCCTCCTGCACGGGTGCTATCTTGGCGGGGTGTTCTGGTCGGTGAAGCATGGACTTCCAGCCGGCATCTCCGCTCTGGTGGCGGGGCTGCAGCCCTTGGTGACGGGGGCACTGGCCGGGCCTCTGCTGGGGGAGCGGGTATCGCCGCGCCGCTGGGCGGGGATCGGCCTCGGATTCCTGGGAGCCGCGCTCGTCGTGGCGCCGAAGCTGGGAGATGGCGGCGTGCCTGTCTTTCCGCTGGTGATCTGTGTGCTCGGCATGCTCTCGATCACCTTCGGCACGATCTGGCAGAAGCGGGCCGGCAGCGCGAAGGACCTGCGGGTCAACGCCTTCGTGCAATATATCGGCGCCGCAATCGTGACCCTGCCGATGGTTCTGCTGACGGAGCAGGGACGGATGGAATGGACGCTGCCGCTGATCGGGGGGCTCGCCTGGGCGGTCCTGGGCCTTTCCATCGGCGCCATCGGGCTGTTGCTGTTCCTCATCAGGCAGGGTGCCGTCGTCGGTGTGGCGACGCTGCTCTATCTCGTGCCGCCCGTCGCGGCCGTCATGGCCTTCCTGCTGTTCGGAGAATCCTTAAGCCTCATCCAGATGGCCGGAATGGCCTGCGCGGCGCTGGGAGTTGCGGTGGCAAGCCGCAGCTGACAACGAAAAGCCCCAGGCGCGAGACCTGGGGCATACGTCATGAAAAAGGACCTTACTTCGTGATCTTCACGGAAACCGGATCGCTCGCGGGAAAAGACTCTTCCACGCCTTCATCCAGCTTCTTGTCGAGAGATTTCTTGGAATTCTCCGGCAGCTTCCGATCATTGTGTGCGGCCTTGCCGGGCGATTTGTCCTGATTGCGATTGCGCATCTTGTCGTTCATACCCTGTCTCCATGGTGCTCAGAGAGTCCCGTTACCGGACAACGCAGCAGGACAGGCATCGATCCCGATAGACGAGGAAAAGGCGACGCTTTCGCGTCGCCCCATTTAAGGCTTACCGCTGGCCCTGCTGCTGATTGACAAAGTAGTCGAAGGGCAGTTCGGCGATGCGGAACCAGGTCAGCTCCTTCTCGCGGAAGGCGCTCCAGGAATCGAACACCTTCTTGAACTTCGCGTTGGAGGCCGCGATCTCGCCGTAGAGCTTGAAGGCTTCCTTGTAGCTCTGCTCCATCACGTCCCGCGGGAAGGGACGCAGCTGCACGCCCTGGCCCACGAGACGGCGGATGGCCTCGGCGTTCTGGGCATCGTACTTCGCTACGCACATAGCGTTGGCTTCCGCGCAGGCTGCTTCGAGAACCGCCTTGTAGTGCGCAGGAAGCTCGTTCCACTTGCCCATGTTCACATAGAGCGAGGGCTGCGCACCGCCTTCCCAGAAGCCAGGGTAGTAATAATACTTCGCGACCTTCACGAAGCCGAGCTTCTCGTCGTCGTAAGGACCCGAGAACTCCACCGCATCGAGCGTACCGCGTTCCAGCGCCGGGTAGATGTCGCCTGCGGCCAGCACCTGTGGCACCACGCCGAGCTTCTGCATGATCTGGCCGCCCATGCCGGCGATGCGCATTTTGAGGCCCTGCAGATCCGCAATGGAGTTGATCTCCTTGCGGAACCAGCCGCCCATCTGCGCGCCCGTCTGGCCTGCCGGAATGGGATACACATTGTAGTCCTTCATGAACTCGCGAACGAGATCGAGGCCGCCGCCGTAATGCATCCAGGCATTGTGCTGGCGCACATTCATGCCCCACGGCACCGAGGTCTCGAACATGAAGGTCGGATCCTTGCCGATGAAGAAGCTCGACAGGGTGTAGGAGCACTCGATGGTGCCGTTCTGCGTCGCATCGAGAGTCTGGAGCGCACCGACGATCTCGCCAGCCGCGAAGACCTGGATCTGGAACTTGTTGTCGGTGGCTGCCGCCACGCGCTTGGCGATCATCTCGCCTGCGCCGTAGAGGGTGTCGAGGCTCTTGGGATAAGCCGAGGCCATGCGCCAGCGAATCTCAGGATTGGCCTGCGCGACGGCGGGCGAGGCGACGGCACCGGCAGCAGCTGCCAAGCCTGCGCCTTTGAGAACTTTTCTTCTATCCATGGGAGTTTCCTCGGTCACTTTATTTCGAAAAAGCCATTTGGGCTGAACGATCAATAAAGCGGGAGGCGGGACCGTGTCACTCCACCTTCTGTCGAGGCCGGTATGCAGCAGAAGAGCAGGGGCCATGCACCCGTGTCATCCTCAGGCCAAACAAAGCGAGGGAAGGAGATCCAAAAAGCTAAGCGGTCGAGCGGATTCCCTTCCCTTCCGCTGCGCTGCGGCCGGGAAAGACACCGGGAGATTACCGCTCTTCCGAGCCGCCCTTGGCCGGTGGGCGCTGGTGCTGTCCCCCGCCAGCGCGCGCGGAGCGCTTCGGAGGCTTCTCGTCTCCCGTGGAGGAGAGAGAGCGGCCGCCGGACTGGCTCGCCGTCGGATGGCCGCGCACGAGGGTTCCTTTCGGCACATCCACCGCATTGCCGGGAGCCGGCACGCGCTTACGTGAGGCTGCGCCGCCGCTCATGCCGGTGGGCCCGGTCTCGGCATCCGTCTGCGCGGAGCGAGGAGCAGGGCTCTTCTGAGCCGTCGTCGTCGCGCCCGCCGCGATCTCCTCGTTGGACATCCGGAAGCCGGCGTCGTCATCTTCCTCTTCCGGCACTTCCTTGAACGAGCGGACGCCGGCATTGGAGCCGCTCGTCACGCGGCCATCGTCGACATGATCGATGTCGAGATCGGGATCGAGCTTCTTCGATGCGCCCATCGCGCCAGTGGCTTTCGCCGCAGCACGCTTGGTATTGCCGACATCATTGCGCTGGGTGGGGCCGGCCACGAAGTCATCACCGCCCTCATTCTGGGCCAGCTCGTTCATCACCTCATCCACATCCGGTTCCGGGGGATTTCCGCGCTTGTCTCGCGCCATCGGATATTCCTCTTCTTAGGTTTAAGGTGGGCTGGAGAAAGCCCGCGAGTCTTGGAAAGCAACGACCTGTCGAAAGAGGGGTTCCGGCTCCGCATCATGCAAACAAGCGGGGCCGGAGATGTTTAGCGGCCAAGCTCCTGCTGAAGGGTCTCGAGCATGGCGAGATGCTCCCTGATCTGTCCGCGCGCGAGCTTGGCGATGTTGGTCATCTCGCGGCTGCCGGAACTCTTGATCTGATCCTCCTGCAGCTTCAGCAGCTTCTGGTGGCCTTGAATCTGCAGGGTGACGTAATCGCGGTCGAATGCTGCGCCAGGTTGTGCTTTCGACAGACGTTCCATGGCGGCGGAATCGTCCTGCGACAATTCAGGAGCGGTCGATGCGGAGGCCTGGGCGCCCGAGGTGGTCGAGGCCGTCGCCGCAGGATCGGCGAAAGTGTGCAGAACATCCGCGAGGTTGTTCTGCTCGCCGATTTCGAATTCCGCGAATTGTTTCAGGCGCGGATTCTGAACCTTCGACAGGGCGAAGTTCGATTGCTGAAGCGAGACCGTGCTCAGGGCCAGCGCCTGCTGGATGTACTGGCGATCCGCCTGCGATTGCTGCTGGCCCTGCGCTGCGGGCGCGCCGCCGGCCTGAGGTGCGTTGCCGACTTGGCCCTGGCGCATGGGTGTTCGCGTGTCCTGCGGCGCGCCGCCCTGTTGTGTGCGCTGCTGACGCTGCTCGGCTCCCTGGCCGAGTCCCTGATTGGGCTGCGTTTCGGTGGGTTGCGGCGACACGGGATAGGGGATTGCCTGGTTCTGCTGTTGGGCAAAAGCGGGGAGGGTGAACGCGACGGCCATGCCGGCAATCAAGAGGCGGCGAGAGGACATGAAATTCTCCTGCGAGGATCTTTTGCGAGGATCTTTCGTGGCGAACGTTTGCAGGAGACTTTTGTTCGAGGCGTCACCTTGAGAGGAACGAAGTCCATCCAAGCGCGTCCATTGTGAGGTGGTCCCGTCAATCGAGGAGGCAAGATGCAGGATCGTGCGACTCGCATCATCATGCTCGTGGTCGCGGTGCTGCTCGCGATCCTCGTTCTCCAGCCTTACGTGGATGCCTATCTGCTCTCCGCACGCCAGCCGCAGCCCGTCGTGGCGCGTGGCGACCTGTCTGATTTTGAGCGTTCGACGATTCGCGTGTTCGAGACTGTCGCGCCTTCCGTCGTGCAGGTGGTCAGCATGTCCGCGCGGGGAGGTCCTGCGACCGAAGCCGAACCGTCCGGATCGGGAACAGGCTTCGTCTGGGATGCCGCCGGTCATGTGGTAACCAACGATCATGTGGTGGCGAGCGGCGCCGGCTTCGTGGTGCGCCTTGCCTCCGGCGAGGTGGTGCCTGCGGAAGTGGTCGGACAGGCGCCGAACTACGATCTTGCCGTGCTGCGTCTCGGGCGCCGAGGCAGCCTGCCTGCGCCCGTGATCGTGGGGCGTTCGGCGGATCTGAAGGTGGGGCAGACGGCCTATGCGATCGGCAATCCCTTCGGGCTCGATCAGTCGCTGACGACCGGCATCATCAGCGCGCTCAAGCGGCGGCTGCCCACGAGCGGCGGGCGCGAGATCGCGGATGTCATCCAGACCGATGCCGCCATCAATCCCGGCAATTCCGGCGGGCCGTTGCTTGATTCCGCCGGACGGCTGATCGGCGTCACCACAGCTATCTTTTCACCCTCGGGTACGAATGCCGGCATCGGGTTCGCCATTCCCGTCGACGTGGTGAACCGTGTCGTGCCCGAACTCATTCGCAACGGCCGTGTGCCCACGCCCGGCATCGGCATTCTCGCCGCCAATGAAACGCTTGCGGCTCAGCTTGGTGTGACGGGCGTGATCGTTGCCGGCGTGGCGCCGGGCTCGCCTGCGGAGCAGGCGGGGTTGCGCGGGGTCGATCCTGCCATGGGCGCGATCGGCGATATCATCGTCGGTATCGAGGACGCGCCCGTGCGGCGCCTGTCCGATCTCACGGATCGGCTTGAACGGGTTGGCGTCGGGCAAAGTGTGGCGCTGAAGGTCATGCGGGACAACCGCACCCGCACGGTCGAGGTGCGGGTGATCGATGTGGGCGAAGTGGCCCAGCGGCCTCGCCGGCCCTGATCCTTGCAGATAAGGATCGAGCACGCGAAGCCGAACAGAAAGGAAGCCGGGGAGATGCCGGCTCCGCTCGCGGTGGAAGAACCTGTTGCTGGCTGACGAATCGTGTGCGAGGCTGACGCCCTCCTTGGCAGAGGAGTTTTCGAGTTCCGGGAGCCGAACCGGATATAACCTTTGCAGGGAGGAATTTGTTTCCTAGTGCCCTGAAACCATCCTGCACAACAGCCGTTAGCCCCCGAACCTTCACGAACGGAGGAACGAATGAGTCTCGAAGGCGCCGAAAATTCTATCCTGGTGCAAAGCTCAACCGTCGATCTAGGCGAGGCGTTTCCCGAATACGCCAGAACGAATATCCGCCAAGTGGCAGGAAAGTACTTTGGGCGCTTAAGTGCCGCTTCCGTGCATGTCGCCCGCGAGGGCATCACCTATCGATGCACGGTGAATATCCAGATGGGCGCTCTGAAGAAGATGACCGGCGAGGCCAAGAACAAGGACCTCTACGCCGCGTTCCGGCAGGCCTTGCAGAAGGCTGCCAAACAGCTCCGCAGATCCAAGCGTGAACTTCGTGAAGACAAGGCCGAGCGTGTCGACAAGGACGCGCTGCTGCGTGAAAGCAACAGACCTCCGACTCGCGACGAGGAAGAGTTTCGCGCAGCCGCAGAATAGAACCCCTTCCTGAAAACAGGAAAGGCCGGGGTGACCCGGCCTTTCTTCTGCAATGTGTGTTCTGCGGCTTAATTCAACCGCACGCCTTCCGGCGGACGCTCCGTGGCCTTTGTCACGGTGGCATTGCCGAGGGTCAGGCCCATGGGGCCTGCATGCACCGGCACGGTCTCGCCGTCCTTGATCTCGCCGGCAAGGATGGCTTCCGCCAGCGGATCCTGAACGTATTTCTGGATCACGCGTTTCAGCGGACGTGCACCATAGGCTGGATCGTAGCCCTTCTGGCTAAGCCACTCGCGAGCTTCCGGATCAAGCTGCAGCGTGATCTTGCGATCCTCCAGGAGCTTCTGCAGACGGCTCAGCTGAATGTCGACGATGGAACCCATCTCCGAGCGCTTCAGCCGGTGGAACAGGATGATCTCGTCCACGCGGTTGAGGAACTCGGGCCGGAAGTGCGAACGCACCACGCTCATGACTTCATCGCGCACCGCGTCGGTATCCTGACCCTCGGGCTGGTTCACCAGATACTCGGCGCCCAGATTCGAGGTCATGATGATGAGCGTGTTGCGGAAGTCCACGGTGCGGCCTTGCCCGTCCGTGAGGCGTCCGTCGTCGAGCACCTGCAGCAGGACGTTGAACACGTCCGGATGCGCCTTCTCGATCTCGTCGAACAGCACCACCTGATAGGGCCTGCGGCGGACGGCTTCCGTCAGCGCGCCGCCCTCCTCGTAGCCCACATAGCCGGGAGGCGCGCCGATGAGACGGGCGACCGAGTGCTTCTCCATGTATTCCGACATGTCGAGGCGCACGAGAGCGGTCTCGTCGTCGAAGAGGAAGCTTGCGAGCGCCTTGGTGAGCTCGGTCTTGCCGACACCGGTGGGGCCGAGGAACATGAACGAGCCGATGGGCCGGTTCGGGTCCTGCAGGCCTGCACGCGCACGGCGGACGGCGGTCGAGACCGCTTCCACCGCCTCGCGCTGACCGACGACGCGCTTGGCGAGATCCTGCTCCATGTGCAGGAGTTTCTCGCGCTCGCCCTCCAGCATCTTGTCGACAGGCACGCCGGTCCAGCGCGAGACGACCTGCGCCACGTGGTCGGGCGTCACCGCCTCTTCCATCAGGCCGCCGCCGTCGGCCCTCGCCTCAACCTCGGCAAGCTGCTTCTCCAGGCCCGGAATGACGCCGTAGGAAAGCTCGCCTGCCTTCGCCCAGTCGCCGTTGCGCTGTGCCTGGCTCAGCTGGTTACGGGCCTCGTCGAGCTTCTTCTTCAGATCGGCGGCCGTGCCGAGCTTGTCCTTCTCCGCCTTCCAGCGCGCCGTGATGGCGGCCGATTGCTCTTCGAGATCCGCGAGCTCCTTCGTCAGGCGCTCGAGGCGATCCTTGGAGGCGGCGTCCGTCTCCTTCTTCAGGGCCTCCTGCTCGATCTTGAGACGCACGATCTCACGGTCGATGTTGTCGAGCTCTTCCGGCTTCGAGTCGACCTGCATGCGCAGGCGGGACGAGGCTTCGTCGACGAGGTCGATCGCCTTGTCCGGCAGGAAGCGGTCCGTGATGTAGCGGTTTGAGAGCGTGGCCGCCGCAACGAGCGCCGAGTCGGTGATGCGCACCCCGTGATGCTGCTCGTACTTCTCCTTCAAGCCGCGCAGAATCGACACCGTGTCTTCCACGGTGGGCTCGTTCACGAAGACCGGCTGGAAACGACGGGCAAGCGCCGCGTCCTTCTCCACGTGCTTGCGGTATTCATCGAGCGTGGTCGCGCCGACGCAGTGCAGCTCGCCGCGCGCAAGCGCGGGCTTGAGCAGGTTCGAGGCATCCATCGCGCCATCGGCCTTGCCTGCGCCGACGAGGGTGTGCATCTCGTCGATGAAGAGAATGATGCCGCCTTCGGCTGACGTCACTTCCTGCAGAACGGCCTTCAGGCGTTCCTCGAACTCGCCGCGATACTTCGCGCCTGCGATCAGCGCACCCATGTCGAGAGCGAGCAGCTGCTTGTCTTTCAAGGATTCCGGCACGTCGCCATTGACGATGCGCAGCGCGAGGCCTTCCACGATGGCGGTCTTGCCGACGCCGGGCTCGCCGATGAGAACCGGATTGTTCTTGGTGCGACGCGAGAGGACCTGGATCGTGCGACGGATTTCCTCGTCGCGTCCGATCACCGGATCGAGCTTGCCCTCGCGGGCCGCCTCGGTGAGGTCGCGCGCATATTTTTTCAGCGCATCATAAGCGTTTTCCGCCGTTGCGTTGTCGGCGGTGCGGCCCTTGCGCAAAGCATTGATGGCGGTGTTCAACCCTTGAGCGGTCACGCCGGCCGATGCCAGAATCCTGCCCGCTTCGCTGTCCTTCTCGACAGCCAAAGCCAGCAGCATGCGCTCGACGGTGACGTAAGAATCGCCCGCCTTCTCGGCGGCCTTCTCGGCGGTGTCGAAGAAGCGCATCAGCTCGCGCGTCGCCTGCGGCTGTGCGGCGGAGCCGGAGACCTTCGGCTGCTTGGCGAGCCATTGCTCGACGGCAGCATGGGCATCGCGCGAGCGACCGCCCGCACGGTCGATGAGACCGGCGCACAGGCCTTCAGGATCGTCGAGCAGAACTTTTAAGACATGCCCAGGCGAGAGCTGCGGGTGTCCTTCCCGCATGGCCAGATTCTGCGCAGCCTGAACGAAACCCCGGGCGCGCTCGGTGTATTTTTCGAAATTCATGGTGTCATCCCTCCTCAGGCTCGCCCGCCCTCTCAAGAGGCACAGGCCAACCCTGCGATGTCGGACCTTCAATGAGAAGCATCCGCTGCGCCTAAGGTGGGGGCATTGATGGAGAACAACAAGAGGGGGAACCCCTATCACGCCCTCGCATTGACCCTGCAAGCAAGTTCAATGAATTCAAGGAGGTTTCCATGACGCGCGATCCGCGCTCAGATGCCGAGAAAGCCCGCGCAGACCTAGCGCGCAATGCTGAGCTGGGCCTTGCTGTGCCCGAGAGCCCGCTGGAGGAGCAACCTTCCGTGACGCCTCGGACCTTCGGCGATACGACGAAACGCGGACGGGTGCTCAGAGGTGGCGAAGGCGCCGGAGCCGTCACGGCCGAGGAACAGGATATCGGCGATTCCACCGGCACCATGAAGACCTCCCGCGACATCCCTGAAAACCGTCAGAACGTCGAGACCCCGCCCACCCATCGCAGCGACCAGAGCGATGGCGTGCTTTCGCGCGCAAAGGAGTAATTCCCCATGGCATTTTCTGATTTTCTTTCTCGCCTCAACCCAAAGAAGCGCAAGGCTGAAAAGGCCCGCCAGGAGCTGATGGCCAATGCCGAGAAGGCGCTGCACATGAAGCAGGAGGCAGGCCCCGCTGCCAATATTCCTGAGCACCAGACCTCTCACGAAGGCATGAGGCAGGACCCGCACCAAGTGGAGATCGACAGCACTCGCGGCCGCGAGGCCGGCTTCACGCCCCAGCTGAAACGGTCAAAGGTCGCCCGCTCGGGGGACGCTTCTTAAAAGTCTCATGCAGATTTTCGGTGAGAGAGCCCTGCCGCGTGTCGGCAGGGCTTTTCTCCGTTTGAGGCATGCCTTAACCCAGGAAGCATGACCATCCGCATCGCCTCCCTCCAACGCTATCCCGTGAAGGGCCTGTCGCCCGAGACCCTGGAATCCGCCACTCTGAGCAAGGGCGGGTATTTCCCCGGCGACCGGCTTTTCGCCATCGAGAACGGTCCCGCCGGCTTCGATGCGCAAAGCCCGCAGCACCAGCCCAAGATCAAGTTCCTCATGCTCATGCGCAATGAGAGCCTGGCACGGTTGAAGACACGCTATCTCGACCGGATCACGACGCTCTTCATCGAGGAGGGTGGGCGTGAGGTGGCGCGCGGCGATCTCTCGACGCGGGAAGGGCGGCTCGCCATCGAGGCCTTCTTTCGCCGCTATATGCCGAAGGAGCTGCGCGGTCCGCCGAAGGTGCTGACGGCTCCGGAGGGCTTTCGCTTCACCGATTCCCGGCGCGGCTTCGTCTCGCTGATCAATCTCGCCAGCGTGCGGCAGCTGGAGAACGTGGTCGGCGCTCCGGTCAATCCCTTGCGCTTCCGTGGCAACGTTCACATCGACGGATTGGCGCCCTGGGCGGAGCTCGACCTCGTGGGCCAGGTGCTCACCACGGCCTCCGGTGTGCGGCTGAAGGTGACGAAGCGCATCGAGCGTTGTGCAGCCACCAATGTGGACCCGGACACCGGCATCCGCGACCTGCAAATCCCGAAGAACCTGATGGAGGCTTACGGGCATTTCGATTGCGGCATCTATGCGGAAGTTCTCAGCGGAGGGAGCATCGCGGTTGGCGATCACTTCGAGACGGAGCAGGCGACGCTCGCTTTGTAGGATTACAGGCGTCATCCCCGGACTTGTTCCGGGGATCCACGTCTTCAATCCGCCGCAAGACGTGGATGGCCGGGACAAGCCCGGCCATGACGTGGAGGGATTCATCAAGCGCCCGGATCAGCTGACGTTCCGGCCGGGAATGACACGAGAACTCAGTGCAACAAAAAAGGGAGAGCATGGCTCTCCCTTTTGTTCTTATCGCACGTTTTCAGCCGTTACTCGGCGGCAGGAGTTTCCACGTCCGGCGTGAAGTTGGCAGCCTCGTCGCCCGCGCTCTCGACGACGTCACGGCGGGTGCGGCGGGTGCGGCGGCGCGGACGCTCCTCGGCGGCGGGTTCGGCGCCGAAATCCAGCGTCGGAGCCACCGGGCTCTGATCCTCGACAGGAGCAGGCGCGGAGCGCACCGGGTTTGTCAGGAAGGCTGGCAGGCCACCTGTGTCGGAGGTGTTCGCCTCGTCACGGCGGCGGTCGCGCTGGAAGCGCTCACGGCGCTCTCCACGCTCCGGACGGTCGCCGCGCTCGGGGCGCTCCCCGCGTTCGGGGCGGTCGCCACGCTCGAAGCGGGACGGCCGCTGTTCGCGCTGTTCGCCTTCACCACGGCCCTCGAAGGGCTGATCCTCGCGCTGGAAATCCTGACGCGGACCGCGATCGCGCTGGAAGCGCTCACGACGGTCCTGGCGGTCTCCACGATCCTGGCGCTCGCCGCGATCCTGACGGTCCCCACGTTCGGGGCGGTCGCCACGGTCGAAGCGGGAGAGGCGCTGCTCGCCTTCGCCGCGGGTCTCATAGGGTTGCGGCTGGGAGCCGAAATCCATGTCCTCGCCATTGCTGCCGGCGCGCTCGAAGTTCGGGCGCTCGCCTTGAGCAAAGCCCTCTTCGTCGCCTTCCTCGTCGAAACGCTGCTGGTAGCCATACTGCTCACGCAGCTGCTCCTGGGCGGCGGCGATGATGCGGTAATAGTGCTCGGCATGCTGGAAATAGTTTTCCGCCGCCACCGGGTCGCCGCTGGCCTGAGCATCTCGGGCGAGCTGGCTGTATTTCTCGGCGATATGCTGAGCCGTGCCGCGGATCTTCACGTCCGGGCCGTTCGACTCATAGCTCTTCGTCAGGGGATTGGGACCCTTGTTTCCGTTGTTGCGGTTGCGACCGCGCATACGCCTGTTTTGTCCTGGTCTCATTTTTTTGCTCTACGAGCCTCGCTGGTTCTTCAAGCCCACGCGATATGCAAGCCAATGTTCACCGAACGGGCTCAGCGCCCACCGTTCGCGTGGCAAACCGTCTGTCGTTCAGTCAAGACGCGCAATCGGCGTCGGACTATCCTTCAGTATCGGGTTCAGATGATCGCGCCCGGCTGTTCAAAAAGCCCCTGCCTGCGCGATGGATATCGTTTGGTCTTCCGGCATGCTCCCCTCGGGAGCTGCCGTTTTCTTACGACCGGGGACGATCTCTATGATCGAATCTAGCGGGTTCCTCCCGGTCCAACAAGCCATTTTTCAGCTTTTACCCCCGCCTGAGGCAAGAATGCCTCACCCTGCACGGTCAAGGATGCCTCATGGCAACGCATCGGGGGTTGTTTGATAGATCGTGCGCGACTTTGAGGATTTCAAGACCATGGGATGCGGCCAAGGTTCGTAAATCATCGGCCTGGTCATAGCCGATCTCGACCGCCAGAAGCCCCCCGGGAGCCAGGAGACGCTTCGCTTGCCCCAGCAGGATCCGATAGGGGTCCAGGCCATCCGGGCCGCCGTCGAGGGCGAGGCGCGGGTCATAATCCCGCACCTCCTGGTCGAGGGTCGGAATGACCGGGGAGGCGATATAGGGCGGGTTCGAGACGATCAGGTCGAAGCGGCCCGCGATCGCATCCGCCCAGTGGGACAGGGCGAAAAAGCTGCGCCGGCCCACCCCATTGGCCCAGGCGTTCCGCCGAGCGGTCTTGAGGGCGCCGAGCGAGAGATCCACGCCAAGGCCGGTGGCCTGGGGCAGCTCGTGGAGGAGGGCGACCAGCAGGGAGCCCGAGCCGGTGCCGAAATCCGCCATCAGCAGCGGGGCCTGCCGGTCAGGCAGGAGATCGAGCGCCGTCTGCACCACGGTTTCCGTGTCCGGGCGCGGCACGAGGGTCTCAGGCGAGAGGGCGAAGGGCAGGCCCCAGAACTCCCGCTCCCCGATGATTCGCGCCACCGGCTCATGGGCGAGGCGGCGGCCGGTGGCGGCCTCGAGACGCTCGGCCTCGTCGGTGGTCAGCAGCGCATCGGGGTTGATGATGAGCTCTGTCGCCGGAACGCGCAGAACCGACAGAAGAAGCAGGCGCGCGTCCACGGCCGCCGTTTCGAAACCTGCTTCGGAGAGGGTTTGGCGCAGGTTCCTGAGGGCCCGGGCACGGGTGAGGGCACTCACGCCGCAAGGCCCTGCCGGTAGCGTTCGAGGCGCTCTTCCAGCGTGCCCGTGTGCAGCTCGAACAGGTGGTTGTCGTGATCGTAGAAATAGAGCGAATGACCTTCGCCCTCGACGCGGGGACGCGCTTCGCGGAACTCGAGGCTCAAGCTCTCGATCCGCGTGCGATAATCATCGATGGCCGAGACCGGAATCTTGAAGGCGATATGATTGTAGGTGCGCGAGGGCAGGCTCTCGCCTTCCATCACGGCAATCCACTGCCCGCCGACGATGAAGAACTTTTCACGCGAGAGCGAGAAGGTCTCATCGCCCGACGAGTAGATCTCCTTGCCGTCGAGCACTTGTTCGACGATCGCGGTCATGCGCGAAAGATCGCTGGTGATGAGCGTGATATGGCTCAATCCTTCGATCTTGCCTTCGATCTTGCCTTCGATCATGCGGCCTGATCCTGATCGGCGAGCTGGGCTGCCTGATGCTCGGTGATCAGCGCATCGATCAGTTCGTCGAGCGCATTGCCGGCCATCACTTCCTCGAGCTTGTAGAGCGTGAGGTTGATCCGGTGATCCGTCACGCGCCCTTGCGGGAAGTTGTAGGTGCGGATGCGCTCGGAGCGGTCGCCGGAGCCGACCTGCGATTTGCGGTCGGCGGCACGTGCCGCATCCTTTGCCGTGCGCTCGGCATCGTAGAGACGCGAGCGCAGGAGGGCCATGGCGCGCGCACGGTTCTTGTGCTGCGAGCGTTCGTCCTGCACGAACACCACGGTGCCTGTCGGAATATGCGTGATGCGGATCGCCGACTCGGTCTTGTTCACGTGCTGACCGCCGGCACCCTGCGCACGCATGGTGTCGATCTTCAGATCCGCATCGTTGATGACGATATCGACGTCTTCCGCTTCGGGCAGCACGGCGACGGTCGCGGCGGAGGTGTGAATGCGGCCTTGTGTTTCGGTGTCGGGAACGCGCTGTACACGGTGCACGCCGCTCTCGAATTTGAGCCGCGCGAACACCCCGCGTCCTTTGACTTCGGCCACCACTTCCTTGTAGCCGCCGGCCGTGCCTTCGCTCTCGGAGACGATCTCGACCTTCCAGCCTTTGAGATCCGCATAGCGCGTATACATGCGCAGCAGATCGCCAGCGAAGAGAGCTGCTTCGTCACCGCCCGTGCCGGCGCGGATTTCGAGGATCGCGCTCTTTTCGTCAGCCTCGTCCTTCGGCAGCAGCATGATGCGTAAGTCTTGCGCTGCCTTCTCAAGGTCCTCGCGCGCCTGCGGCAACTCTTCCTCCGCGAGCTTGCGCATCTCGGGATCGGTCGAAGGATCATCGATCAGCGATTGAAGACCATCCAGGTTGTCCTCCATCGCGCGATAGGCGCGGATTGCGCCCACGACGCCGTCGAGCTCCGCGAGCTCGCGTGACAACGCCACGAAGGTTTCCGGATCGGGGCCGGCATTGAGCGTCGCCGTGATGATGTCATGGCGGGCAAGAATAGCGTTCAAACGGTCGGAAGGAGGGGCAATCGTCATCAGACCGGAATACCACGGCTTTCGGCAAATTGAGCAAGTTTCGGGCGCAGCGTATCGCCGCTTCCCGCGTTTTCCAGTTCGTCATGAAGGAAGGCGCTGAGCTCGGCGACATCGAGCGCGAGCAGCATGGCCTTCACCGGCCCGATGGAAGCCGGCGACATGGAGAGCGAGCGGAAGCCGAGGCCGAGCAGCGTCATGGCTTCGAGCGGACGGCCGCCGATTTCGCCGCATAGGGTCACCTGGCAGCCCAAGGCCTGCGCTTGTTCGGCCACGAGCTTCAGGGCACGCAGCATCGGCGCACTCAACGGATCGAAGCGATCCGCCACGCGCCGGTTCTCGCGGTCGATGGCAAAGAGGAACTGCATCAGGTCGTTCGAGCCGATGGAGATAAAATCGGCCCGCTCGCAGATTTCCTTGAGCTGGAACAGGAGCGAGGGCACTTCCAGCATCACGCCGAGCTTCAGGTCCGAGGGCAGGGCGTGGCCGTGATGCGAGAGATAGCTTTTCTCGCGCTCCACGATGGTTCTGGCGCGCTCGAACTCGTCGCAGGTCGCCACCATCGGGAACATGATCTTCAAGGGTCGTCCGGCGGCTGCCTTGAGGAGGGCGCGCACCTGCGCGCGCAAAAGGCCCGGCCGGTCGAGGCCGATGCGAATCGCGCGCCAGCCCAGGGCCGGGTTTTCTTCCTCGACCGCCTGCATGTAGGGCAGGATCTTGTCGCCGCCGATATCGAGAGTGCGGAAGGTGACGGGCCGGTCGCCGGCCTCTGCGAACACGGCGCTGTAGAGCGCCTGCTGGTCGGAAGCCGAGGGCATCCTCTCCGCGATCATGAACTGCAGCTCGGTGCGGAACAATCCGACGCCGGCAGCCCCCGTCTCGGAGAGATGCGGCAGATCGACGAGAAGGCCTGCATTGAGCTGCAGCGTGATTTCGACGCCATCCTTGGTGACGGAGGGCACGTTGCGGAGCTTCTGATACTGCTCCTGGCGCTTGGCGCGAAGCCGTGCCTTTTCGGCATAGGCGGCTTCCACATCGGCATTGGGCCGGATCTGCACCTCGCCTGCCGCGCCGTCGACGATGATGGCATCGCCCGGCTCGGTGAGCGAGGTCGCGTTCGATACTTCGCCGACAGCAGGAATGCCGAGGGCGCGCGCCACGATGGCGATGTGGCTTGTCGGGCCGCCTTCCTCCAGCACGAGGCCGCGCAGACGCGAGCGGTCGTAATCGAGGAGCGCCGCCGGACCCATGGAGCGGGCGACGATGATGGCGTTGTCGGGCAATGAGCTTCGCTCGGCCACCATGTCGCGCCCGACGAGGCGGAAGAGCAGGCGGTTGGCGAGATCGTCGAGGTCGTGCAGGCGCTCGCGGAGATAGGGGTCCGTCTGGCGCAGCATGCGGGCGCGGTTGTCGGATTGCACCCGTTCCACGGCCGCTTCGGCGGTGAGGCCCGAGGCCACGGCCTCGCGCATGCGGCGCAGCCAGCCCTGGTCATGGGCGAACATGCGGAAGGTTTCCAGCACCTCGCGGTGCTCGCCATGATGGGCCACGTCGCCCCGCTCGATCAGCTCGTCGATGGAGACGCGCACCTCCCCGATAGCCTTGTCCAGGCGCTGGAGCTCCGCCTCGACGTTCTCGGCAATCAGGTTCTTGATGACGACCCGCGGCTCATGCAGCACCACGTAACCGAGGCCCACGCCATCGGCCAGCGCTGTGCCCTTCTGGTAGACGGGACGGCGCAGGGCGATTCCGGTTTCCACCGGAGCCAGGGCCTGCAATTCGCCGGCGGCCAGCATCTCGGAGACCACCATGGCGGTGGTCTGAAGGGCCTCGACCTCTTCTTCCGTATAGACCCGGTAGGTGCGGTTCTGGACGACCAGGACGCCCAGCGTGTTGCCGGCCCGCAGCAGCGGTACGCCGAGGAAGGCGTGGTAGATCTCTTCGCCCGTCTCGGGCTTGTAGGAGAAGGACGGGTGGCTCTGGGCGTCGGAGAGGGCAAGCGGCTCGGCTGTGGAGGCGATGAGGCCTACAAGACCCTCGCCCGAGCGCATGACGGTCAGATGGACGGCTTCCCGGTTCAGGCCTTCCGTGGCGAACAGCTCAAGAACCCCATCGCCGCGCATCACATAGACGGAGCACACCTCCGCGACCATGTTGGCGGCGATTTGCCGGACGATCTTATCGAGGCGGTCCTGCGCTCCTACCGGCTCCGCCATAATCTCGCGGAGGCGGCGCAGCAGAAGGCGCGGACCGCCGGGAGCGCTTGGCATGAGCTTTCAGGTTCCCATCCTTCGGAGCCGGCGAGCCGAACCGGCGGTTGTTGAACCGAGTGTTGCAGCCCGACCGACCGGACGTCAATCGGGCGACCCTCGATTAGGCCTTGTCCAGGCCGTATAGCGAGTGGAGCGTGCGCACGGCAAGCTCCGTATAGGCCGAGTCGATCAAAACCGAGAATTTAATCTCGGAGGTGGTGATGGCTCGGATGTTGATGCCCTTGTCCGCCAGAGCCTTGAAGGCCCTGGCCGCGACGCCTGCGTGGCTGCGCATGCCGACGCCGATGGCGGAGACTTTCACCACGTCGGTCGCGCCCTGAAGGTCCCGGAACTCGATCTCGTTCTTGTGGGCGTTCAGCACAGCGCAGGCCCGCTCGTATTCGGCGGAGGGGACCGTGAAGGTGAGATCCGTGGTGGTGGTGTCGTCCGAGACCACCTGGATGATCATGTCCACGTTGATGTTGGCTTCGGCCAGAGGCACGAAGATCGAGGCGGCGATGCCGGGCTTGTCGGCCACATTCCGCAACGTAATCTGGGCTTCGTCGCGCGAATAGGCGATGCCCGTGACAACCTGCTGTTCCATGATGTCTTCCTCGTCGCAGATGAGGGTGCCGAGCTTGGGATCGGCGGGATCGTCGAAGCTGGAGCGCACATAGGTCGGGACCCGGTGCATCATGGCGAGCTCGACCGAGCGCACCTGGAGCACCTTGGCCCCGAGCGAGGCCATTTCCAACATTTCCTCGTAGGAAACCTTATCCAGGCGCTGAGCCTTCGGCACAATGCGCGGATCGGTAGTGTAGACGCCGTCCACGTCCGTATAGATGTCGCAGCGCTCTGCGCCGATAGCGGCGGCCAGGGCTACCGCGCTGGTATCCGAGCCGCCACGGCCGAGCGTCGTGATGCGCCGGGTCTCCTGGTGGACACCCTGGAAGCCGGACACGACGGCAACTTCCTTATTCTTTTCAAAGCCTTCGATGATGCCGGAACCGTCGATATCGGCAATCCGGGCCGAGCCGTGCGCGTCCGAGGTCATGATCGGGATCTGCCAGCCCTGCCAGGAGCGGGCATTGACCCCCATCTCCTGCAAGGCGATGGCCAGGAGACCGGAGGTGATCTGCTCGCCTGAGGCGACGACCACATCGTATTCCTTGGCATCGTAGAGGGCGTTGGCCTCTTTCACCCAGCCGACCAGCTCGTTGGTCTTGCCGGCCATGGCCGAGACCACGACGGCCACGTCGTAGCCGGCCTCGACCTCGCGTTTGACATGCCGCGCCACGTTGCGGATGCGCTCTACGTTGGCGACGGATGTACCGCCGAACTTCATGACAAGACGGGGCATGCGAAGAAGGCCGTGGGTTGAGGGAAAATTTTGCCCTTCGCGACGCGAAAAGGCGCGTATACATGACCGCAGGGCCGCGCGCTGTCAACGCGCGGAAATCAATTCTTTCGCCTAAGGAATCGGATCTCATGACAGACGCCGCCTCCACGACCATCGACCCGGCCGAAGTCGCCCGTTTCGAGAAGATTGCCGAGACGTGGTGGGACCCGAACGGCCCCATGAAGGTCCTGCACAAGTTCAATCCCGTCCGCCTGGCCTATATCCGCGACGAGGCCTGCCGCCGGTTCGGGCGCGAACCGCGCTCCGCCCGGTCTCTCGAGGGGCTGACGATCCTCGATGTGGGCTGCGGCGGCGGCGTGCTCTCCGAGCCTCTGGGCCGGCTTGGCGCCAGGGTGACGGGACTTGATCCTGCCCCGACGAATATCTCGGTGGCCCGGCTCCATGCGGAGCGTGCAGGGGTGCCGGTCGATTTTCGCAACGAAACCGTCGAGGCGGTGGTCGCAAGGGCTGAGGCTTTCGATATCGTGCTCGCCATGGAGGTGGTGGAGCATGTGGCGGACGTGCAGGCCTTCGTGAATGCCTGCACCAAGGCCGTGAAGCCGGGCGGCATCCTCGTCATGGCCACGATCAACCGGACCCTGCGCTCCTTCGCTTCGGCCATCGTGGGCGCCGAATACATCCTCGGATGGCTGCCGAAGGGCACCCATGAATGGGACAGATTCGTCACGCCGGACGAGCTGACGGATGCCCTCCGACAGGCGGGCTTCGGGGTGAACGACATCACGGGGGTCGGCTACAATCCGTTGCGGGACGGCTGGTCTCTCTCGCGGGATCTGTCCGTCAATTACATGCTTCTGGCTTCGCGCATCTGACGTTTCTCACGCGGCGCGAAGCTGAGCAGGACATAGCCTGTGATGGCCGATAAGCCTGAGCCCATGAGCACGCCGATCTTGGTGGCATCGGAGAGCTCCGGCGCGCCCGGAAAGGCGAGAGCGCCGATGAACAGGCTCATGGTAAAGCCGATGCCGCAGAGCAGGGCGACGCCGTAGCATTGCAGCCGTGACGCACCGGCGGGCATATCGGCGAAGCCCAGATGCACGGCGGCATAGGCGAAGCTGTAGACACCCACCTGCTTGCCGATGAAAAGGCCCATGGCGATGCCGAACGGCAGGGGGCTGGTGAGCGCATCGAGCGAAAGGCCCGACAGCGACACGCCCGCATTGGCGAGGCCGAAGATCGGGATGATGCCGTAGGCGACGGGGGCATGGAGGGCCTGCTCCAGGCGATGCAGCGGTGCATCCTCCGCGCGGGTCTTCTTCGGGCTGGGATGGAGCGGGATCGTGAGCGCCAGGGCAACGCCCGCCAACGTGGCGTGAATGCCTGATTTGAGCACGAAGACCCACAACACGGCACCGACTGCAAGATAGGGCAGAAGGCTTGTGATGTTGAACCGGTTGAAGGCGACGAGCACGAGAAGACAGAGCGCGGCTGCGCCCAGCATCGTGAGCGAGAGATCGCTCGTGTAGAAGAGAGCGATGATGATGATTGCGCCGAGATCATCCAGGATTGCGAGCGCCGTCAGAAAGATTTTCAAGGACGTCGGCACACGCGAGCCGAGAACCGCCAGTACACCGAGCGCAAAGGCAATGTCCGTGGCTGCCGGAATGGCCCAGCCGTGATGGAGATGCGGCTCGTTGCGCGTGATGGTGAGGTAGACCAGGGCGGGCACGATCATGCCGCCCAAGGCCGCGATGCCCGGCAGGATCCTCCGCGGCCAGGTGGAGAGTTGCCCGTCGAGCATCTCGCGCTTGATCTCCAGCCCCACCAGCAGGAAGAACACGGCCATCAGCGCATCGTTGATCCAGTGAAGGATGCTGAGACCGAAGACGTAGGTCTTCAAGACACCGAAATAAGCATCAGCCCATGGAGAGTTGGCCAGAACGAGGGCGATCACGGTCACGCCCATCAGGATCATGCCACCTGAAGCTTCGCTGTCGAAGAACCGGCGCATCAACGAGACGCGCCTCTTCGGCTTCGAGCTGCTTTTGGGCTGATCCATGCATCCATCCTCCCTGACCAAAAACCGGTTATGAGGATGAAAAGTTCTGAATTGAAGGACGAATGGCTCAGGTTCCCATCACAAAACCAGGAGCAACTCTGCTCGATGAAGGCTTCGCATGAGGAAGGGCTTCATGCGAGATCGACCGTCTCAACCAGATAATCCAGGAAGGCGCGAACCCGCGCGGGCAGGTGACCGCCGCCGACGTAAACGGCGTGGATGCTCTCCGTATCGCCAGGGTTGTGGCTTTCGAGCACGGGAACAAGGCGTCCTGCTGCGATATCAGGGCCGATATGGAACATCGAGAGGCGACTGATCCCCAGGCCGCTCAGAACGAGGAGCCTCATCGATTCCCCGTCGCTGACCATGGCATTGCCGGTCGGCACCACGGCCGTGACATGGCCGTGCGTGTCCTTGAAGGGCCAGCCGTTGCTTTGCCGCGCAAAGCCGAACCCCAACAGGTTGTGCTGGGTCAGATCATCGGGACGACGAGGGGCGCCATGCTTTTCCAGATAGGAGGGGGCCGCCACGAGCACCATGCGGCTCTCCCCCAGCTTGCGCGCCACGAGCTGCGAGCTGCGCAGAGGGCCGACCCGGATGGCGATGTCGGCCCGGTCCTCCAGCAGATCAATCACCTTGTCCGTCAGGGTCACGTCGACGGTCACCTCCGGATGTCGGGCGAGAAAACCCGGGAGGAGGGGAATGAGATAGTGCATTCCAAAGGGAACATTGGTGTTCACGCGCAGGTGGCCGCGAGGGGCTGCGCCGGCCGCGGCGTCGCGCTCGGCCTCCTCGAGATCGGCGAGGATGCTTAAGGAGCGGTCGTAGAAGGCGGTTCCCTCAGGGGTCAGCTGGAGCTTGCGGGTCGAGCGGTTGACGAGGCGCGCGCCCAGCCGGGCCTCCAGCCGGGCGATGAGCTTGCTGACGGCTGAGGGTGTCATCCGCAGGGCCCGCGCCGCTGCGGAGAAGCCGCCGAGATCGACCACCCTGACAAAGACTTCCATTTCGCCAAACCGGTTGACGTCCACCCGTACCATTGTGACTTCAATTCATAAATGCTGTTCCAGCCGGCAGGCTAGTTCATCGATGGGATGGCGTCCATCTTGCGGCAATCGCGCGGCTTCTGCCGCTTCTCCGGACAACTTCCTTCAAGGACTGCCCCATGCCCCTTGCTCTTTATGCTTTGACGGCCGGTGCTTTCGGCATCGGCGTCACCGAATTCGTCATCATGGGTCTGCTGCTCCAGGTGAGTGCCGATCTCGGCGTCACGATCTCGGCGGCAGGGCTGCTCATCTCCGGTTATGCGCTCGGCGTCGTGGTGGGAGCACCGCTCCTGACGACCGTGACGGGCCGCTGGTCCCGCAAGACCGTTCTGCTTGGCCTCATGATCGTGTTCACGCTCGGCAACCTGGCCTGTGCCATCGCGCCGGATTACGCGATGCTCATGGCGGCGCGCGTGCTGACGGCTTTCGCGCATGGCACATTCTTCGGCGTCGGCTCGGTCGTCGCCACAAGCCTTGTGCCTGCCGACAAGAAGGCTTCCGCCATCGCCATCATGTTCACGGGCCTGACGGTGGCCAACATTCTTGGTGTCCCCTTCGGCACATGGCTCGGTCAGGCCTATGGCTGGCGTGCGACCTTCTGGGCCGTGACCTTCGTCGGCGTCATCGCTTTGGCCGTGATCGCGCTGCTCGTTCCTAAGGATCGCCCCGATCCTGCCGAGAGCGGTATCAAGGAGGAGCTCAAGGTCCTCCTGCGTCGTCCCGTATTGCTGGGGCTTCTCACCACCGTACTCGGCTATGCGGGCGTCTTCGCCGTCTTCACCTACGTCGCGCCGATCCTGACGCAGATCACCGGCTTCTCCGAAGCTGCCGTGTCGCCAATCCTTCTCGTGTTCGGCGCGGGACTCGTGCTGGGCAATCTTGTCGGCGGCAGGCTTGCCGACCGACACCTCATGGCGACGCTGCTGGGAAGTCTTGCTCTGCTGGCCCTCGTTCTTGCGGCGATGACAATCGGTGTTCGTCACCCCGTGACCGCAATCGCTTTCGTCGGCCTGTTGGGAGCGGCTGCCTTCGCGACCGTTCCGCCGCTGCAGATGTGGGTTCTCGAGAAAGCCGATGGTGCAGGTCAGAGCCTTGCGTCGAGCCTCAACATTGCCGCGTTCAATCTGGGCAATGCCTTGGGAGCCTGGCTCGGCGGCTTCGTGATCGACCACGGGCCCGGGCTTGGGGCCGTCACATGGGTCGCTGCTCTGCTCCCCGCATCTGGACTTCTGATCGCGCTCTGGAGCCGCAGGCTCGATCAGGCCGAGATGCCTTTGAGGCTTCGTCCTAGGCAAGCATGAGAGGTTTTTCTCCTCTCGGCCTTCATAAAGAACTGGCCTTCCGGCGACGTTGCCGGGAGGTCAGAATCGTGTCGAGGGTGACGGGCCGGTAATCCCACAGATCGACGCCGACATCGTATTGCCGCGTCTGGGGCTTGAGCTTGCCATGCGAGTGGCCGTGCAGATCGATCCAGCCGCGGCCCATGTTCTTCCAGGTGCGGAAGGCGTAATGGCACATGACGACGGCGCGGCCGTCCACATTGAGCTCGGCATAGGCTTGGACGCTCTCCCAGCCCTTTGCCGCAAGAGTGTCCCGACCATCATTGTTGCCGATGATCAGGTGCTTGCGCCCGTTGAGAAGACCGAGAAGCTCGTCGATGCGCTCAGGTCGCACATGCAGGGCGAAGTCGCCCAGATGCCAGACCTCGTCATCGGCCGAGACCGTTTCGTTCCAGTTGGCGACGAGCGCCTCGTCATGTTCGGGGATCGTCCTGAAGGGACGCTTGTCGATCCGCAGCACGCGTGGATCGCCGAAATGAGTGTCGCTCGTGAAGAAGATCGCCAAGGAGAGATTCGCCTTTCAACGGATCGGACAAGGCACTGGCCGCCGAGCGAGCGGCTAGTTCCGGTCATCCGGCACGACGGGAATCGGCAGGACGTCGATTCCTTCTTCCAGCAGAGCGCGTGCTTCCTTAAGGTCGGCCTCGCCGTAGATCGAGCGCTCCTCCGCCTCGCCGTAATGCATCCTGCGGGCTTCATCGGCGAAGTCCTTGCCGACATTCTCCGCATTCTTCATCACGTGCTCACGCAGAGTGCGAAGCGTGGCGCGAAGCTCCCTCTCCTGGTCGGAAAGGACCGCGACGGGCTGCGCCTCCGGCTGTGCGGCAGGCGCCTTGTCCGTGCGCGCAATGGAGGGCGCCATGATCTGCTTGTCCACTTTTGACGAGTTGCAGAACGGGCAGGTCACGAAGCCGCGCTTGCGCTGCGTCTCGAACGCCTCGCTTGAAGGAAACCAACTCTCGAATTCGTGGGCCTGCTCGCAGGCCAGAGCGTATTTGATCATGTCCTTGTTAGGTTTCGCTACACGCAACAAAACCGGTCAGGCGGAAGCCGCCCGACCGAGAGTTTCAGAAGCCGGCACGACCTCCACCTTGAAGGGGCGCGCATTCTTGAGCGTCGGAATGCGCCCGCGCACCTCCGCGACGAGGGCAGGATCGATCTCGGCCAGGATCACGCCGGGTTCCGTGCCGCCTTCCGCCAGGACGCGGCCCCAGGGATCGACGATGATCGAATGACCGAAGGTCTCGCGGCCGTCCTCGTGCAACCCGCCCTGCGCGGCGGAGATCATGAAAGAGCCGGTCTCGATGGCCCGTGCGCGATGCAGGATGTTCCAATGCGCCTCGCCCGTCTGCCTGGTGAAGGCGGCGGGAGCCGAGAGGAACGATGCGCCGTTCTCGGCCAGCGCCTTGTAGAGCGCGGCAAAGCGCACGTCGTAGCAGATAGTCATGCCGAGATAGCCCCAGGGCGTCTCGGCCAGAACCGCCTTGCTGCCGCCGGTATAGGTCGCCGATTCGCGCCAGCTCTCGCCGTTCGGCAGGTCGACGTCGTAGAGGTGGATCTTGTCGTAGCTTGCTACGATCTCGCCGTCCGTATCGATGAGGAAGGCGCGGTTGGCGACCTTGTCGCCCTCCTTCACGGCAATGGAGCCGATCTGGACCATGATGCCCTTTTCCCGCGCCACCTCGCGCAAGGCGGCGAGAACCGGATCCTGTGCCTGCGGCCCGACCTTCTCGAACATTTCAGCCCGCTCGCGGCAGACGAGGGAGGTCATTTCCGGCGTCTGGGCGAAATGCGCGCCTTTCTCGGCAGCTTCGCGCACGAGGGCGACAACGGCATCGCGGTTTTTCAGAACGTCGCGGCCGGAGCGCATCTGGATGCAGGCAGCGGTGAAGCGGGTAGGATTCATGGAAGGTTGTCTCCGTCAGGCCTGCAGAAGGGGCTCAAGTTGCCCCCGGTCGTCAAGAGCATAGAGGTCGTCGCAGCCGCCCACATGCTTTTCGTTGATGAAGATCTGCGGCACGGTGGTGCGCCCATTGGCCTTCTGGATCATCTCCGCCCGCGCCTCGGGCTTCTTTTCGATATCGATCTCGGTGAAGGCGACCCCCTTCTCGCCGAGGAGCCGTTTTGCGGCCGAGCAATAGGGGCACCAGCCCTTGGTGTAGATCGTGATGGACGGCATGAATGTCTCCGAACGTTGTGCCTAGATATAGGGATAATCAGGGCTCTGTCACAACTCCTGCACAACTCTCGCGAAGGCCAGAATATCCACCGAGGCCGCGCCGCCTCTCAAAAGGGCCCGCGAGGCGGCATTGGCCGTTGAACCGGTGGTCAGCACGTCGTCGATGAGGAGCACCCTTCTGCCCGTCAGCCGGGCCTTGGCCTCCTGCCGCACGCGGAAGGCGCCCTGCAGGTTATCCTGCCGCTGCGCCTTGGTGAGCCCCACCTGACGGCGGGTGCGCCTGACGCGCGCGAGAAGCGAAGGATCGCAGGGCACGCCGCTTTCCCGGGACACGACCTTCGCCAGAGCCATGGCCTGGTTGAAGCGCCGCCGCCACAGACGCCAGCGGTGAAGCGGGACGGGCACGATCACATCGGCCTCGCCCAAAAGCTCTGCGCCTGCCCGGGTCATCATGCTGCCCAGGGCGCAGGCCAGTTCCAAGCGATCGTTGTACTTGAGCCGGTGCACGAGCAGGCTTGCGGTGCCGTCATATTCAGCGACCGCCCGGGCGTGCCCGAAGACCGGCGGATCGGCGATGGCGGCAGGCGAGAGGAGGGGCTGGCCGAGATCGACCTGGAAGGGCGTCCCGAGGCGTTCGCAGAACGGGCGCTCGATGAAGCGGATGCCGGACCAGCAGGCGGCGCACAGACCGTGCGCCTCGCCCGTGGCGGCCTGGCAGGCAATGCAGGTGGGCGGATAGAGGAGTCCCAAAGTCGAGCGGAAGGCTGTCCGTACCGCATGGAGCAGGCGGGTGGAAAACCGCAACCGTTGCATCTCGATGAGATCGCTCATCGGCCAAGCTTAGCGGATATGGGCCATGAGAGCGAGACAGTGTTTCCCTCTTTGCAAGGGGAAAGGGAAGAAAGACGGTGCTCTTTCTGAAAATCGCTTGGCTCTCGCGCCTCGGCACGCCATATCGAGCGCCTTATGAGCACACCTGACGTCTTCGACCGTTCCCTCGCCCGCCAGCGCCTGTCTCGGGCGCTGAAGGTCGGCTATGCCGATTTCCTCCTGGTCCGGACCGTGGAGGATCTGCAGGAACGGCTCTCGACGGTGCTGCGGTCCTTCGCGGTCGCCCTCGATGTGGGCACGCCGACCCCTGCGGCGGCCAAGGCTCTGTTGCAGAACGGCCTTGCGGAGAAGGTCGTGCGTCTCTCCCCGACCCCCGAGGCGGGGAGCGTGTGGGGCGACGAGGAGCGGCTGCCATTTTCCGGCGAGCAGTTCGACCTTGCGGTGTCGCTCCTGGCGCTCCAGGGCGTCAACGACTTGCCGGGCGCGCTCATCCAGATCCGCCGCGCTCTGAAAGCCGACGGCCTTTTCATGGGAGCGCTGCTCGGTGGCTCCACCCTCACCGAACTGCGGCAGGCCCTGACCCAGGCCGAGGCCGAGATGGAGGGCGGGGTCAGCCCGCGCGTGGCGCCCTTCGCCGATCTGCGCGATATCGGAGGTCTGCTCCAGCGGGCGGGCTTTGCTCTCCCGGTCGCGGATTCGGACGTCATCCGCGTGCGCTACGCCAATGCCTTCGCTCTCATGCGCGACCTGCGCGCGATGGGGCTGACCAATGCGCTCAACGACCGCCGCCGGACGCCGCTCAAGCGCGGCACGCTGATGCGGGCGGCTCAGGTCTATGCGGAGCGCTTCGCCGATCCGGACGGGCGCATTTCCGCCACCTTCGAGATTGTGTGGCTTTCCGGCTGGACGCCGCATGAGAGCCAGCAGAAGCCGTTGCGGCCAGGCTCCGCCAAGATGCGGCTGGCCGATGCGCTCGGCGTGAAGGAGGGGGAGCCCGCACCGCAGAAGAAGGAATGATCTTTCGTATCGGGATCTTCAGCTGCAACCGGGCTGCGCTATCTCAGTTGTCGAGACAGCCCCCTGAAGAGCCCTATGTCATGAAAGAGCCCGGCCCGGACCATCCGATCACGATCACGAAGAACCCGCACCGCATTCGGGTCATGCTCGGCGGCTTCATCATCGCCGAGACGACGCAGGCCCTCACGCTCCAGGAAGCCTCGCTCCCGCCGGTGCAGTACATCCCCCGCCAGGATGTCCGCATGGACCTGCTCGATGCCACCGATCACCAGACCCATTGCCCCTACAAGGGCGATGCCTCGTACTTCACCGTCTCGGGCGGTGGGCTCGTGCGAGAGAACGCCGCCTGGAGCTACGAGGAACCGGCGCCGTCCGTCGCCGCCATCAAGGAGCACATCGCCTTCTATCCGGAGAAGGTCGACGACATCGAGGAATTCCGCGACTGAGAAGCCTTGCGCCTGCTCCGGTTCATCCCCGGTAAGGCAGACGAGGTCGCGCCTGTGGCGAATGGGCTTGTCCAGAAAGGAAGCATCGAATTGATCCCGAAAGTGGAATCCACTTGGTGGGTTCGATGCTTTAGTGGGGCTTGCTGACCCCGCGCCTCCGGGCCACTCTGCTTGAAAAACCGAGTGACCCCATGACGCCCTTCACGTTCAACACCGCCCCATCCTTCGTCTTCGGTTCCGGCAGCATTGCGCGCATCGGCGAGATTGCGGCGCAGCATCTCGGACCCCGTGTCGCGCTCGTCACCGATGCCGGGCTGGTGAAGGCGGGTCTCATCGAAAAGGCTCTGCACGCGCTGGAGGAAGCAGGCGTTGCGGCCGATGTGTTCGATGGCGTTGTGGCCGACCCGCCCGAGGCGGTCGTGCTGGCGGCGGTCGCGAAAGCACGGGCCTTCGATGCGCGGGCCGTGATAGGCTTCGGCGGCGGCTCGTCCATCGATGTGGCGAAGCTCGTCGCGCTGCTCGCTCGCAGCGGCGAGAAACTTGCTGACATCTATGGTGTCGGCGTCGCGAAGGGGCCGAGGCTTCCGCTTCTCGCCGTTCCGACGACGGCGGGGACCGGATCGGAGGTGACGCCGATCTCGATCGTCACCACCGGCGCGCACGAGAAGAAGGGCGTGGTCTCGCCCCTCATCATTCCCGACATCGCGCTGCTTGATCCCGATCTCACGCTGAATCTTCCGCCGCATGTGACGGCGGCGACCGGCATCGACGCGATGGTTCACGCCATCGAGGCCTATACCTCCACAAGCGCGAACAACAATCCGGTCTCGAAAGCGCTCGCGAAAGAAGCGCTGCGTCTGCTCGGGCGCAATATCGAGCGCGCCGTGCATCACGGCCTGGACGGCGAGGCGAGGGCTGCCATGCTGCTCGGTTCCATGCTCGCGGGGCAGGCTTTCGCCAATTCGCCCGTCGCCGCAGTCCATGCATTGGCCTATCCCATCGGTGGTCACTTCGGCGTGCCGCACGGCTTGTCCAATGCGCTCGTGCTGCCGCATGTGCTGCGCTTCAATGCGAGCGCCTGCGAGATCGCTTATGCGGAGCTTGCGCCGCATGCCTTCCCGGATCTCGAAGGATGCGCGAGTGCCGACGCTTTCGTCGAGGCGCTTGCAATGCTGAGCACGAAGGTCGGCCTTCAGCCGCGCCTGCGCGATGTCGGCATTCCGCAGGATGCGCTCCCGTTGCTGGCCGAGGATGCGATGAAGCAGACCCGCCTTCTCGTGAACAACCCGCGTCCGCTGTCTCTGGATGACGCACGCGCGATCTACGAAGCGGCCTGGTGAGAGGCCTCATGTCCGAACGTCCCGCGCGGCTTTCCCGCTCCGCCTTCACGCTCTTTCGTCCCATTGCCACGCGCTGGATGGACAATGACGGTTATGGCCACGTGAATAACGTGCATTACTATTCCTACTTCGACACCGCGGTGAACGGCTGGCTTATCGAGGAGGGATTGCTCGATATCGTCCATAGTCCCGTGATCGGACTCGTGGTGGAAACCGGCTGCGTCTATTTCGAGAGCGTCGCCTTCCCTGAGACGCTGGAAGCCGGTATCCGCGTGGCGCATCTCGGCCGCTCATCGGTGCGCTATGTGATCGGCATCTTCAAGGAAGGCGCGGAGCTTGCGGCAGCCCAGGGGCATTTCGTTCATGTGCATGTGGACCGGGCGACGCAACGCCCCGTCGACATTCCAGCCAGAACCCGCGAGGCGCTCAACGCGCTGGCCTGAGCCTTCCCGTCAAGGAAACGAGCGCGACGCCCGAGAGCACCACCGCGCCGCCGAGCAATTCGCGCAAGCCCACGCTCTCGCTCAGAAACAGAACCGCCAGAAGAATGGTCCAGACCGGCGCGAGATAGCCGACCATCGAAGCGCGCGTCGGTCCCGTGCGGCGGATCATGTGCATGAAGAGCAGGATCGGCAACGCCGTCGACATCGCGCCCAGAGCGAGCAGAGGTGCAATATGGAGCGGCACCGGCGCGAAGGCCGGCGGTCCTGCGACCGCAAGCGCCAGCACGATCGCGGCAGAGCCGGAGCCGATCTGCTGGCCCAGCGCCATGCGCGCCGGGTCCACATTCTTGACCGTGCGCACATACACATTCGCCGCCGCATAGCTGCAGGCCACCAGCACCATGGCGATGATGCCAAGGGGATTGATGCCGCTATCCGGCAGTGCTGCCGGGCCGATGAGGATGCCCATGCCGATGAAGCCGACGAGAACGCCGAACAGCCGCTGAAGGCTCAAGCGCTCGTCTGCGAACATCAGATGGGAGATCACCGCGACGATGAGCGGGGAGGAGGCCTGGATCATCGCCGCCGGCGCGGTCGCGATCTGCGTGAGCGCATAAGCCACGAGCACATTGGGGAGCCAGCCGTTGAAGGTGCCGAGGAAGGCCCAGACCTTTAATTCATGGCGCTGCGGCAGGATGTTCTTGCCTTGGAGCATGAACCACGCAGCCAAAGTCGTGCCCCCGATTACGCCGCGCATGGCGGCCAGGACAAAGGGGTTGAGGTCTCCGCTCAGCTTCACGAACAGAAGGGCGCTGCCCCAGAGAAAGGAGCAGGCAAGGAGATTGGACAGAATGAAAGCTGGCGTCGGGGCGGGAGCCGCACCGGCTTTGTCGAGGGACATGCTCAAGCCTTAAGAGCCGAGGAGATCGAGCAGGAAGGGAATCAGCGGCTCGTCGGCCGGCGGCATGGGATAGAGGCGCAGCTCCTGCGGTTTCACCCATTTCAGGGCCTGCCCTTCCATGGACTGCACGAAGCCTTCCCAGCGGCGGCAGATGTAAAGCGGCATGAGAAGGTGGAAGCTCTCATAGGCATGGCTTGCGAAGGTGAGCGGCGCAAGGCAGGGCTCCTTCACCGTAATGCCGAGCTCCTCGCGCAGCTCGCGGATCAGCGTCTCCTCCGGCCGCTCGCCGGGCTCCACCTTGCCGCCGGGAAACTCCCACAACCCAGCCAGCTGCTTTCCCTCCGGGCGCTGCGCCAGAAGGATCCGGTTGTCCGTGTCGACGAGAGCGACGGCGACGACGAGGGTGAGCTTGAGAGGGGACACGAGGGTTCTGGCTTCTGATTGTAGAGGATCGGTTTGAGCGCGGTTGTCATATCGCGCTTTTGGAGGGCGGCGAAACGTATTTCGTGCGCTTGATCAATAAAACTATATAACGTATTCTACGACCAAAAACGCATCGACCATCGTTTCGTCGAGGTTCCTGTGATTAAGATCGCTCCGCTTGCCGTTTCCACTCTCGTTGCCTGCTGCCTTTGGGGAGGCTCAGCCTTCGCCCAAAACTGCTCGGGTGCGCCAATCTACTTCAATAGCGAAATCGCCGAGGTCGAGGGGGCGATGACCGTGAAGGCCGGCAAAGGTTGTGCCTTCAACATCAGCGGCATCCCGGGCGCTATTAAGGAAACAGTGATTTCCCAGCAGCCTAGGATCGGGAAAGCCGGTGTGCAGGGCCTGGCACCTTATTATGTCGCCAAGCCCGGCTATCAGGGATCGGACGAGTTTGCCTATACCTTCATCGGCACTGGTCAATATGGCGGCCCGATGCGGGTCACGATCAAGCGAACGATCACCGTCGTTCCCTGACGTTGATCAGCTGCGGTAATCACCGTTGATTTCCACGTAGGCCTTGGTGAGGTCGCAGGTCCAGACTGTGGCCTCGCTGCGTCCCAGGCCCAGATCGACGCGGATCGTGATCTCGTCGCCCTTCATGTAGGCAGAGGTTTTCGCCTCGCTGTATTCCGGGTCGCGCGCGCCCTTCACCGCCACGCGGATATCGCCGAACCAGATGGCGAGCTTGTCGCGCTCGGCAGGCTCGCCCGCCTTGCCGACGGCCATCACCACGCGGCCCCAGTTCGCATCCTCACCGGCCACCGCCGTCTTGACGAGGGGCGAATTGGCGATCGCCATGGCGATGCGCTTGGCCGATGTGGCACCCGTCGCGCCCGTCACCTTCACGGTCAGGAACTTGCGCGCCCCCTCGCCGTCGCGGGCGACTTGCCGAGCAAGATCGCAGAGCAGGCTTTCGAGCGCCGCACGGAATTCCTTGAGGCGTCGGTCGCTCGGCAGGGAGATCGCCGGTGCGCCGCGCTTGGCGGCTGCACCCGTCGCGAAGAAGAGCAGGGTGTCGGAGGTGGAGGTATCGCTGTCCACCGTCACGCAGTTGAAGCTCTTGTCGGCGCCCTTCTTGAGCAGGGCCTGCAGAACGGGGGCCGCAATCGGCGCATCGGTGAAGACGAAGGAGAGCATGGTCGCCATGTCGGGCGCAATCATGCCCGCGCCCTTGGCGATGCCGTTGATCGTCACCTCGACGCCGCCGATGGTCGCCGTGCGGGTCGACACCTTCGGGAAGGTATCGGTGGTCATGATGGCTTTTGCGGCATCGAGCCACGCGCTGGGCTTTGCCTTCTTCTCGCACGCCTCCAGCACGCCTTGGAACTTGGTGGCGTCGAGCGGCTCGCCGATCACGCCGGTGGAGGCGATGAAGACCTGAGAGGCGCGGCAGCCTGCGGCCTCCGCGGCGATCTCGGCGGTGAGCTTCACCGCTTCCGCGCCCTTCTTGCCCGTAAAGGCGTTGGCATTGCCGGAATTGACCACGAGCGCGCGCGCCGCGCCCTTGGCAAGATTCTTGCGGCACCAGTCGACCGGAGCCGAGGGGCATTTGGAGCGTGTGAACACGCCCGCCACCGTGGTCTCCTTCGGGAGCGTCACATAGAGCACGTCCGTTCGGTTCTTGTATCGGATGCCGGCCTCCGCCGTTGCCAGCCGGACGCCTTCGATGGCGGGAAGGGTCGGGAATGTCTTGGGCGCGAGCGGAGACACGGTTTTGGACATGCTGAGGGTCTCGAGGCGTGAGCGGATGGAATACCGTTTAGGAAAGGCGACCTGTGGTTTTTTAAGGCTTTTTGTCAAGTCAAAGCTGCAGAAAGCGAGGCCGCAGAACGCAAGGAACGCGGATGCTGTGTCCTCGTTGACCCAGTCTGAAAACCATGGAGGCTGGCATGACCGGCAAGCACCCCAAGACCAAGCCCCAGGAACGGCCGCTCAGCGACCTCAATGCCGATCCGGGGATCGGGCGATCCAAAGGCTCCTACATGACCGGCGAGGATCCGCGCAATCTCGACGGCGGCTCGACCTTCCAGGGCGATATTGAGAATGAGACGAACCGCGAAGGCGGCATCGATCCAAACCGCATAGGCCGGACGAACAAGTGACGGCGGCTTGCTCAGCCGCTGTCATCCCCGGCGGTCCATAGGACCGGGAAGGGGGGTCTATGGTGTTGCACGTGAGAGTGGATTCCCTTCCCCTCCGCTGCGCTGGCCGGGAATGACACTCGACAGAGCTAGAAACAAAAAGGGCGGCCCTGAAGGCCGCCCTTTGATCATGCGAAACGCGCTTATTGCTGCTTCTGCTCGACGAGGTTGCCCTTGTCGTCGAGCTTCTCGATCTTGGCGTCCTTGCGCAGGCTCATGATGAGATCCTGCTGCGCCTTGCGGCCGAGATAGGCTTCCACCTGATCCTTGGTCTCCTCGAAGGACGGCGCAGGCTTCGTGCGCTTCTCCTCGACCTTGATCACGTGCCAGCCGAACTGGCTCTTCACCGGATCGGAGATCTGGCCGGGCTCGAGCTTGAAGGCGGCTTCGGCGAAGGGCTCGACCATGCGGTCCTTGGTGAAGAAGCCGAGATCGCCGCCATCGGTCTTGGAGCCGGGATCCTTGGACACCTCGCCTGCGACCTTCGCGAAGTCCTCGCCGCCCTTCACGCGGGAGGCGACCTTCTTGGCCTCGTCCTCGTTTTCCACGAGGATGTGGCGGGCGCGAACCTCCTGCTCGGCCGGGATGTTCTTGACGGTCTCGTCATAGAGCTTGCGGGCGGCTTCCGGGGTCACGGCCTTCTTGGCGGTCTGGTCGAGATATTCGTCCAGCAGGGTCTTGTCCCGGTTGTAAGCGAGCTTGCGGGCGAAATCCGCGCCGCTGCCGATCTTCGCGGCCTCGGCTGCCTTGGAGCCGAGCTTCAGGTCGATCAGGTAGCCGGTCAGCATCTCGCGCTTCTGCTCGTCGGGCACGTTCGGCATCTGGAGAGCCGGGTCCTCGGCCGCGATGGCCAGATCCCCTTCCGTGATCTCGATGCCGTTCACCCGGGCGACCACCTTGGCGGGGTCGATGGCGGGCACGGCCGCGGGCGAAGTCGCCGAGGCCGGGGGCGTCTGGGCAAGGGCGGCACCGGCCATCAGGGGCAGGGCGGCTCCGAGGGCGACAAGACTGGCGAGAAGGCTTTTACGAACCGTAAGATAAGACATGGACGTTCCTCTGGTGGGCACTGGTGGGCCCACGGACTGCAACGATGAGATGGCCTAACCTGTTTACGTTTGCAAGCGATGGCATATTTATGCGACAGCATCCCCCACAGCGTGGCCTTATTCTAAAGGCTGCCTGTGGAAGTTAAGGCTGCGCCATTCAGGCACAGCCTTTAAGATGCGCTTCCGCATAATTAGGTCTATAAGGCGGCCCAAACGCCCCTTATCTCCTGAATTCTGGAATTTTCGAAGGCTCTCGATGTTCGGTTCTCTCGCGAAGAAAATCTTTGGCTCGGTCAACGATCGCCGGCTGAAGTCCTACCGGCCCAAGGTCGCGGCCATCAACGCGTTGGAGGCCGAGCTGGAGGCCCTGTCCGACGAGCAGCTGCGGGGCCGTACGGAAGAGTTCAAAGCCCAGCTTAGCCAGGGCAAGACCCTGGACGACATCCTGGTCCCCGCCTTCGCCACGGTCCGCGAGGCCGCCAAGCGCACCCTCGGTCAGCGCCACTTCGACGTGCAGCTCATCGGCGGCATGGTGCTCCACGAGGGCTCCATCGCCGAGATGCGCACCGGTGAAGGCAAGACCCTGGTTGCGACTCTGCCCGTCTACTTGAATGCGCTTGCCGGCAAGGGCGTGCATGTGGTGACGGTGAACGATTACCTCGCCAAGCGCGACGCCGAATGGATGGGCCAGATCTATCGCTTCCTCGGCCTCTCCGTCGGCGTGATCGTCCACGGCCTCGACGATGAGGAGCGGGCCCAGGCCTATGCCGCCGACATCACTTACGGCACCAACAACGAGTACGGCTTCGACTATCTGCGCGACAACATGAAGTACGAGATGGCGCAGATGGTGCAGCGTGGACACAACTTCGCCATCGTCGACGAGGTCGACTCGATTCTCATCGACGAGGCCCGCACACCGCTCATCATCTCCGGTCCGCTCGACGATCGCTCCGAACTCTACAACGCCATCGACAAGGTCATCCCGCGCCTCGACAAGAGCGATTATGAGCTCGACGAGAAGCAGCGCTCGGTGGCGCTCACCGAAGAAGGCACCGAGAAGATCGAGCAGCTTCTGCGCGCCGAGGGCCTGCTCACGGAGGGCGACCTCTACGATGCGCAGAACGCCACCCTCGTTCACCACATGAACCAGGCGCTTCGCGCCCATACCCTGTTCCAGCGCGACAAGGACTACATCGTCCGCAACGGCGAAGTAGTGATCATCGACGAATTCACCGGCCGCATGATGCCGGGCCGCCGTTATTCGGAAGGCCTGCACCAGGCGCTCGAAGCGAAGGAGCACGTGCAGGTTCAGCCCGAGAACCAGACGCTCGCCTCCATCACCTTCCAGAACTACTTCCGTCTCTACGAGAAGCTCGGCGGCATGACCGGTACGGCAGCCACCGAAGCCGACGAGTTCCTGGAAATCTACAACCTCGAAGTGGTCGAGATCCCGACCAACCGTCCCGTCGCCCGCGTCGACGATGACGACGAGGTCTACCGCACGGCGGAAGAGCGCTACCAGGCCGTCATCCGCGACATCGAGGCCGCTTCGGCCAAAGGCCAGCCGATCCTGGTGGGCACCACCTCGATCGAGAAGTCGGAATATCTCGCCGAGCTCCTGATCAAGGAAGGCTACAAGCTCATCGACTTCGAGAACCCGCAGGCGCTCGAACCTCTCTACAAGGATGCGCGCGCCGGTCGCGGCACCAAGCACTTCGCGGTGCTGAACGCCCGCTTCCACGAGCAGGAGGCCTTCATCGTGGCTCAGGCCGGCGTGCCGGGCGCCATCACGATCGCCACCAACATGGCAGGCCGCGGCACCGACATCCAGCTCGGCGGTAACGCCAAGATGCGTATCGAGCGCGAGCTCGTCGATGTGGAAGGCGAAGAGCGTGCACGCCGCGAGAAGGAGATTCTCGACGAGATCGCGGCGTTCAAGGAGCGGGCACTTGCAGCCGGCGGTCTCTACGTGCTCGGCACCGAGCGTCACGAGTCCCGCCGCATCGACAACCAGCTGCGCGGTCGCTCGGGCCGTCAGGGCGATCCGGGCCGTTCCAAGTTCTATCTGTCGCTTCAGGACGACCTGATGCGCATCTTCGGCTCCGACCGCATGGACGGCATGCTGCAGAAGCTGGGTCTGAAGGAAGGCGAGGCCATCATCCATCCGTGGATCAACAAGGCCATCGAGCGTGCGCAGGCGAAGGTCGAGGCGCGCAACTTCGACATCCGCAAGAACATCCTGAAATACGACAACGTCATGAACGACCAGCGCAAGGTCGTGTTCGAACAGCGCAAGGAATTCATGGCGGAAGAGAGCGTGCGCGACACCATCGACGACATGCGTCATGGCGTGGTCGAGGACATCGTCGCCCGCGCCATCCCCGAGAACGCCTATGCGGAACAGTGGGATATTCAGGGCCTGAAAGCAAACGTCGCGAACTTCCTCAACCTCGACCTGCCGGTCGAGGAATGGGCGAAGGAGGAAGGCATCGCGGATGACGAGATCCGCGAGCGCATCATGAAGGCTGCGGACGAGGCTTATGCGCAGCGCGTGGAGGCAAACTCCGCCGAGGTGATGAACTATGTCGAGAAGCAGGTTCTGCTGCAGAGCCTCGATCATCTCTGGCGCGAGCACCTCGTGACCCTCGACCACCTGCGTCAGGTCATCGGCTGGCGCGGTCTCGCGCAGCGCGATCCGCTCAACGAGTACAAGTCGGAAGCCTTCGAGCTCTTCAACAATATGGTCGCTCATCTGCGCGAGCAGGTGACGGGGCAGCTCATGCGCATTCAGGTTGTGTTCCAGCAGCCCGAGGCCCAGACGCTGCCGCCCATGTTCCCGCAGCATCTCGACCCGGCGACAGGCGAGAACGAGTTCGACATGCCGCAGGGCGCGGCCTTCGGCGAGGGCGGTGTGCGCAGCTTCGCCGCCGCTGCCGCCGAGACGCCTGCCGGAACGCAGCGCGACCCGAACGACCCCTCCACCTGGGGCCGGGTCAGCCGCAACGAACTCTGCCCCTGCGGTTCGGGCAAGAAGTTCAAGCACTGCCACGGCCAGTTCGTGGCTTGAGTCCTCTTACGATGTGCCTAGGTCACCCTAGGCACATCCCCGGATGGCGGCAGATTCTCTGAAGTTGCCGCGTCATTCTTCATACAACTTAAAGTTTGTATGCTTGGTGTGGAACCGACGATGTCCCATGCCATCGATCGTCGTGTCATTGAAATGATACTACATAGCTCTACAACAGCTCAGACTCGGGAGATCATTGAACCATAAGGCCCGATTTTGCGAGCGGGAGCTGTGATATGCATGCTGATGAGGAAAACGCCCTTACCGAGATCAAGCCTTTGATCGCCGCGTCTCTTCTCACGGAGAACACCGACGCAGATCGTTCTACCGGCACGGCAAAAAGACCAACTGATATTTTCGCGGACAGCAAAGACATTCCGGTACGCAAGCACATCCTCACGGATGCCGATGTCTTCCGGGCTTCGACCAGCAATTCGGTCGAGACCTCTTGGGCTCGAGCACCCGTGCGTCTAGAGGGCAAGATCTCGGCATCCTTTGCTCTCGCCGGCAGCATGAAGAACGACAGGATCGTTGGCAGCTCCGGGCGGGACGTTCTCAAAGGAG
This sequence comes from Microvirga medicaginis, assembly GCF_052658925.1. Taxonomy (NCBI): domain Bacteria; kingdom Pseudomonadati; phylum Pseudomonadota; class Alphaproteobacteria; order Hyphomicrobiales; family Methylobacteriaceae; genus Microvirga; species Microvirga medicaginis. The sequence goes on along the minus strand of NZ_JBQWEL010000002.1, from coordinate 76,561 downwards.
CGGAGGGTAACGATACCCTCATTGGAGGTCTTGGGCATGATACGCTCAATGGAGGTGTCGGAAACGATCTGCTTGTCGGCGGTGGGCATAACGACAGCCTTCTCGGCGGTCTCGGACCGGATACGCTCTATGGCGGCACCGGCAACGACCGTCTCATCGGCGGCGATCATAACGATGTTCTCGTGGGCGATGCGGGACAGGATGTGCTCTATGGCGGTACCGGCAACGATCGGCTCAAGGGAGGCACGCACAATGATGTTCTGATGGGCGACGCGGGACTGGATACGCTTTATGGCGGCACCGGCAACGATAAACTCAAGGGCGGCGATCATAACGATGTTCTCATGGGTGAAGCCGGGCTGGACGTGCTTTACGGCGGCACCGGCAACGATCGTCTCATCGGCGGAGACCATAATGACACTCTTCTCGGTGAAACCGGGCGCGATGTGCTCAACGGAGGTGCTGGCGATGATCGACTGATCGGGGGCCTTGATGCCGATCGGCTGACGGGGGGAGCTGGCCGCGATATCTTCAAATTCTCCATTCAGGATACGCCGACTGCTCGTCCCGACGTCATTACCGACTTTGTCCCCGGGCAGGACAGGATCGATCTGTCATCCATCGACGCGAACAGCGTGAAGTCCGGTCTCAATGCCTTTACGGCATTGGTGCCCGGCGATGCTCCGTTCAGCGGGCCCGGACAGCTTCGCTATGATCCGACGACCGGTATCCTGTCCGGCAATACCGATCGCGATCCGGACGCTGAGTTCTCGATTCTGCTGTCCAACAAGCCTGCCGAACTCATCCCGGGACGCGATATCTCGCCGATGGGCAGAAGCGTCTATGACGAGACCGTTCTCGCCGATCGCCCAACGCTTTTTCTCCCCTTATCGGAGGCGATCCGATCGATGACCGAAGTCGATCGCGCCCATCTGGACCGCAGCGGGACCTATCATAACATCGCCACGGTGGCGGTGATGCCGAATGGCGACCGGGTTCCCGTCTTCAACGGGGAAACCAGCTATTTCGAATTCCCGGATGCGCCCGATCTCTCCGTCCCGCACACAGGCATCCTGACTATCGAAGCGTGGCTGCGCCCGGATACCACGATGTTTCCGAACGACGGTGACGAGACCGAGGGTTATGTTCATTGGATGGGCAAAGGAGAGCCTGGGGAGATGGAATGGCACGCCCGCATCTATAGCGACGTCAATGCTGAGGATCGCGCCAGACGGATTTCCGGGTATGGCTACAACATGGATGATCCGCGCGGAATCGGATCGTATCTCCAGGACGAGACTCAGGTACAAGCCGGCAAATGGATCCATTATGTTTTCGTGATCAACACGACGCCCCTGGATCCGGCAGACCCGGGATATACCAAGATCTACATTAATGGGAGCAACCCGTCTCCCAATCCATGGGACGATATGGATTCCCTGCTGGAGACCTTGCCGTCGGGTCCCCATCAAGTCGATCCCAGTGACGGCACTGCTCCGCTGCGCGTCGGAACCCGGGACTTTCGCTCCTTCTTCATGGGAGCGATCGGAAAGGTCGCAATCTACGATTACGAGCTGACGCCGCAACAAGTCCAAAGCCATTACGATGCCATGTGGCATTGGGCATGAGCGGCCGCAGGGCTCATAACGTCCCGCATCCCCGCCGAATGGATGCAGGTCCTGCTAGCTGCGATAGAGATAATCGTCGGGCAGGCCGAGGCGGCGGCATGATTGAACGGCTGGCGACGACGGCAGAACGAGACGGTCGCTCGCCTCGGCCATGGTGCGAACAAGGGCGCGCTCAACAGGATTGAGAGCCCATTGGCCTTCGAGCCCAAGCCGCTCGCGCACCCAAAGCGGGAGAATCTCGACCGCAGCCTTGAGCATCACCTTTTGCATCGGGCGGACCGGCGCAGGCAGGATCAGGGTTCGCGTCATGATCGCCAGAAGCTCGAAGATGATCGATGAGGCGGCGAGTCTCGGTTTCATGGCCTCGAACAAAAGGTCGAGTTCCTGCCGCGACGCGGGGGCTCCCACGGCCCCATAGAGCCGCGCGATCGGGGCGGATTCCGCGAACAGCGAGCGGCGATCGTCCTCGGTGAGGTGTCTCACATAGGCATGGTAGGCCTCGGTGAAGCCGAAACCGGCCGTCGCCTGGACCCAGTCGAGCAGCACCGGGTCATTGGCATGATATGGTTCGCCCTCGCGGGTCTGCCCGGTCACGCGGTCATGCCGCCGGACAACGCCCGCGATCATGGCTTCCGCCTTGCTGCGCGGGCCGTAGATGGTGATCATGGCGGCAAGGCCGGTGCGCTGCAGCCTGGTGAGCGGATCCGTCCGAAAGCTGCTGTGCTGCCAGACACCGTCGCGGACGCGCGACTCCCCGAACTCGAGGAGGACCGCCGCCACTCCGCCAATGAAGACGGAGACGGGATTCTTGAAGATACGCCAGGAGACGGATTCCGGAGAGACCAGCGCGGGCTCACAAGGCGGGGTGGAAAAATCGAAGGCTCGGGCTGGCTGAAGAAGCGACCGGGCGAAGCTGTCGATCCGATGCTGCAGCGGCTTCGGCAGGGAGATGATGCTTGGATCGTCGAACACAATGAGCCTCCGATCCTCAATTCGCTCGCGAAGGGTAGGTTGCTCGAGCATCGGGGGGAAAGTGGAATGCACTTTTGGGCTCGATCCGATGCTGCCTTCTATAGAGAGCACATCGTTGAAAGCGGAACCGGATCCACTTTTCGCTGACGCGGCCCTTCGGGTCGCTGACGCGGGCCTCCGGTTCCGCACGATGCGCCAAGCAATTCACGGCAGATCCGAAACGCCAACAAAAAGCCCGCCATTTCGGCGGGCTTTCGGGATTTTCAGACTGTCACACAGCTCAATTCCTGACCTGAGCCACCTTCACGCCGGTCGTGGCCTCAGCCCGCTTCTGCGATTTCACCGGAGCCTTTGCGCGCGCCGGAGCGGCTGCAGGTGTGGTCACCGGTGCGGCCTGGGCCGTCTCGGCGGCGGGCTGCGAGGACGAGGTGCTGAAGAGATCGGCGACGCCGCCGAACATCTTCTTGTAGAAGGGCGTCTCCTGCGAGGCCGATGCGGTCGCCGCAGCGGCGGGAGCGGCGGCAACGGGTTGTGCTGCAGCGACGGCCCTCGGTTGCGGAGCCTCGGCCGGCGCTTCCTTCATCGAAGCGAAGGCAAGGGCCGTCGCCGGGGTATCGATCTTCTCGCGGCCGCTGTCGTCGAGCGCGACCTGCTGCGGGCCGGAGGAGATGCCCTCGGTGCGGCTCACGTAACCGAGCTTGCTGTCGGACACGCCGGAGGCATTGGCGAGCGCCGTGCGGAAGGATTCGTGGGTGTCGCCGTCGCTGTAGACGAGCTTGATCGGCTTCGTGCCCCGGGCGACGAGGTCGGCCACTTCCTTCTCGTCCTGTTGCTGTTTCTGCATCACAGCCTCGGCCACGGAGGTGTCCTTGCCGAATTGGTAGCGGTTGTTGGCGACCGCCACCTGCACCTCTTCCTTCGTCACCTCGAAGGTGTCGGAGCCTTCCTTCAGGTTCTTCCAGAAGGTCATGTTCGGGTCGAGGCGATGCTTGGCCAGGTTCTCGGCCGTCATCCGGAACGGATAGGACTGGAACTGGAAGGCGCGCTGGCCGCTGGCGAAAGCCTCGCGGGCGATGGCGTAGATCTCGGCGATGTTCTGATCCGTCATGGCGAAGCAGCCGCGCGAGGAGCACGAGCCGTGGACCATGATGTCGCCGCCGTTACGGCCCAGCGAACGGTCGAACGCGTTCGGATAGCCGGTATCGAACGACAGGTAATAGTTCGAGTTCGGGTTCATCTGCGCCGGGGTCACCGTGTAGAAGCCCTCCGGTACCTGACGATCGCCTTCGCGGGTCTTGGGGCCGAGCTGGCCGGACCAGCGGCAGATGGGATAGGTCTTGAGCAGGGCATACTTGCCGTTGGAGCCGCGCTTCCAGACCTCCAGCTCCGATTCCTTCTTATAGGCTCGGATCAGGATGGGATCGTCCTTGGACATGCCCTTGGCCGACATGAGCGCCATGGCGGCCGGCGGAATCGGTGCAAGGTGGCGCGTTGAGCCTCGGGAGAGATTCTCGTCCTGGCAGGCAGCAAGCGCGAGCGCCAGGCTCGCGGCCAATGCGATACGCTTCAACATGGGGGACCCCGCAATTTCTGATCTGCCGACGTTATGCCTGACAGTTCCCCTTAACCCCTAAATCGTTAGCCTTAACTGCCCCTTACTGCAAGCGGGGCCGTGATGGAGTCATCGTTAATGGGAGGTAAATTCGTCTCTTCGGAGGGAATGTATTGCTGGGTTTATCGTCCCGACGGGGCACCTCTCCGGAGGTATTCTGATGCCGGAAGGGCATTGAGGCCGCTCAATTTTCTCCTCTCCCTTGCGGGGGCGAGAGATTGCAACCGGGCTCCAAGCCCTCCACATCATGGCCGGGCTTGTCCCGGCCATTTCGCTTCTCAAGGAGCTGTGCTTCACAGCAGCGGAATTATCGGCGGCCTAGAGCTTGCGGCCGATATTGAGGAACTTCTCGGCCCGGTGATCCCGAATTTCCGCGGGACCCATATTGCCGAGATCGTGGAGGGCTTCTTCGATGGCATTGCCGGCGGCCTGAATGGCGGCTTCCGGGTCCCGGTGGGCGCCGCCCACGGGCTCGGTCACGATGCCGTCGATGATGCCGAGCCGCAGGAGGTCCTGGGCGGTGATCTTCATATTGGTGGCGGCGTCCTGGGCACGCGCCGCGTCGCGCCAGAGGATCGAGGCCGCTCCTTCCGGCGAAATCACGCTGTAGATGGCGTGCTCCATCATCAGCACCTTGTTGGCGGTGGCGATCGCGATCGCGCCGCCCGAACCGCCCTCGCCGATGATGATGGAGACGTTCGGCACGCCGAGTCCCAGCTGCATCTCGGTCGAGCGGGCGATGGCCTCGGCCTGCCCGCGCTCCTCCGCCTCGATGCCAGGATAGGCGCCGGCGGTGTCCACGAAGGAGAGAACGGCTAAGCCGAAGCGGTCCGCCATCTCCATCAGGCGCACGGCCTTGCGGTAGCCCTCGGGGCGAGCCATGCCGAAATTGTGCCGGATGCGGGTTTCCGTGTTGTGGCCCTTCTCCTGGCCCAGAACGCAGACGGGCTGGCCCCGGAAGCGGCCGAAACCGGCGAGAATGGCCTCGTCCTCGGCAAACTTGCGGTCGCCGGAGAGCGGCGTGAATTCGGTGATCAGGCCCGCGCAGTAATCCACGAAATGGGGCCGTTGCGGATGGCGCGCGACCAGGGTCTTCTGCCAGGGCGTGAGCCTGGAATAGAGATCCTTCAGGGCCTCGGCCGCCTTGGCCTCGAGGCGCGAGACGTCGTCCGTGATGGAAACGGCATCCCGGCTCTCACCAAGGGCCCGGAGCTCTTCGACCTTCGCCTCGAGCTCGGCGACGGGCTTTTCGAAATCGAGATAACTGCGCATCAGACTCTATGGAAAATGGAAGCCGGCGTGACTGAATAGCCTCGCCGGAGCGGGCGGACACTGGCGATTTAGGCGGTCCAAGTCAAGTTGAGCCCTGTCTTACTCCCCTAAAACCGGGCGAAATCAAGGAAGGTCGCCCATGCGGGTTGCTGGTGCCGGCACGAAAACCGGAGCCGCGCGGCGCACGCGGCGCACCGCCATGGCAGTGCCGGGCCGGTAGAGCTGCTTGGTGGCTTCCACGATATGGAGGCCTGCAAACGGCAGGGAGAAGCTGGAGCCGATCCGCTCCCAGGCCTGGGCGGTGCTGAGCACCAGGCGGTTGGTGAGGGGAGGGACGTAGAGGGTTTCCGCCCATCCTTCGGGCGAGAACCATGTCTGCCGCATCAGGCTTTTGAGCTGCGAGCGGCTGTAGGGCTGTCCGTAGCCGAAGGGGGTGGTGTCCATGCGGGCCCAGAGTCCCCGTCGGTTGGGGGCGACCATGATGATGCGTCCGCCGGGGGTCAGGATGCGCCAGATCTCGTGCAGAAGCTCGCTCGGGCTTTCGACCGTCTCAAGCGCATGGACCACGAGCACCCGGTCGATCGAGGCATCGGGCAGGGGCATCATCAGCGGGTCGACGAGCGCGGAGGCGGAGGCTCCGGTGCTCGGCCAGTTCACCACGCCCTGGCTTGCGGGCATGAAGGCGAGAGCCCGCTCGCAATCGCCTTTGACGCCCGTCAGATAGGGCGGGGCATAGCCGAGGCCGAGCACGCGCAGGCCGGTCAGCGGCCCCCAGAATTTATCGATCGCCCGGCCGACGTGACGGCGCGTAACGGCCCCGAGGGGGCTCGCGTAGAAGCTGCGCAGGTCGGTGATGTCGATACTCATGGCCTCGTCAGGGTGCCTCTCGATCCAGTTCGACAGCGTTTCATGTGGGAGCGGGATCTGGTTTCAAGCTCCGAGTGTTCCATGATAGCTCAGAGTGCATCAAGACAGGGTTCCTCGATGTCAGCCCAGATTCACGCCTTTCTCTGCCTGCAGGACAATATCGGTGTTCTGATCCACGATCCCAATACGGGCGCCTGCGCCGCCATCGACGCGCCGGAGGAGGGGCCTATCCTTGCGGCTCTCGCCGAGACGGGATGGAGCCTCACCGACATTCTTGTCACCCATCGACACAGTGATCACGTGCAGGCCATCGAGGCCTTGAAGGGCCGCACCGGCTGCCGGGTGGTGGCACCCGCCAGGGCGCGCGAGGCGGTTCCCTCCGCCGATCTGTGGGTGCGCGAAGGCGATGGGGTGCTGGTGGGCACCCTCCAGGCCCGGGTTCTCGAAACACCGGGCCATTGCGCGGATCACGTCTCCTATTGGTTCGACGAGGATCGCGCGCTCTTCGCAGGCGATACCCTCTTCACCCTCGGCTGCGGACGCATGTTCGAGGGCACCTATGCCGGTTTCTGGCAGACGCTGCAGAGGCTTGCCGCCTTGCCCGATGACACGCGCGTTTATTGCGGCCACGATTACACGCTCTCCAATGCGCGCTTCGCGCTGGCGGCGGATCCGGACAATGCCGCACTGAAGGCGCGCGCCCGGGAAGCCGAGCAGGCGAAGGCGCAAGGACGCTTCCTCGTACCGACGACGATCGGACAGGAGAAGGCCACCAATCCTTTCTTGCGGGCCGGGGAGCTTAGCGTGGCGAAAACCGTTCATAAGGAAGGGGCTTCACCCGAGGAGGTCTTCCAATCCTTAAGAGAATGGAAGAACAGGTTCTGATGACAACCACCATGGCAGGAGCGGCACGTCCCATGAATGACCACAGCCTCATCATCGGACTCGAAAGCCGGCTTCTGAACGCCTGGCCGTCTTTCGATTATCAAGCTTTTGACGGATGGATTCTGCGTCTTGCCAACGGCTATTCCAAACGCGCCAATTCCGCGACGCCCTTCCTGCCGAACGCCTCTCTCGACGAAGAGCTGATCGACTACATGATCGCCCGCTTCGTCGAAGCGAATGTGCGCCCGACCTTCCGCCTGAACGGGCTCCAGGCTGCAGATGTGGACGAGCGCCTGAAGATGCGCGGCTTCAGGGATATCGAGCCGACGCATGTGCTCGTGGCGCCGATCAAGGCCGGCGACTGCGAAGTCGATCCTGAGATCACTCTCGAACCGCATGCCTCCAAGCGTTGGGTGCGCGAGGCTGCAGAAGCCTATGGGGGCGACAAGGCCGACGATACCACCCTGATGCAGATCGTCTCCCGTATCCGTCCGAAAGCGGCTTTCGCCACGCTCAATCTTGATGAGAAGCCGGTGGCGTGGGGCCTGGGTGTCGTCGAGCGAGGCTATATCGGGCTCTACGACATCGTGGTGTCGCCCGATCTGCGCGGCATTGGCCTTGGCCGCCGCGTCGTCGCGAGCCTCATGGCCTGGGGCTGCCAGGAGGGCGCGCATAGCGCCTATCTCCAGGTGCGTGAAGAGAACGAGGTCGCACTCTCGCTTTATAAGACCACCGGCTTCGAGACGGCCTATCGCTACACCCACCGGGTTATGCCCGGACGGTCCAGCTAAGAGCTGCTTTACCGCATTTTCTTGCGGCGAACCGGAGCCACTTCGCCGGAAAATGCTTTGGGCATCAATGTCGCAACGAGCGCGCCTGCAACGATGAGGCCGCAGGAGAGCGCGAGGGTGAGCGTCGGTTCCGCATAGCCGGTGAGCACGAGCAGAAGCGTCGAAAGCACCGGCGTCGCATAAGAAGCGACACCGAGGAAGCGGATGTCGCCGCGCTTCATACCGATGTCCCAGACATAGAAGGCCGCGCCCACGGGGCCTAAGCCCAGTGCGAGAACGGCGAGCCATTGCGTCGTCGTCTCCGGCCACACGGTGGTCTCGAAGGCGAAGTGGCAGACCCAGCTCAGCAACGACGTCATGAGGCAGAATCCGGCTACCGCATCGGTCGGCACCTGGCCGAAGCGCCGCGAGAGCACCGAGTAGGCACCCCAGACGAAAGCGGCGACGAAGGCACATGCGTATCCCGGCAGATACTCTGCCCGTGCGTCGAACGCACCGCGCCCGGCAATCAGCACGACGACGCCCGCAAATCCCAGAAGCGCGCCGACAAGATGCGCGCGGCGCAGATGCTCGCCCGGAAGCAGGGACGAGAACAGCACGATCAGGAGCGGCCAGAGATAATTGATGAGTCCCGATTCGGCCGGCGGCGCCCAGCGCAAAGCCGCGAAATAAAGCGCGTGATAGCCGAAGAGACCGCCAATCCCCAGCGCCCAGACGACAGGCTTCTGGTGCAGCGCCTTGATGCCTTCGGGGCGTGCGATCCAGCTCACCATGCCCACAAGCCCGCCGACGAGAAAGGTCATGGCGTTGAGCTGGAACGGGGGGATCTTGCCCGTGGCTGCCGTGAACAGGGCGAGCATGGACCAGAGCAGGATGGCGGCGAGGCCGATGGTGGTGGCGGTGCGAGTCGTCATGATGCCCGCCACCTAGCATGTCATCCGTAAGAAAGCGAAGCGGAGAAGTGGTGTTGCTTTGCGATGACGGTAATTTCCCCTCCCTCTTGCGGAGAGGGGTGGGATGGTGCAGCCGGGTGAGCGATTGAACACGATCAATGCTCGTCATCCCCGGCCTTGTGCCGGGGATCCACGTCTTTGATCCGTTGTGGTTCCCAAGACGTGGATGGCTGGGCCAAGCCCGGCCATGACGTTGTAGGGTGGTCGTGTTTTCTGGATGACGCGCAGCGCTCCGATTTTCCGACCCCCGTCCTTCATCCCTCCCAGGGGAGGGAATACGCGCACCGCATCCTTATGTAAGCTGGGCTCTTAATATGAGAGGTATCTTGTGAGACACTTTTAATAAGTCGTACGTCCGCCGCTGAGATCGAAGGTTGCTGCTGTCGTGAAGGAGTTCTCCTCGGAGAGGAGCCAGGCCACCATGGCGGCGATCTCGTGCAGTTCGACGAAGCGGTCTCTCGGAATACGCACGCGCATATACTCGATGAATTCCGGTGTCAGCGTGTCCAGGATCTTGGTCTTGGCGGTGGTGGGCGTGATGCAGTTGACGGCGATTCCCGTCTTCGCGAGTTCCTTGCCGAGTGACTTGGTGAGGCCGATCACGCCTGCCTTCGCGGCGCTGTAGGCGGCGAGATTGGGATTGCCCTCCTTGCCGGCGACCGACGCGATGTTGACGATACGGCCGTAATTGTTCTCCTGCATGATCGGCACGATGGAGCGACAGCAGTTGAAGGTGCCCGTCAGGTTGACCTCGACGACGCTGCGCCATTCCTCGGCCGCGTATTCCGTCAGGGGTTTGACCGGGCCTGTGATCCCGGCTCCGTTCACCAGTCCGTCGATGCGGTCGAAGGCGGCGCGGGTCTGCTGCGTGGCGTGCTCGACGGACAAGGTGTCCGCCACATCGACGCTCAACCCGATGCAATCCTTGGAAAGCGCGGCGGCACTCGCCTCGGCTTCCTCGAGATTCAGATCCCAGACAGCGACCCTCGCGCCCGACTGAACGAGCCGCTCGCCGATGGCGTAGCCGATGCCGCGGGCCCCACCCGTGATGACCACGGTCCGGCCTGTCATGTCGATTCGATTCATCGATTGGTTCCTTGATGGGCGATGTGGGATGCATGGACGGCCCGGACAGAAGCGAGAGTTCTGTCCGGGATGCAAACCCAATCAGGCCATGTACTGCCCGCCGTTGAGGCTCAGAGTGGAGCCGGTCACGAAGCCAGCATCGTCGCTTGCGAGGAACAGCACGCCGCGCGCGACTTCTTCCGCCTCGCCGAGACGGCCTACCGGAATGAGCGGCAGGATCTTGGATTTCAGCACCTCTTCCGGCACGGCCTTCACCATCTCGGTGGCAATGTAGCCGGGTGCGATCACGTTGACGGTGACACCCTTGTTCGCATTCTCGAGCGCGAGCGCCTTGGCAAAACCGATCACGCCCGCCTTCGCGGCCGAGTAGTTCGCCTGTCCCATCTGGCCCTTCTGGCCGTTGATGGAAGAAATGATGATGATGCGGCCGAAGCCTCGTTCGCGCATGCCCTCGATCACGGGACGCGTGCAGGTGAACATGGAATCGAGATTGGTGCGTATGACAGCGGACCACTGATCGAAGGTCATCTTGTGGAACATGCCGTCGCGGGTAATGCCCGCATTGTTGACGAGGATGTCAACGGGACCGAGTTGTGCCTCCACGGCTCGAATGCCGGCTTCGCAGGCGGCCGGATCGGAGACGTCGAACTTGAAAACGGGGATGTCCGTCTCGGATTTGAACTGGTTCGCCGCCTCGTCATTCCCTCCGTAATTCGCAGCAACCCTGTACCCGGCCTGCTTCAGAGACGTTGAAATCGCGGCGCCGATGCCGCGAGTGCCTCCAGTGACCAATGCAACGCGCGCCATGCTGTTTCCTTCCTCAAGCGTTTCCCTGGCGGATTTCTGGTGAATCCGTTCGTGAGGTGGAGTGCCGTTGGCCGGCAACTTCCAGTCACAGCTTATTACATGTGGCGCGGTGGGGAAGGGTGTAGGCCCGTTATTTCACTTAGGCCTTTTGGCCTAACGAAAACGGCTTGCACCTTTTGGGAGGGCAAGCCGTCATAGTCTCGATCAGACGTCGAAACTCGCTGTCCTGAGCCTCATCCTGAGGAGGACCGTCAGGTCCGTCTCGAAGGACGAGGCGTCTCCAGTGCACTCTGGACCATCCTTCGAGACGCAGACTTCGTCTGCTCCTCAGGATGAGGATGTGCCGTGTTCAGCGCTCTTAGCGCTCCAGGCACATGGCGACGCCCATGCCGCCGCCGATGCAGAGGGTGGCGAGGCCCTTCTTGGCGTTGCGGCGGCCCATCTCGTGCAGCAGGGTCACGAGCACGCGCGCGCCGGAGGCGCCGATCGGGTGGCCGATGGCGATCGCGCCACCGTTCACGTTCACGATGGACGGATCCCAGCCCATGTCCTTGTTGACCGCGAGCGCCTGAGCCGCGAAGGCCTCGTTCGCTTCCACGAGCTCGAGGTCGGACACTTTCCAGCCGGCCTTCTCGAGCGCCTTGCGGGAGGCCGGGATCGGGCCCGTGCCCATGATCGCCGGATCGACACCGGCCGTCGCCCAGGAGGCGATGCGGGCAAGCGGAGTGAGGCCGCGCTTCTGCGCTTCGGCTTCCGTCATCAGCACGAGGGCGGCGGCGCCGTCATTGATGCCCGAGGCGTTGCCTGCGGTCACCGTGCCGTCCTTCGAGAAGGCGGGTCTCAGCTTGGCGAGCGCCTCGAGGGTCGTTCCGGCACGGATGTACTCGTCCTGATCCACCACGATGTCGCCCTTGCGGGACGAGATGGTGACGGGCGTGATCTCGTCCTTGAAGCGGCCTTCCTTCTGGGCGGCCTCGGCCTTGTTCTGCGAGGAGGTCGCGAACTGGTCCTGCTCCTCGCGGGTGAGCTGCCAGCGCTGGGCCACGTTTTCGGCGGTGTTGCCCATGTGGTAGCCGTTGAAGGCATCCATCAGGCCGTCCTTCAACATGGTGTCCACGAGCTTGAAGTCGCCCATCTTGGTGCCGGCGCGCATATAGGCGGCATGCGGGGCGAGCGACATGGATTCCTGGCCGCCGGCCACGATGATGCTGGCATCGCCGTTGGCGATCTGCTGCATGCCGATGGCGACTGTGCGAAGGCCCGAGCCGCAGAGCTGGTTGAGGCCCCAGGCGGTCTTTTCCTGCGGCACGCCCGCAGCCATGGCGGCCTGACGGGCCGGGTTCTGGCCCTGGCCTGCGGTGAGGATCTGGCCGAGGATCACCTCGTCGACTTCCGCAGCCTCGACCTTGGCGCGCTCCAGCGCCGCCTTGATGGCGACGGCGCCCAGATCGTGGGCCGGGGTGTTGGCGAAAGCGCCGTTGAAGGAGCCGACCGGCGTGCGCGCGGCGCCGACAATGACGATGCTGTCTTGGGCCATTTCTCTCTCCTATGACTCGCTGTTCAAAAGATAGTGCTGGTTCGATCAAAGCCCCAGACGGTGCGATGTCAAGGACAGGATAGGACAAGCAGGCCGGGAGTCCCTTAGACTTTTGGCGCTTTGATCGTGGAGCATAAGGCTTATAATCAGTTAAGGCCGCTGAGATCCCGCTGGGAGCCCCGGCCACCGGTTTTCAGGAGCGTATCGGGTCCACATGGCGACGGAAAAACAGCCGACTGTCATCAAGAAATATGCCAACCGCCGCCTCTATCACACCGGCACTTCGGCCTATGTGACGCTGGAAGATCTGGCCGGCATGGTCCGCCAGGGCGAGGACTTCGTGGTCTACGACGCGAAGTCGGGTGAGGACATCACCCGCAGCGTTCTGACCCAGATCATCTTCGAGCAGGAGAACAAGGAGGGGCAGAACCTTCTCCCCGTGACGGTGCTTCGCCAGCTCATCCGCTTCTACGGCGACAGCATGCAGGCCCTGGTGCCGAGCTATCTCGAATTTTCCATGAACAATCTGTCCCAGGAGCAGCAGAAACTCCGGGAGCAGATGGCCCAGGCCTTCGGCCCTTCGGCCTTCCAGGCCATGGAGGAGCAGGTGCGCAAGAACATGAGCTTCTTCACGGAAGCCATGCGCATGTTCTCGCCTTTCCCTCAGGGCGGTCCGGGCGCTCCCGCGCCAATGGCTCCTCCTCAGGGCGAGGAACCCAGCGATCTCGACGCCCTCAAGCGTCAGATGGCCGACATGCAGGCCAAGCTCGACAAGCTGGCGAACAAGTAGGGATTCTCTCGGTTAGGTTGTCATGGCCGTCCCTGGACTTGATCCGGGAACGGGCCTCCTGCTTTCACGCTCACCGACCTCATCCTGAGGAGGCGCGCAGCGCCGTCTCGAAGGAGATTCCAGAGGGCACTGAAACATCCTTCGAGACACAGACTGCGTCTGCTCCTCAGGATGAGGTTTGTGCATTGGAAATCTGATGAAGGCGGGGATCACCGGCACAAGGCCGGTGATGGCGTGATGGGGGCAAGCAACAAGATCGAGTGCTTACGCCTTGGCGGCCTTCAGCACTTGCTGCAGGTTCTGCGGCGGCACGACGGCCTCCGGCTCGCCGAACAGGGCGCCTTCCAGGTAATCCACGCCCCAGGCGGTCAGCAGCCGCGCGCTTGCCTCGTCCTCGACCCATTCGGCAGCGACGGCGATACCCATGTTCTGGGCCCGCTCGACAAGGGCGCGCACGAAGAGCCGGTCCTCCGTCGAGCGCTTGAGCGGTAGGATGAAGACGCCGTCGATCTTCAGCATGTCGAAAGGCATGTGGCGCAAGGCTGACGGCGCGATATACCCGAGGCCGAAGCCGGACAGCGACAGGCCGATGCCGATGGCCTTCATCGCATGGAGGCGTCCGAGGAGCGACGCATCCTTGGCCAGCGCGATCTCCGGAACCTCAATCACGAGGCGCGACTCGATGCCGGGTCGCGCGCCGAGATGGGCGGCGAGCATGGGCAGCCATTCGGCATCCTTCAAGGATGCCGGGGAGACCGGCAGGGCGACACGCTCCTGGCAGTGGCGGGCGAGATAGTCCGCCGCCATTTCCAGCATGCGCCCGTCCACGAGGAGGCTCAGATTCGTATCGCCAAGGGCTGGGAGCGGGCCGAGCGGGACGATCCGTCCGTCCGGGCCGGTCAGAGCAGCCACGGCCTGCATTAGAATCGGGCTGCGGCTATGGGCGTCCATCATGGGCCGGCAGGCCAGGGTCAGGCTTCGGTCGTTGAGCGCGGCCACCACATCGAAGGGGGCCTTCTCGGTCGCAGCAGAACGGGGCGCGGGCCGGGAATCGTAGAGCCTGAAGGACTCATCGCCTGCAAGCGCAGCCTCGAGGGCCTGCTCGGCAAAGCGCAAAAGCTTGGTGGCCTTGAATGTCTGGTCCGGCGCGCAGGCGGCGGCAAGCGTCAGCCGTCCCGAGCAATCCTTCAGGAAGCCCGCCACCCGCTTCATGGCGCCTACGGCCTCCGAAGTCGGACAGCCGGTCAGGGTCAGGGTGAAGCGGCTCGGGCTCAGGGCCCCGAAATGGTCGTGCCGCCGCATCATCGGGCGGAGCCTGCGGGCAATGACGTCGAGAGCATCCGCATCGTCCCCGTCGAGGGAGCCGACGATCAGGGTGCAGGTCTGGGAGAGGCGAAGGGCCTCGTTGATGCCGTTCTGGATCTGACCCAGCAGGCCGGACCGGGCCTGGACCCGGGCGGGCAGTGCTTGAGGGGCCAGGCTCCGATCGGCCCGCAACAGGCCGCGCAGGAAAGCGGGGCGGCCCTGAATATCCAGCTGAAAGCGGCCCGCATCCTCTACCATGAGAATCTGATCGGGTCCGAGGCGCAGGGCATAGCGGGTCTCGAAGCTGCCATTGCCTCCAGCAGCACTCGCCTCGTGGCGGGAGACGCCGCTTCCTGGTTCGACGAGCTGGGCGAAGGCCTTTCCTGTCCGTGGAAGGTCCCGGGCCAGGATGCCCAAGAGCGCGGCAGCGTTGGGGCTCCAGGTCAGGGTGTCGGACAGAATGTCCCAGGAATAGGCGGCGCCGGAATGGGAGGTCGGGAAGGCCTCAGGGACTTGGCGCTTGCGCGGCGTCCGGGGTGTTCCTTCAAAGATCCCCGCCTGGCCAGGCCGCTTCGTCGCCATCACTCTCACCCTCGAACACGCAAAACAGGGTGGGGCGGGAGGCGCGTGATGCGCCGGAAGGCTCCGGCCCCGTTCAAAATCGAGGCTCAAGGATCGGCCTTCAGGCTTAACGAACTGTAAAAAGTGTAAGAAAAATCAGGGCTTTTGGGGATTGCGGGCATAAAAAAACCGGCGCATCGCGCGCCGGTTTTTTTATCTTGCATGCCGCGTAAAACTTACGCTTCAGCCTTCACCTTCAGAACCTGACGGCCGCGGTACATGCCGGTCTTCAGGTCGATATGGTGAGGACGGCGAAGCTCGCCGGAATCCTTGTCCTCGATGTAGGTCGGGGCCTTCAAGGCATCGGCGGAGCGACGCATGCCACGCCGCGAGGGCGACGTTTTTCTTTTAGGAACGGCCATTTCTCGTCTCCGGTCAAAAAAGCGGAGCGCCCGCTCAACCGGGGAACGCTCACATCTCAAACTTGATGAGGTTGCGCCTCATACAAGGTCTTTGGGGAAATATCTAGCCCTTTCCTGCACCACAAGGGTTTTTCGTGGTCGCAGGTCAGGGCTTCAGGCATTCGCTGTAAGGGGCAGCCCCCGCCATCCGCGCCTGAAGCTGGCCTGCCAGACCATTCAGACGGGCAGTCGGCCGGGCCGGATTGCGCTTGAGCGGGTTTGGAAGCGCCCGGGCGAGCAGGGCCGCCTCCCGGCGGGTCAGGTTCTTGGCAGGCTTTCGGAAGTATTTCTGCGCCGCAGCCTCGGCCCCGAAGACCCCTTCGCCCCATTCGGCAATGTTAAGGTAAACCTCCATCATCTGCCGCTTGGACCAGATCAGGTCGAGATAGAGGGCGACCGGGATCTCCAGCCCTTTGCGGAGGTAGGAGCGGCTCGGGGTGAGAAACAGGTTCTTGGCCACCTGCATGGGAATGGTCGAGGCCCCGCGCGTCGGCCCGTCCTCGTCGGCCTCTTCCACCACCTCGCGCAGGGCGGTCCAGTCCACGCCGCTGTGCTCGCAGAACCGGCTGTCCTCCGAGGTCATGACCGCGAGCGGCAGGTGAGGGGAGATCCCGTCGATGGATACGTAGTCCCGTTCCACGCTCTGCAGAGAAAGCCAGCGGCCGAGCATGAGGGTCGAGACCGGGGGCACGACCCAGTACAAAAGCCCTAGCCAAACGACGGCGCCAACCCATAAGAGAATGGCACCGAGGCCGATCCGGACGAGACGGCGGACGAAGCGGGCAGCCGTCATCGGCTCGCGCGCAGGCTCCCACCGCAGCGTCCATCGCCGGCCCGTTCGTCCACCACCATTCTCCTCGGAGGGAGCGGCCGCCCCTTCCGAATTCGGGCTCATCATGATGCCATCCACCAGCACTTTCAGCGCGCGACTCACCGAGGCCGCAAGGCTCGTCGAAGCCCATCTCCAAGCCTTGCTAGCAGACAATGTCCGCCACGGCGAGATTGCCCGGCCTGCCCGGCTCATGGAAGCCATGCGGCATGCTGTACTCGGTGGCGGCAAGCGATTGAGGCCTTTCCTCACCATTGAGGCGGCGCGCCTCTTCGGCCTTGAGGGGCAGGGCCCGTTGCGGGCAGGGTCGGCCGTCGAGCTCTTGCATTGCTATTCCCTGGTGCATGACGACCTGCCTTCCATGGACGACGACGATCTGCGCCGGGGGCGTCCCACGGTGCACCGGGCCTATGACGAGGCGACCGCGATTCTCGTGGGCGATGCCCTGCAGGCGCTTGCCTTCGAGGTGCTCGCCGATCCTGAAACCGATTCGGATTCCGCCGTGCGCTCCGATCTCGTGCTGGGGCTTGCCCGCGCTTCCGGTCTCGGCGGCATGGTCGGCGGGCAGCTGCTCGATCTCTCGGCGGAGGGCCGCTATGGCGCTGTGACCATGGGCGAGGCGGCGGTGCGCCAGCTTCAGATGATGAAGACGGGCGCCATCCTCACCTTCTCGGTGGAAGCCGGCGCGATCCTTGGAAAAGCCGATGCGGGTGCACGCCGAAGCTTCGTGGAGTACGGGCGCGCTCTCGGCGCTGCGTTCCAGGTGGCCGATGACATTCTCGACCGCGAGGCTTCGCCCGAGGCGCTCGGCAAGCGCACGGGCAAGGATCAGGAGAAAGGTAAGGCGACCCTGGTCGATCTGCTCGGACTCGATGGCGCCAGGCGCGAATGCCGTCAGCTCGTCGAGAAGGCGGATGCCGCGCTCGAGAGTTTCGGCGACAGGGCGCAGACCTTGCGCGAGGCGGTTCGCTTCGTCGTCGAGCGCGAGGTTTGAAGCCCCTTCCACTCACTCTGTCCTCATCCTGGGGAGGGCCGCAGGCCCGTCTCGAAGGAGGATCCAGTGCGTTCTGGAAACGCCTCGCCCTTCGAGACGCTACGTTCCTCAGGGTGAGGCTGCGATGTGAGGTTTAAGCGCTGACGGACTGGCGACGCTTGAACCAGCGCGGCAGCTTCATCTCGCTGACGATCACGCCGGCAACGATCAGGGCCGCACCGATCAGCGCGGCAGCAGGCAGACGCTCGCCATAGAGGCGGCCGACGATTCCGGCCCACACGGGCTCGCCCGCATAGATCACCGTGGCGCGCGTGGGCGATACCGTCTTCTGCGCCCAGTTCATGGCGAGCTGAATGCCGGCGCTGGCAAGACCGAGACCGACGGCGCTGAGGATCAGAAGCCATGACGGTTCCGGCAGCGGCTCGCCGAGCGGCGCCATGAGGCCGAGCGCGAGAAGCGACGTCGTCGCGAGCTGCACGACGGTGACGCGGCGCGCATCGACCTTTCCGGCAAAGCCGCCGATGAGAATGATCTCGGCGGAGATGGCGACGGCGCAAAGGAGCGTCAGCAATTCACCAAGTCCGAGGCCGATGGAGGTTCCATCGGGACCTGCCAGCAGCGCAAGTCCAACAAAGGCGAAGGCGATGCCCGTCCAGGCCATGATGCTCGGCGGCTTCTTCAGCACCAGCCATTGCAGCAGCGGCACGATGGGCACGTAGAGCGCCGTGATGAAGGCCGATTTGCTGCTGGGGATATATTGCAGTCCGTAAGTCTGCAGCGTGTAGCCGAAGAAGATCGCGATTCCGATCATCACGCCCGCCTTGATCTCCTTCCATGTCAGCCCGCGCAGCACCGGCGCGGCGATGATCGCCATCATCAGGGCAGCGGTACCGAAGCGAAGGCCTACGAAGAACAGCGGACCGCTGACGCTCAGCGCGGTCTGGACGGTGAGGAAGGTTGCGCCCCAGATCATCGTCACGAACACCAGAACAGCCTCGCTGCGGCTGAGGGTGAAGGGAGAGACGGACGAAGAAGGGGCAGTGCTCAAGAAGGATGTCCTCGGCGGAAAAGAGCGTCGGTTAGGGGCAATCGTCACCCTGGTCAAGGCAGCCGGATGGTTATGGCGATCAGCGCACGTGTGTGGGCACCCAGAAGGAGAGCTTTCGATGGCCCGGCCGCGTGAGGTGCGGAAAGGTGCCATCCGCAATGCCGCCATTGGCGAGGATCACCTTGCGAGAGCCTTCGTTGTCGTCGTCGCAGGTAATCTGAACCCGCGCAAAACCCTCGTCATGAGCAACAAGGAGAATCTGCCG
This sequence comes from Microvirga medicaginis, assembly GCF_052658925.1. NCBI lineage: Bacteria > Pseudomonadati > Pseudomonadota > Alphaproteobacteria > Hyphomicrobiales > Methylobacteriaceae > Microvirga > Microvirga medicaginis. The sequence goes on along the minus strand of NZ_JBQWEL010000002.1, from coordinate 57,898 downwards.
CAGAGCCTCGGTCGCATAGCCGCGCCGTTGCTTCCAGGGCACGATGGAATAGCCGATATGGCCGTAGGACGTCGGCTTGAGCTCCTTCACGCCCCGTTCGAAGCGGAAGCTGATACGTCCGCAGAATTCACCGTCGCTGATCCAGAAATCATGCGCAGGCAATCGCGGCACTTCGCGCCCGTCGGGCTGACGGACAGTCGGGCTGTTGTAGAGATCGAAAAGAAAACGTTCGGGATCGGCCCTCAGCGCCATCAGCTGCTCTGGGCCATTGTTGTGGTCGGCGCTGGGGGACCAGCCGCGCACGAGCGCCTGCTCATAGGCAGGCAACCATTCGAGGCATGGATGGAGGAGCGTGATCGTCATGCCGGGAAGCTGCCATTCCGGCGAGGGAATGGCAACTTGCAGGTCTTACACGGTGACCTGCGTTCCCACTTCCACCACGCGGCCGGTGGGAATCTGGAAGAAGTCCGTGGCGTCGCTCGCCGACTTCGCGAGGCTGATGAACACCTTGTCCTGCCAGAGCGGCATGCCCGACTGGCTGGCCGGGCGGATCGAACGCCGCGAGAGGAAGAACGACGTCGCCATGATGTCGAACTTGAAGCCCTGCTTGCGCAGGATCGCGAGACCACGCGGGATGTTCGGTGTTTCCATATAGCCGTAGCTCAGGCGGATGCGCCAGAACGAGTCGCCCACATGCTCGATGGCGACGCGGTCGTCGTCGTCCACGCGCGGAATGTCCTCGCTGCGCACGGTGAGGATCACGTTCTTCTCGTGCAGAACCTTGTTGTGCTTGAGATTATGCAGAAGGGCTGCGGGTGCGGTGTCGGGGTCGCTCGTGAGGAAGACGGCGGTGCCCTTCACCCGGTGCGGCGGGCTCTTTTCGAGCATCTGCACCAGCTCGAGCAGCGGCACGTCGATCTTGCGGGTCTTCTCGAACAGGATGTTCGTGCCCTTCACCCAGGTCCACATGGTGACGATGAGCACCGATGCGAGAATGACCGGCACATAGCCGCCGGTGAACAGCTTCAGCAGATTCGCGCCAAAGAAGGCGAGATCGATGAAGAGGAAAGGCAACATCATTGCGAGCGTGAGGCCCAGCGACCAGCGCCAGCCCTTCCAGATCACGATGATGGCGAGGATCGCATCCACCGACATCGAACCGAACACGGACACGCCGTAAGCGTGCGACAGGTTGCTCGACGATCCGAAGATCAGGACGAGCACGATCACGCCGAACAGCAGCATCCAGTTGACGCGCGGCAGATAGATCTGGCCCTGGTGGGTTTCCGACGTGAAGCGGATCTCGAGGCGCGGCAGAAGACCGAGCTGGATCGCCTGGCGGGTGAGCGAGAACGCGCCGGTGATCACGGCCTGGCTCGCGATGATGGTGGCGAGCGTCGCCAGAATGATCATGGGAACCAATGCCCATTCCGGCACCAGATGGAAGAGCGGCGACTCGGCTTTTTCGGGATGGGCAAGCACCATCGCGCCCTGGCCGAAGTAATTGATCACGAGCGCCGGGAAGACGAGATAGAGCCACGCGCTGCGGATCGGCTTCGCACCGAAGTGGCCGAGATCCGCATAGAGCGCCTCGGCGCCCGTCACCGACAGACAGACGGCGCCCAGAACGGCGAGCGATACGGCCGGATGATTGATGAAGAAGCTGATGCAGTGAAGCGGGTTGATGGCCGTCAGAACAGTAGGGTCGTCAGCGATGTGCATCGCCCCGGCGACGGCAAGCGCTGCGAACCAGACGAGCATGACGGGGCCGAAAAAGGAAGCGACCTTGCCCGTCCCGCGGCTCTGGACGACGAAGAGGGCGGCCAGAATCCCGAGAGTGATCGGCACCACGTAGGATTCGAGATCGGGTGCGACGAGCTTCAGGCCCTCCACAGCAGAAAGAACCGAAATGGCAGGGGTGAGAACCGCATCGCCATAGAAGAGGCCGGCGCCGGCGATGCCGAGCGCGAGGACGAGGCCGCCTCTGTGCCGGACCGCGCGCTGCGCCAGAGCGACGAGAGTCAGGGTGCCACCTTCGCCCTTGTTGTCGGCACGCAGCAGGATCACGACATACTTGATGGTCACGACCAGAACGAGCGACCACAGGATCAGGGACAGAACACCGAGAATGATGTCTCGTGTGACAGGAGCGCCAGCGGCAGCGGCAGCGACGGATTCCTTGAAGGCGTAGAGCGGGCTCGTACCGATATCACCGAACACGACGCCGATGGCGCCGAGCATGAGCGTCCAAAAGCCCCCGGGAGTATGGGCATGAGCTTCGGGGAGGGTGGCCTCCGGAGCCGCGGAATCCGCGTGCCGGGGAGCGACAGCTTGTTGTTCTGCCATGTGTGCTTTTCTACTGCGGGTGGCCCGCGGACGGCCCTTGTTCCAAGTCACTCTGCAATAACGACGAAGGGCGGCCCCTTCTAAGCCTCGGACCCAAAAGTGGACACCACTTTTGGGACTTATCCGATGCTCTCTTCCTCAGGGAGCGCATCGTTTAAGCGGAAAACCGGATCGACTTTTCCGCACGATGCGCCAGTGAGTGTGGCGGCCGTCACTGCCGGCGCGGCGGCTGTCTAGCATATCGCGCTTGAGCTTAAAACGAAATTTCGATCAGGGTTCCATCTGCCTCACTCGGCAGCATCGCGCCCCGGTTGACCATAGGTCTTCTCGATGTAGTCGAGCACGATCTTCTGGAAATCCTGAGCGAGCGTCGGGCCACGTAACGTCATAGCTTTCTTTCCGTCGATGAAGACGGGCGCGGCCGGCTGCTCACCGGTGCCGGGCAGTGAAATGCCGATATTGGCGTGCTTCGACTCGCCGGGGCCATTCACGATGCAACCCATCACAGCGACGTTCAGGTTCTCGACGCCGGGATAGGTGCGCCGCCACTCGGGCATGGAGGTGGAAATCCAGTTCTGGATATCCCGCGCCAACTCCTGGAACACGGATGACGTCGTACGCCCGCAGCCTGGGCAGGCGGCGACCAGCGGCACGAAGGTGCGAAAACCCATAGTCTGGAGCAATTCCTGCGCCGTCTTCACTTCGAGCGTGCGGTCTCCGCCCGGCTCGGGTGTGAGGGAATAACGGATCGTATCGCCGATGCCCTGCTGCAGCAGGATTCCGATGGCAGCGGAGGAGGCCACGATGCCCTTCGTGCCCATGCCGGCTTCGGTGAGGCCCAGATGGATCGCGTAGTCGGAACGGCGGGCCAGTTCCTGATAGACCGCGATCAGGTCCTGCACCGCGGAGACCTTGGCGGACAGAATGATGCGGTCCTTAGCGAGGCCGATCTCTTCCGCACGGGCCGCGGAGAGAAGGGCGGACTGGATCATCGCCTCCCGCGTCACCCAGCGCATGTCGCGCGGGTTCGCGGAAGCCGCGTTCTCGTTCATCAGATGAGTGAGCAGCTCCTGGTCGAGGGAACCCCAGTTCGCACCGATGCGCACGGCCTTGCCGTGCCTGATCGCCATTTCGACGATTGCCCCGAACTGCCGGTCCTTCTTCTCCTTGAAGCCCACATTGCCGGGGTTGATGCGGTACTTGTCGAGGGCTTCCGCACAGGCCGGATGATCGGCCAGCAGCTGGTGGCCGATATAGTGGAAATCGCCCACGAGCGGCACGGTCACGCCCAGGCGGTCGAGCCGCTCGCGGATCTTCGGCACCGCTGCCGCGGCCTCGTCCCGGTCCACCGTGATGCGCACGAGCTCCGAACCGGCCCTGCTCAGCGCCGCCACCTGGGCGACGGTGGAATCCACATCCGCCGTATCCGTGTTGGTCATCGACTGGACGACGATCGGCGCGCCGCCGCCGACCATCACGGAGCCGACCCGCACGCCTACCGTGCGGTGGCGCGGGGCGGGGCCTGCGAGGCTTTCAAGGCAAGCGGCTTCGGGCGAAGAGGACATCAAAGACATGCTGCAATCCACGGCGGCCGTTCGGGATCAGGCCGTCGCCGTTTAGCTGATGCCAAAAGCCCTTCCCGTCAAGCGCGGCATGGTCAACAGGTCGCTAGGCGACCCGGAATCCGAAATTCCCAGACGCTCGTCCTCTTGATCTCGGCATCCTCGAGGGTCCGCGTGACCGGAACCTCGTAGTCTGCAAGCCTGTCGAGCCGCTCCCGGGGAAGGTAGCTGCGGCCCGGGTCACCGATGAGAACGGTGGCGCCCCTCCGGCTTAAGTCGAACAGCCAATCCGTGACCCGCTCCGCGAGGTCACGCTCGTAGCAGATATCGCCGGCCAGAACGGTGTCCCATCCCTGATCCCGCCCGATCAGATCCGCCTGAACGGGCGTGACGGTGACGCCGTTCGCCTCGGCATTAAGCCGGATCGCGGCGATGGCGAAGCTGTCGATGTCGCAGGCGACGACCTCGGCGGCGCCCGCCTTCATGGCCGCAATCGCCACGAGGCCCGAGCCCGATGCGAAATCGAGAACGCGCCGTCCGCTCACGGTTTCGGGATGGTCGAGGATGTAGCGGGCCAGGGCCTGTCCACCGGCCCAGGCGAAGGCCCAGAAGGGCGGAGGCAGGCCGATCTCGCCCAATTCCTCCTCGGTCTTCTGCCACAGCTCCGTCGCCTCGTCGGCCACATAGAGAGAGAGTTCCGGCGTGTGGGGCACGGGCAGAAGCCGTGTTTCGGCGCGGATGAAGGCGAAAGGGTCCGTGATCATGAGCTCAGCATCGAGGCGTAAAGCCGTTTGACGCTTTCCATCACATCCCGCTCCGTGAAGCCATCGAGAACGCGGGCGCGCGCCGCCTCGCCCATGCGTGCGACGAGCGCCGGATCGTCCGCGAGGGACAGAAAGGCTTCGCTCAGAACCGTCGCATCATGGGGCGCGACGACGAAGCCCTCCACGCCGTGGCGCACCAGGGTGCGGCAGCCGGGGACATCGGTGGTGACGATGGCCCGGCCGCAAGCCGCCGCTTCAAGGAGCGTGCGAGGCAGGCCCTCGCCGCCCCGGGAGGACAGGCAGGCGACGTGGTGGTCGCGCCAGACGGCGGAAATGTCCTGCGTCGCGCCCTGCCAGGAGATGCCCGGTTCCGCGCTCCACGCCTTCAGGGTTTCTTCCGGAATGGCCTTCGGATTGGATGGATCGGGTGCGCCATAGAGGGAGAGCTCGACCGCCGCTCCCTTCGCTCGGGCCGTGCGCAAAGCCTCGACGGCGAGATCGACGCCTTTCGACCAGAGCATGCGGGCAACGAGAGCAATCCTCAGCGGCGGCTGCGGGGGCAGGGGAGAGGGTCTGAGCGCCTCGGGGTCGATGCCCGCGCCTCCGACGACGGTGACGTTGGGTCCTGTCGGATCGAGATCGAGGAGCTTAGGGTCGTCCGTGTTCTCGAAGAGATAACGGGTCTTCTTCGTTTCGAGGCCGCGGACCAGCAGCCGTAAGGCTCGTTGCGACAGGCGTCCGATCCGGTCGGTTCTCGCGCCCAGGAAGCCGAGGCCCGTGAGCGCATAGACCCGGCGGCTGACCCCCGCGAGGGCGGCCGCGAAGCCTCCGACCAGGATGCTCTTCAACGCGATGCAATGGACGATGTCGGCCTTCTCGTCCTTCAGGATCGCGGCGAGCTGGCCGGCGGCAAGACCGGCCTTCCAAGGATTGATGCTGCGCCGCTCGGCCTCGAGCGGGATCACCTGCGCGCCCGTGGCCTCGATCATCTCGCGATGCGCACGCACGCGCGTGACGACCGCAACCTCGAGCCCCAGCTCGCGCGCGGCCCGCGCCATCGGCAGGAAATGGGAGGCGAAGAACCAGTCCTCGGTGACGATGAAGACGAGCTTGCTGCCTGAGAGGTTGGGACGATCGGACAAGGGGGACCTTCAATGAACGAGCCGTGCCGTTCTAACGATCCTGGCCCTTCGAGGGAACCACCCATTTCGTAAACCCGTTGCACCCGGCCTGGAAAGGAGGCGCGCATGAGCGAGTGGTTGCCGACGATCCTGGCGACGGTTGCGGGAATTCTCTCGACGGCGAGTTTCGTGCCGCAGGTGCTCAAGGCCTGGCGGGAGCGCGATACGGCGGCGATCTCCAAGCGGATGTACATGGTGACCGTTACCGCCTTCGTTCTGTGGTCGACCTACGGCTTTCTCATCGGCGCCGTTCCGCTCATCGTCTTCAACCTCCTGAGCCTGGCCTTGAGCGGCACCATTCTTGCCTTAAAGATCCGTAACGACCGGCAGGACGCCCATGCGCAGGACAATGCGTCCGCATCACGCAGGGAACCGGGCATGGCGCAGCCCGGTTGACCCTCTGCTTTTCAAACAAGGCTAACCATGCTGCTGGGTCCGACCTCCTCCAATGACACGATCGTCGATCCGCGCGACGCCGCCGAAACAGCGGGGTTGACTTATGTCTCCGACGAGGAGCCCGGCATCCGGCGCAAGAAGTCCGGCAAGGGATTCACTTATCTGCGCCCGGACGGGAAGAAGGTCGAGGACAAGGCGACGCTCGACCGCATCAAGTCGCTCGCCATTCCACCCGCCTATACGGATGTATGGATCTGCCCCAAGGCGAACGGTCACATCCAAGCGACGGGGCGTGATGTGAAGGGGCGCAAGCAATATCGCTATCACTCTGCTTTCCGCGAAGTGCGGGAGAGCACGAAATACGAGCGCATGCTCGAATTCGCCAAAGGTTTGCCCGAGATCCGCAAGACCATCGACGAGCATATGAGCCGGCCGGGCCTGCCGCGCGAGAAGGTGCTGGCGACGGTGGTACATCTTCTCGAGAACACGCTGATCCGCGTCGGCAACGAAGATTATGCCAAGCAGAACAAAAGCTATGGCCTCACCACCCTGCGCGATCCGCATGTGAAGGTGGATGGCAGCGAGCTGCGCTTCCAGTTCAAGGGCAAGAGCGGCAAGACCTGGAAATTGCAGGTGAAGGATCGCCGTGTCGCGAAGATCGTGAAGGCCTGCCAGGATTTGCCGGGGCAGGACCTGTTCCAGTATCTGGACGAGAATGGCGAGCAGCAATCGGTCACGTCCTCGGACGTGAATGCTTATCTCAAGGAGATCACGGGGCGCGACATCACGGCCAAGGACTTCCGCACCTGGGCGGGCACCGTGCTCGCAGCCCTGGCGCTCGCCGAATTCGAGCAATTCGACAGCGAGGCCAAAGCCAAGAAGAACATCCGTGAAGCCATCGAGCAGGTCTCCGCGCGCCTCGGCAACACGCCCACGATCTGCCGCAAGTGCTATGTGCACCCGGAGGTGTTCTCCTGCTATCTCGAAGGCAGCCTGCTCATCGAGGTCAAGAAGGAGATCGAAACCGAGCTGCGCGAGGATCTGCCGTCCTTGAGGCCGGAAGAAGCGGCGGTGCTGACCCTGCTGCAGGAGCGGTTGTCCCGTGAGGTCGAGCAGCCGGCGAAGAAGCCCGCGAAAAGCCGCCGCACGACAGCGAGCAGGAAGCAGGGTACAAGCCCGCCCGAGATGCGCGCGTGACACCTTGACCCTCATCCCTTCTCCATGCTCCATCGCATCGGCAATGAGAGTGAGGATAAGATGGGCCGCTCGATTACAGCATCTGTTGTTCTCGTATGGATGCTGGTGGGCTTGAATGTCGGCGCTTGTGCGCAGGAGCCGAGCTGGCCCGAGGTCAAATGCGCCCGCTACAAGAAGGCATGGTCCGAAGCTCTTTCGCGGATGGGCAAGACGGGACTGGGGCATGAGTTCCTCGACCGGCACGAATTCTTCCTGGCGTCAGGCTGCGCGACACAGGCCGATGTGTGTCCCCGTTCCACTGAGGAATTGGCGCTCGCGAACATGATGGTGGTCGCCGCCATGAATGCCGGAACCGCGAGCACCTTCCCGCCTTTCGCCTGCAAGAAGCGTTAAGAGCGGCTGCGGGTTCGAACATTCTCCTGAACTCCGGCGTTAGAGTTTCGCTCCGTCCTGTCAGCGAGGCTCTCCATGCGCATTCACCATCTCAATTGCGGTTGCATGTGTCCTCTGGGTGGAAAGCTCTGGGATGGCGTGAGCCGGGGTCTGACCGGGCAACTCGTATGTCACTGCCAGCTGATTGAGACGGACCGCCATGGACTTGTCCTCGTCGATACGGGAATCGGCTCCCGCGACGTGGAGGATCCTTACGAGCGGATCAGCCCGCTCTTCGTCCGCGTCAATCGCATCCAGCTGGATCATCGCTACACCGCCCTGGAGCAGGTCAAGAGCCTGGGCTTCTCCCCCCGGGATGTGCGTCACATCGTGCTCACGCATCTCGACTTCGATCATGCGGGCGGCCTGGAGGATTTCCCCGAGGCGACGGTGCATGTGCTGCGCGCCGAAGTGGAAGAGGCCGAGGTGCGCCAAGGCTTCATTCACCGCCGTCGCTACCGTCCCGAACAATGGGACGGTGTCCGTGACTGGCATTTCTATGATCCTTCGGGCGAACGATGGTTCGGCTTCGGCTCCGTGCGCGATCTCGACGGCCTGCCGCCCGAGATCCTGATGATTCCGTTGCCCGGCCACACGATGGGCCATGCCGGCATTGCCATCGACACGCCGGAAGGCTGGCTTCTCAATGCGGGCGATGCTTACTTCCATCGTCATGAAATGGACGAGGTGCCGTCCTGCACCCCGGGGCTTCTCGCCTATCAGCGCCTGATGGAGGAGGACCGGCCCCTGCGCCTCCACAACCAGGAGCGGTTGCGGGCTCTGGCGAACGATCCTCAGAGCGACGTGAGAATCTTCTGCAGCCACGATCCGGTGGAACTCGAAGCCTTGCAGCGCCTCAGCACGGGATGGCGGCCGCTGAGAGCAGAATTCATTCCGCATTCGCAGGTCTCATAGGATCGCAGCCTCTGGTCCCGTGCCGCCTGCGCCCTAAAAGCAGGACAGGTGTTATAGGGGAAGCGATATGGAACTCGATGCCCTGATTCTGTCGCGCATCCAGTTTGCGTTCACGATTGCGTTCCATATCATCTTTCCGGCTTTCACCATCGGCCTCGCGAGCTGGCTTGCCGCGCTGGAATTCAACTGGCTGCGCACGAAAAATCCGCTCTACCGCAATCTCTTCCGGTTCTGGGTGAAGGTCTTCGCGGTGTCCTTCGGCCTCGGCGTCGTGTCGGGCATCGTCATGAGCTATCAGTTCGGCACGAACTGGTCGCGCTTTTCCGAGATTGCCGGAAACGTCGTGGGGCCGTTGATGGCTTACGAGGTCCTCACAGCCTTCTTTCTCGAAGCGGCCTTCCTCGGCATCATGCTCTTCGGCTGGGAGAGGGTGGGGGACAGGCTGCACTTCTTCGCCACCTGCATGGTGGCCTTGGGCACGCTGATCTCCGCTTTCTGGATTCTGTCCACGAATTCCTGGATGCAGACGCCGGCAGGATTTGCCATCGAGAACGGCAAGATGGTGCCGGTCGATTGGTTCGAGATCGTCTTCAACCCGTCCTTCCCCCTGCGCTATGCGCACATGGTGATGGGCTGCTACATCACCACGGCCTTTGCGGTGGCGGGCATGTCAGCGTGGATGCTGCTGCGCCATCCGCATGATGCACCGGAGGCGAAGCTCGCTGCTTCGCGGCGCTCCCTCTCGATGGCCTTGTGGTTCGCCGCCATCTTCGTGCCGGTCCAGATCGTGATCGGCGATCTGCATGGCCTCGGTGTTCTCAAATACCAGCCGACAAAGCTCGCTGCGATCGAGGGCAACTGGGATCGCATGTCCAACATGCCGCTTCGCCTCTTCGCCATTCCCGATGAAGTGGCGGAAACGAACCATTACGAGATCGGGATTCCGAAGATCGGCAGCTGGGTTCTCACCCATGCTTACGACGGCGTCGTTCCGGGTCTCAAGGAGGTGCCGAAGGAGGATCGTCCGCCGGTCTGGCCCGTGTTCTTCTCTTTCCGCATCATGGTGGGCCTCGGCTTCGCGATGCTCGGCATCGGCCTGTGGAGCCTCTATCTTCGCTTCAAGGGCACGCTGTTCACGAACAGGCCATTCCTCACCGCCACGATGCTCATGACGCCCTCAGGCTTTGGCGCAGTGCTCTTCGGCTGGTTTACGGCCGAGATCGGCCGCCAGCCCTTCGTGGTCTACGGACATCTGCGCACGGCAGATGCGGTCTCGCCCGTGGCTGCGGGCGCAGTGGCGGCATCGCTTGTCACCTTCTTCGTCGTCTACGCCTTCATCTTCGGCTTCGGCTCCTATTATCTCGCCAAGCTCCTGCGGCGCGGGCCCGATCCGGTCGAAGACATTCGCGGCGACGACATGGCCAAGAAGTCGAAGCGGCCGCTTTCCGTGCCGGACGAAGGCATCGAGGGCAGGCCGGGTCATCGGGCGCAGCCGGCGCGATAGGAGGGCGAGAGCATGTTCGGATTTGGGAACGAATACGAAGGTCTCGCCTTCTGGCTGCCGCTGATCTGGGCAGGGTTGATCGCGGTGGCGGTGGCCATGTATGTGATCGTCGACGGTTTCGATCTCGGCGTCGGCATTCTCTTCAAGGCCGCGCGCAGCGAGAACTGGCGCGACCGGATGATGTTTTCCGTCGCTCCCATCTGGGACGGCAACGAGACCTGGCTCATCCTCGGCGGCGGCGGTCTCTTTGCCGTGTTCCATGTGGCTTACGCGGTGCTCATGCCGGCGCTCTACGTGCCGATCATCCTCATGCTGATTGCGCTGATCTTTCGCGGAGTGGCCTTCGAATTCCGCTTCAAATCGGAGCGTTCGAAATTCTTGTGGGACAATGCGTTCTTCTTCGGCTCGCTGCTCGCCACGTTTTTTCAGGGAATGGTGCTCGGCGCCTTCGTGCAGGGCTTCGCCAATAACGGACACCAGTTCACCGGCGGTACGTTCGATTTTCTCACACCCTTCAGCGTCGTCACCGGCATCAGCCTCGTCTGCGGCTACGGGCTTCTCGGCTCCACCTGGTGCGTGATGAAGACGACGGGTGAGCTGGAGATCTGGGCGCGGCGCATGGCGGTTCGCTTTCTGATCGCGACGATCCTCGCCATGGGCATCGTGTCCCTGTGGGTTCCGTTCCTCGGGCGCCAGATCGAGACGCGCTGGTTCTCCTGGCCCAATATCGCCTTCCTCGCGCCCATTCCGCTGATCACGATTTACACGGCCTATCGGCTGTTCCGCGATCTCGAGGAGGGGCGTCACTATCGCCCGTTCTTCCTGGCGATCACGCTCTTCCTGCTCGGCTATCTCGGCCTCGGCGTCAGCCTCTTTCCCTATAACGTGCCGCCGAACCTGACGATCTGGGACACGGCGAACACCGTACATTCCCAGCTCTTCGCACTCGTAGGCTTTGCCATCGTGCTGCCGATCACCTTCGCCTACACGGCCTATGCCTATTACGTGTTCCGCGGAAAGGTGGCCGAGGAGATCCAGGGCGGCGGCTACGGATATCACTGATGCAGGCAGAAACGCATCGTGCATCGGAGAGGCGTTCCAAGCGCCTGCTCTGGTTCGTGCTCATCTATCTCGCAAGCCTCGCGGCTTTCGCCGCTCTCGTCTATGGCCTGAGATTCATTATCCCGCACTAGAGCATCGGGCGAGAAGAGTGGACTTGCACTTTCGGGGGCAGTCCGATGCGCTCCTCTTAGAGGAGCGCATTATTCGGGGCGGACCTCCGGGTCCGCACGATGCGCTAATCAGCGGTAGGTGCTGATAAGACCCTTGTCGGTTACCACGACCCAGCGGCCACCTCGGCGCTCGATGGCTTCCACACGGCCTGCACCTGGAATGGTATTGCCGGGCATCACCTCATAGATGCCGCGGTTGCGGCTCTCCACCAGAGCCGAACCGTTATAGACCTCGCGCAGCACCCAGCCTTCGACCGGCTCGGTCTTCGCCTGCTTCGCCGCGGGGGCGCTCTCGCGGTCGGGTTCGTTGGCAGGGGCTGCCGCTGTCGCGGCAGGCTTGCTCGCGCTCAAGCCATTCAGGCTTGCCATGATCTGGCTTTCCATGCGGGTGAGCCGTTCCTCGAGGGCAGACAGTTTCTTGCCCGGCTCCTGGACCGCAATGGTGAGGCGGTCGACCTTTTCTGCGAGCTTGGATTGGTCGGAGGCCTTGGAGGTGGATGCAGTATACGCAACGTCCCGAGCCGCCGTCATGGTGCCCTTCAGCGCCGCCAGATCGTCGTTGAGCTTGGACAGGATCTCCTGGCTGCGCGCGGTCTCGGCCTCCAGGCGGTGAATGGCATCCCGGTTGCCTAAGGTTCCCATGTAGGAGGCCAGCCATCCGGCGCCGACCAGCAGGACAGCCGTCCCGGCCTGCATCAGAAAGGAGTTCCTGGGGAATGACGCGGCGGCAGGAGTCTCCTGCCTTGCACGGGCCTCCAGAGCCGACGAGGGCGGAACCAGCCCCTGGCGGGCACTTTTGACGGCTTCGGCCAGAGCCGCGCTGGCAGCCGGGTCAATCTGGACAGGGCCCGCTGCCGGTTCGCCGGTGCGACCATGGTCCGCAGGGAGAGGGCGAGAGGAGTGAGACGTGTCCATATTGCGACCTCATTTGTGGGTCACATCGGCTTAACCATCAAAATTTACTAAACAGTTACGCTACGAAGAGGGTCACGTTACGTTCCCCCTTCGAATAGAGGGCAAGATTTTCTTGCCCAACAATTGCCAAGAGTTTTAGTTGACATAGTTATATGAAATAGGGTTACAACAAGGGTGGCGTAACGGAAGGCGCCACCTTTGGGGGCATCTCATCCATAAGAGCCATGAAAAAGCCGGGCACTCCCGCCCGGCCCTGCTAAGATGGTCTTACGGTCCAAAGCCCGACATCGAAGCCATCGCAAGATGGTAAACACCATGCTAGGATATAACCGTGCATGGTGGCACTGCAACTGAACGGTGTGCCGGGCAACCGGACCATCGATGGAAAGAAGATAATGAAGCAGGCATCGAGACATCGGGAAGAGAGCACAGAGGTCCAAGACGCTCTGAAATCGTGCTTACCTTCTTTTACCAGCGTGGCCGGCTTTTCGGCTGTCGTGAACATCCTCGCGCTGACCGGTTCGATCTACATGCTGCAGGTCTATGACCGCGTGCTGTCGAGCCGGAGCATCCCGACCCTGATCGGTCTCTCCCTCATCGTCCTGGCGGCCTATGCTCTTTCGGGCGGCCTCGACATGCTGCGCGGCAGGATGCTGGCACGCATCGGCGCCCGCTTCGACGAGATCCTCGCCCCCCGCGTGTTCGATCTCGTGGCGACCATGCCGCTGAAGGGTGCCAAGCAGGCCGAGAGCATGCAGCCGATCCGGGACGTGGACACGATCCGCGGCTTCCTTTCGAGCCTTGGCCCCACGGCTCTCTTCGACATGCCCTTCATGCCGATCTTCCTCATCGGCTGCTTCATGATCCACCCGTGGATCGGCGTCTTCTCCGTCATCGGCGGCGTGTGCATCGTCTTCCTGACGATCTACACGGACGCCAAGAGCAAGGAGCCGTCCCTGCAGGTGACGAAGAGCGGCGCCGAGCGTCATGCCCTAGCCGAAACGAGCCGCCGCAATGCGGAGGCCATCCGCGCGCTCGGCATGCTCGGCCATCTCGGCAAGCGCTATGACGCGGTGCATGTCCGCCACGTCAATGACGGCCTGACCGCCAGCGAATCGTCTGCCGGCATCAGCGCCTTCGCCAAGGTTTTCCGCATGGTTCTCCAGTCGGGCATTCTGGGCCTCGGCGCTCTCCTGGTGATCGAGGGGCAGATGTCGGGCGGTCTCATGATCGCCGGCTCGATCCTGATGTCCCGCGCTCTCGCGCCGATCGAAATCGCCGTCGCGCACTGGAAGGGCTTTACCGCGTCCCGTCAGGCCTATCGCCGTCTTCAGCACATCATGACCCTGGTTCCGGCGCAGGGACAGCGCATGCCGCTTCCCGCTCCGAAAGCAGCGGTGTCCGTGGAAGACGTTTACGTCTCCGCTCCGGGAGCTCAGTTCCCGATCGTCCAGGCCGCGTCGCTGCAGCTTCAGGCCGGGCAGGGTCTGGGTCTGATCGGCCCCAGCGCCTCGGGCAAGTCGACCCTCGCCCGTGCTCTCGTCGGCGTGTGGCCGGCCCTGCGCGGCGAAGTCCGCCTCGATGGTGCGGCGCTCGACCAGTGGGAGCCGGATGCTCTCGGCCGTCACATCGGCTATCTGCCACAGGACGTGGAGCTGTTTGAAGGCACCGTTGCCGAGAATATCGCCCGCTTCCAGTCGAAGGCCAAGCCGGAGGACATCATTGCCGCGGCGCAGGCGGCAGGCGCTCACGAGCTGATCCTTAACCTGCCGAACGGCTACGATACGGTTCTCGGCGAGGCCGGCGCCTCTCTCTCGGGTGGTCAGCGCCAGCGCGTCGCTCTGGCCCGCGCCCTCTACGGCAATCCGTTCCTGGTCGTGCTCGACGAGCCGAATGCCAGCCTCGACGGCGCCGGCGACGAGGCGCTCAATCAGGCGATCCTGTCGGTCCGGCAGCGTGGCGGCATCGTCGTCGTCATTACTCATCGTCCTGCCGCTCTCGGACAGGTCGATCATGTCGCCATCATGGAAGAGGGCCGTATCAAGGCCTTCGGCCCGCGGGACGAAGTCCTGCAGAGTGTGATGAAACGTAATACGGCCCCGGCGCAGGCCCCGACGGTACGGGTGCAGCCGGCGCAGGCGCAGGCCTCGAACCTGCGGGAGGTTGGTTAAATGATCGTCCTACAACAGCAGCCGCAAAAGCCTTCGCTGCACGAGAAGGTTCTGCGTCAGTCGAGCGTTGCCGGCATGGCCATGATCGCCTTGTTCGCCGGCACGATCGGTCTGTGGGCCGCCACCTCGACCCTGTCGGGTGCCGTCGTCGCCGGTGGTCAGTTCGTCGTCGACTCAAGCGTCAAGAAGGTCCAGCACGCCACCGGCGGCATTGTCGGTGAGCTGAAGGTGAAGGACGGCGATCGCGTCAAGTCGGGCGATCTTCTGGTCCGTCTGGACGAGACGGTGACCCGCGCCAATCTCCAGGTGGTTGCAAAGCAGCTCGACGAATATATCGGCCGTCAGGCGCGCCTCGAGGCCGAGCGCGACGGCGCCTCCGAGATCAAGATGCCGCCGGAATTCGCCAATCGCCTGAACGATCCGGCCGTTCAGAAGATCATGTCTTCCGAGCGGACCCTCTTCGAGGCGCGCCGCGCCACGCGCGATGCGCAGAAGGATCAGCTCAGGAAGCGGATCGCCCAGTCCCAGGATGAGATCAGGGGCCTGAGAGCCCAGCAGGAAGCGAAGGCCCGCGAGGCGGAGCTGATTACGGAAGAGCTCAAAGGCGTCCGCGATCTCTACCAGAAGAACCTGGTGCAGCTCCCGCGCCTGAATGCTCTCGAGCGTGATGCCGCCAGCATCGAAGGCCAGCGTGGCCAGCTGATCGCATCCGTGGCGCAGGCTGAAAGCCGCATCGCCGAAACCTCGTTCCAGATCATCCAGATCGACGAGCAGATGCGCGCGGAAGCCATGCAGGAGCTGCGCGAAATGCAGAGCAAGATCGCCGAGTACACGGAGCGTCGCGTGGCAGCTGAGGATCAGCTGAAGCGCATCGACATCCGCGCCCCCAGCGACGGCTATGTGCATCAGCTGAATGTCCACACTATCGGTGGCGTCATTTCGCCGGCGGAGCCCGTCATGCTCATCGTTCCCACGAACGACAAGCTCGAGCTCGAAGCCAAGGTTCTCCCCAACGACATCGATCAGGTGAAGGTCGGGCAGAAGGCGACCGTGAAGGTGCATGCTTCGAATGCGCGCATGATGCCCGATCTCCATGGCACCGTCAGCCGCATCTCGGCCGACGTGTCCCGCGACCAGCAATCGGGTGCGACCTTCTACACGATCCGCGTGGAGCTGCCGCAGGACGAGATCAAGCGCCTCGAAAACCTGCATCTGATCGCCGGCATGCAGGCCGAGGTCTTCGTCGAGGTGAACGAGCGTACGCCTCTCGAGTACTTCTTCAAGCCCATGAAGGACCAGATCGCCCGCGCCTTCCGCGAGCATTAAGTCCTTCAAAAGGATGGCTTCCAGACCGCAGCCGGCCTTGTGCCGGCTGCGGTTTTTTATGGCCTGGCGGGCTCCCGGCGGGAGCCTCAAACCTGGAAAGTTCGGGATGGAACCCCATAACAGGGACGGGCGCCCCAGGTGCGGCGTTCGGGTCAGAGGCCAAACATCGAGGTTTTCCCGAGTTTAGGCTTCAGCCTTCGACATGTCTGAAATGTTCTGGGAAGCAGAGGTTTGAGAATTATCTTTCGCTTCGGCGGTATTGCGTTGCTTGTCGCGGCCATTGTCATTCTGGCCGTTCTTCCGTTCGCCACATCCTTCGTGGAGCAGTGGACCCGGCGCGATGTGGAGCTGCGGTCCCAGCTTGTGTTCAATTCGGCCCGCGATCAGGTCGTGAGCCTTTTGGCCCGTAACGATGCCGCGCGGCTCGCCGGCCTTTTCGAGCGGATCGCCTCCGACGAGCGGGTTCTCGCGATCGGCTATTGCGACGGGGACGAACTGCGCTCTCCGACGCGCAACATGCCGCCATCCTTCACCTGCGAGCAGGCGGCAAGATCCGATACACAGAGC
This sequence comes from Microvirga medicaginis, assembly GCF_052658925.1. Taxonomy (NCBI): domain Bacteria; kingdom Pseudomonadati; phylum Pseudomonadota; class Alphaproteobacteria; order Hyphomicrobiales; family Methylobacteriaceae; genus Microvirga; species Microvirga medicaginis. The sequence continues at coordinate 41,390 of NZ_JBQWEL010000002.1, read as the reverse complement.
TTCTCCACCATTGCCGCCGAGGGCCGCAGCATCCTGGTGAGCTCGTTTCCGCTGATCGTGGCCGGACGCGAGGGGCACCTCGTCGTTCTGCACGACCTCAGCTATGCCGACAAACGGGGAGGGGAGGCGCGCAATTATCTCTTCCTGGCCCTCGCGGGGGTCGCTTTCGGCGCGGCGGCGCTCGCGGCCATGATTGCGGCATTGATCATGAGGCGCTGGCTCGCCTCCATTCGCCAGGCTCTGGAGAACGCTCGCGCGGGAGCTGCAGGTGCTCCTGAGCAGGAGAACATGATTCCTCTCGGTCAGGAGATCCGCGACGTGCTCCAGGAATTGGAGGCCTCCCGACGGACGATCGATGCGGCGCATACCGATTGGAACCCCGACACGCTTCGGGCCGCTCTGGCCAACGAATTGTCCGGATCGGAGGTGATCGTGGTCTCGAACCGCGAGCCCTACATCCACAACCGCACCGAGAGCGGAGGGGTCTCCCTCCAGATCCCGGCAAGCGGCCTTGTCTCGGCTCTCGAGCCGGTCGTGCGTGCCTGTGGCGGAACCTGGGTGGCCCATGGCAGCGGCACGGCGGATCGCGAGATGGTGGACGCCAATGACCGGGTGCCGGTGCCGCCGGCTCATCCCTCCTACACGCTGCGCCGGGTCTGGCTGACGGATGAGGAGCAGGACGGGTATTATTACGGCGCGGCCAACGAGGGGCTCTGGCCTCTCTGCCACATCGCTTTCGTGCGGCCGATCTTCCGCGAGCAGGATTGGCAGTTCTACCGCGCCGTCAATGAAAAGTTCGCGGATGCGGTGGTGGCCGAAGCCAAGCGCGAGGATCCCATCATCCTGGTGCAGGATTATCACTTCTCGCTTCTGCCGCGCATGATCCGCAACAGATTGCCTCAGGCCACCATCGTCACTTTCTGGCACATTCCCTGGCCGAATGCAGAGACCTTCGGCATCTGTCCTTGGCGCGAGGAAATCATCGACGGCCTGCTCGGCTCCTCAATCCTCGGCTTCCATACGCAGGCCCATTGCAACAATTTCATGGATGCCGTGGATTCCTATGTCGAGAGCCGTATCGACCGGGAGAAGGATTCAGTCACCTTCGGTGGCGAAGAAACCCTGATCCGTCCCTATCCTATTTCCATCGAGTGGCCCCCGACGGCACTGGAAGGCCAGAAGCCTGTCGAGGAATGCCGCCGCGTCGTCCGCGAGCGCCTCGGTTTTCCGTTGGACATGCGCATCGGAGTCGGCATCGAGCGGTTCGATTATACCAAAGGTATCCTCGACCGCATGCAGGCGATCGATGCGCTGCTCAACGAGCATCCTGAATGGAAGGGCAATTTCGCCTTCGTCCAGGTCGCCGCTCCCACGCGCAGCAAACTTGCCAATTACCGGCAGCTTCAGGAAGAGGCTGAAGCCCTCGCACGCGAGATCAATGAACGGCATGGCGGCAATGGGTATGAGCCGATCAAGCTCCTGATCCGCCATCACGAGCCCGACGAGGTGTTCGAGCTGTTCAGATCCGCCGATCTCTGCATCGTTTCGAGCCTGCACGACGGCATGAATCTCGTGGCCAAGGAGTTCGTGGCCGCGCGCGATGACGAGGAGGGCGTGCTCATTCTCTCGGCCTTTGCAGGGGCCTCGCGTGAGCTGTCGGAAGCCTTGATCGTAAATCCTTACAATGCTCACGCCATGGGAGAGGCCATCAACCGTGCGCTGACCATGTCACAGAATGAACAGCGTGAACGCATGCGGTTGATGCGCGACCAGGTCAAGGAACGGAACGTCTATCGCTGGGCCGGGCAGATGCTGCTTGCCGCCTCGCGCTTGCGCAAGCGGCAGAGGATTCGTCGCCTCATCGCCTCCGGCAGAAAGCGGGCTCCCGCCAATGCATGATGCGCCCGTTCAAGGATCCGCTATGGATGGAGCCTACGCGCTCTTTCTCGATTTCGATGGAACGCTCGTGGATATCGTCGAGCGGCCCGATGCCGTCGTGGTGGACCCGTCCTTGCCTGACATACTCAATCTTCTTCAGACGCGCCTGGACGGGGCGCTTGCCGTCGTCAGCGGAAGACCGATCGCCTTTCTCGATCAGCATTTCCTGCCCTATCAATTCGACATGGCGGGGCTCCATGGTCTCGAGGAGCGCATCGCCGGTGAGCTTCAGCTCTGCGATCCGGAGGAGCATCCCCAGTTGCGCCGGATGATCGGGCGCTTGAACGACGCGGTCTCTGCCAAGCCGGGCGTGCTGATCGAGGACAAGGGCTGCTCCGTTGCCATCCATTGGCGACTTGCGCCGCAGGAGAAGGAGTTTGCTCTGACGACGGCCCATGCCGCCGTGGAAGCTCTGGGGAGCGAGTATCGCCTTCAGCACGGCAAGGCCGTTGCGGAAATTCTTCCTTCCGCAGCGGGCAAGGGAAAGGTGATCGAGAGATTCCTTCATGCGTCGCCGTACAAGGGGCGAAGGCCGATTTTCGTCGGTGATGACTTGACCGACGAGAATGGATTCAGGACGGTGAATGACCGTGGCGGCCTGTCCGTCCGTATCGGTTCAGGTGAAACCATTGCCAGGTTTCGCCTGGGAACGCCTGCGGATCTGCGACATTGCCTGTCAGAATGGGCGTCGAAGGGCGCCCTTCCTTTCAACGTGGATGATTGATGAGATGAGCTCACTGGACCTCGCCGTCATCGGTAATTGCATGATTGCGGCCCTGGTGGATCGCCGGGCGCAAATCGTCTGGAGCTGCTTCCCCCGGTTCGACGGCGATCCGGTTTTCTCGTCGCTGCTCGACTCTCCTGAAGGGCAGACGGATGCGGAGCAGAAGGGCGTGTTTGCCATCGACATGGTGGGCATGGTCAGCTGCGAGCAGAGTTATCTCCAGAATACCGCCATCCTCGTCTCGCGCATGACGGATTCCTTCGGCAACATCCTCGAGATCACGGATTTCGCGCCACGCTTCAAGCATTACGACCGCACGTTCCGCCCGCCGATGCTGATCCGCCGCGTCACGCCCATCAAGGGTCGTCCCCGGATCCGTGTGCGGCTGCGTCCGCATTACGAATGGGGCGGTATCACGCCGAACACGACGCGCGGCAGCAATCACCTGCGCTTCGTGGGGCCGCGCTATTCCTTGAGGCTCACCACCGACGCGTCTGTATCCTATGTCCATGAGGAGCGGCCCTTCGTGGTGGAGCGGCCGATATCCTTCTTCTTCGGAGAGGACGAACCGCTGCGTTCCGAGACCGACACCACCGCGCGCGAGTTTCTCGACAGCACGACTGATTTCTGGCTCGACTGGGTCCGTTCGCTCTCCATCCCCTTTGACTGGCAGGAGGCGGTGATCCGCGCCGCGATCACCCTCAAGCTCTGCAACTTCGAGGAAACGGGCGCCATCGTCGCGGCGCTGACGACTTCGGTGCCGGAAGCGCCCCATACGCAGCGCAACTGGGATTATCGCTATTGCTGGCTGCGTGACGCCTATTTCGTCATCCAGGCGCTGAACCGGCTCGGCACGACGAAGACGATGGAGGAATACCTCACCTACATCACCAACATCGTCGACGACATGGACGCCATTCCGGGTCAGAGGGACATGCCGCCGCTGTTCAGCATCTCGCGCTCGCCCGATCTCGAGGAGCGCGAGGCGACGGCCTTGGCAGGCTATCGCGGCATGGGGCCGGTTCGCGTGGGCAATGCGGCCTATACGCAGATCCAGAACGATGCCTATGGCTCCGTCGTGCTGGCGTCGGTCCACGCCTTCCTCGACAAGCGCCTGATCCGTGCGACAGGCAACCGGGCTTTGTTCAGGCATCTGGAGAAACTGGGTCACCGGGCCATCGAGGTTTTCGACCAACCCGATGCAGGCCCCTGGGAGCTGCGCACGAAAGCGGCCGTGCACACCTTTCCGAGCGTGATGTGCTGGGCCGCCTGTGATCGGCTGACGAAGATCGCCGTCGCCATGGACCGCCAGGACCGTGCTGCCTTCTGGCGGGAGAATGCAGACCGGATGCACCGCATCATCGACGAGCGGGCCTTCAACCCTGAGAAAGGCACCTTCGTCTCGTCCTTCGATGGTGAGCACCTGGATGCGACTCTGCTCCTCCTGTCCGAGCTCAACTTCGTCAAGCCCGACGATCCTCGCTTCATCGCCACCGTGGATGCGGTGGGCAAGGCCCTGCGGCGCGGGGATCTTCTCCTGCGTTATGATGTGGAAGACGATTTCGGGCGCATGCACACGGCTTTCATGATCTGCGGCTTCTGGTACGTGGATGCTCTGAACGCTATCGGACGCAAGGACGAAGCCCGGGAGCTGTTCGAGCAAATCTTGAGCTTGCGCAATTCCTTCGGCCTCTTTTCCGAGGATGCCGACTTCACGACCGGTGAGTTGTGGGGCAACTTTCCCCAGACCTACTCCATGGTGGGTCTCATCAACTCCGCCGTGCGCTTGAGCCGGAGCTGGGAAGACGCGTTCTGACGGTGACCGTTCGGGCGGGGTTAAACAAGGACCATAGGCTCTCTCGATGTTTGCATTTCCTGTTCTGCTTGGGGATATCGGCGGTACGAATGCGCGCTTCGCTGTCCTGCCCGCCCCCGGAGAGCCCGTTCACCTCTTGCCCCGCACCCTGACGGCCGACACGCCCGATCCCGTCGATGCCATCAGAATCGCCCTCCAGGGTTATGATGGGGCGGCGCCCCGTTCCGCCATGATCGCGGTCGCGACGCGTGTGGACGCGCCTGCGATCCGTCTGACCAATGCTCAGTGGGTGGTCGATGCCGAGGCCATCGGCAGGGCGCTGGGTCTCGAGCGCGTGACTCTTGTCAACGACTACACGCCGGTCGCGGCCTCGGTGACGGTCCTGAGCGAAGAGAAGGGAGATCTCGCGCCCATCGGCAGCGGCCGCCGGGAGGCAGATGCCCCTCGCGTTGTCCTGGGGCCGGGCACGGGTTTGGGCGTCGGCGCCCTTGTTCCGGTGGAGGATCGCCTCGCCATCGTGGCGACCGAGGCGGGTCACATCGAGTTCGGCCCGTCGACGGAGGAGGAGGCCGCGCTCTGGCCTCACCTTGAGCGCGTCGGAGGGCGCATTTCGGCCGAGGTTGTCCTCTCCGGTCCCGGCATGTTCCGGATCGCGAAAGCCATGGCAGCCCACCGCTGCGTCCAGTGCCCCTATGCCAAGCCGAACGATGTTCTGGCTGCGGCTCGCGAGGGTGACGAACTGGCGCAGGCGGCGCTCGATCTCTTCGCCCGCTGGCTCGGGCGCTATGCGGGCGACATGGCGCTGACCTTCGAATCCTCCGGCGGCGTCTTCATCGCCGGCGGCATCGCGCCGCGCATGGTGGACATTCTCCAGAGCGGCGGCTTCCGGGAGGCCTTCGACCGCAAGGCCCCCCATGATTCCTGGGCGCGCAGGGTGCCGGCCTTCGTGATCGTCAATGCCGAGCCGGCCTTGCAGGGGTTGGCCGCACTCGTTACGAAGCCGGAGCGCTTCGTGTTCAAGTCGCAGGGGTGGACAGCTTAGACGTCAGCCTCATGCCTTGAGCACGGTTCAACAAACCGCCTCAAGGCTGACGACGCCCTTCGCTCATCATGAAAACAGAACAGATCGCCCTTTCGCCGCTTGCTCCCGGTGCCAGCCTGTCGCTGACGGTCCATCGCTTCGGTCAAGAAGGCGCGCGCCCGCGCGTCTACGTGCAGGCCTCTCTCCATGCGGACGAGATCCCCGGCATGATCGCGGCCCACCATCTGCGCAAGCGGCTTGTCGCGCTCGAAGCCGAAGGCAAGATCAAGGGCGAGATCATCCTCGTGCCGAGCGCCAATCCCATCGGCCTCGCGCAGCGCGTTCTCGGCGACCATATCGGACGCTTCAATCTCGCGGACGGCCTCAACTTCAACCGCGGCTACCCTTATCTCGTGCCCAAGGTGGCCGAGCGGATCGAGGGAAAGCTCACGGCTGACGCAGACAGCAATGTCCGTCTGATCCGCGAAGCCCTGCGCGCCGAGCTCGACGCCTGGGAGACGGGCAATCCGGCGGAGGTGATGAAGAAGGCGCTGCTTAGCCTCGCCATCGAGGCCGATATCGTGCTCGACCTGCATTGCGACGCGGAGGCCGTGGAGCATCTCTACACCCACACCGGCTCGGAAGACGAGTTCGCGCCGCTCTCCGCGCTCATCGGCGCGCAGGCTTATCTTTTGGCGGACGAATCGGGAGACGACCCGTTCGATGAGGCCTGCAGCCGCCCCTGGGGCGAGCTCGCCGCCCGCTTCAAGGATCATCCGATCCCCTTCGGCTGCCACTCCACGACCCTCGAATTCCGCGGCGAGCGGGATGTGAGCCACGAGCTCGCCCGGCGCGATGCGGCGGCGCTCATCGCCTACATGATCCTGCGCGGCGTCATTGCCGGCGAGGCCCCTCAGATCCCGTCGCCCTGCTGCCAGCCGACGCCGCTGGCGGCCTCCGAGCCGGTCCCCTCACCGGCGACCGGGATCGTGGTCTTCCAGGCTGAAGTGGGGAGCCGGGTGAAAGCGGGCGACGTCATCGCCGATATCGTGGACCCGCATAGCGGCACCGTCACCCAGGCGAAGGCCCCTTGCGACGGCGTGGTCTTCGCCCGGATCGCCCTTCGCTTCGTCACCGAGGGCACGCGTCTCGCCAAGGTGGCCGGCACCACGGCCAAGCGAACGGGCAAGCTGCTCAGCGCTTGATCCAGACAGCACGAGACGTTTCACCACGTCATGGCCGGGCTTGTCCCGGCCATCCACGTCTTATGAACCACACCGTCGAAAGACGTGGATCCCCGACCCAAGGCCGGGGATGACGGGGAGGGTGGCAAGGAGCGATCAAGCAAAAAAGAAAGGCCGCCCTTCAAGAGCGGCCTTTCCATTGTCGGTTCCACAGCCCGGCTGAAAGCCGGCCTTGGTCGTGCGTTACGCACTGATCTCGGCAGAGGCCAAGATCCAGGTCACGGCAACCGGGGACCGTAGGGTATGACAATGAGACACTGGATCACCTCCTTTCGCTGTTGACGGGAAACCCCCATATGGGGTCAGAAGAGAGCCACGAAAGGGCAAAGCGCTGCGGCGTTCTGTCCCCCATTGCGTCGACCAAGAACCTTGAGAGCCATGACCGACCTTCCGGCCCCTGTGGGCCGCCGCCGAACCTTTGCCATCATCTCCCACCCCGACGCGGGTAAGACCACGCTCACCGAGAAGCTGCTGCTCTTCGGAGGCGCGATCCAGCTCGCCGGCGAGGTGAAGGCCAAGAAGAACCGCGTCTCGACCCGCTCCGACTGGATGGGCATCGAGAAGGAGCGCGGCATCTCCGTCGTGACCTCGGTCATGACCTTCGAATACGGCGGCTGCGTCTTCAATCTGCTCGACACGCCGGGCCACGAGGACTTCTCGGAGGACACCTACCGCACGCTGACGGCGGTGGACTCGGCCATCATGGTGATCGACGCCGCGAAGGGCATCGAGGCGCGCACGCGCAAGCTCTTCGAAGTGTGCCGCATGCGCGACATTCCCATCGTGACCTTCGTCAACAAGATGGACCGCGAGGCGCGCAGCCCCTTCGACCTGCTCGACGAGATCGAGAAGACGCTGGCCCTCGACACCGCGCCGGTCACCTGGCCGATCAGCCAGGGCAAGAGCTTCGCCGGCACCTTCGATCTGCGCCGCAACGTCGTGCGCCGCATCGACACGGATGAAGAGTTGATGCCCGTCATCGGACCCGACGATCCGAAGCTCCTGAGCCTGCTGCCCCCGGAAGAGGCGGAGGCCTGGCAGGAAGAGGCGATGCTGGCGCAGGAAGCCTGCAAGCCGTTCAATCTCGGCGCATTCCGCGAAGGCCATCTCACGCCCGTGTTCTTCGGCTCGGCTCTGCGCAATTTCGGCGTGCGCGACCTCATCGATGCGTTGGCCGAACATGCGCCGCCGCCGCGCGGCCAGGAGGCCGACAAGCGTCTCGTGGAAGCGGGCGAGAGCCGCATGACCGGCTTCGTGTTCAAGATCCAGGCCAACATGGATCCGAACCACCGCGACCGCATCGCCTTCATGCGCATCTGCTCCGGCAAGCTCCAGCGCGGCATGAAGGCGAAACTCGTGCGCACGGGCAAGCCCATGAGCCTCAACACGCCGCAATTCTTCTTCGCGCAGGACCGCGCGATCGCGGACGAGGCCTGGGCCGGCGACGTGGTGGGCATTCCGAACCACGGCACGCTGCGCATCGGCGATACGCTGACCGAAGGCGAGGACATCGTGTTCCGTGGCGTGCCGAGCTTCGCGCCCGAAATCCTGCGCCGCATCAAGCTGCAGGATGCGATGAAGGCAAAGAAGCTGCGCGAGGCGCTGCAGCAGATGGCGGAGGAGGGCGTCGTTCAGCTCTTCATTCCGCAGGACGGTTCCGGTGCCATCGTCGGCGTCGTCGGCGCGCTGCAGCTCGATGTGCTGAAAGAACGCCTCAGCGCCGAATACGGTCTGCCGATCGACTACGAGCCGACGCGCTTTTCGATCTGCCGCTGGATCACGGCGGACGATCAGCGAGAGCTCGACAAGTTCATCGAGAGCCACCTGTCATCCATGGCGCGCGATCTCGATGAGGCGCCCGTGTTCATGGCGGCGAACGCCTTCAACCTGCAATATGAGATGGATCGATACAAATCGATCCGGTTCTCGGATGTGAAGGATTACCAAAAGAAGGCGGCTTAGTAGCCGCCTTTTTTCATCCGTTCTGTTCATCGGAGGAGGTGCGGGAGCGGCACGCGCAGCTCGACGTGCAAACCTTCTCGCTGCCAGTCATAAACGATCTCGCCTTCAAGCTGATCCGTCACGCTCTTGCGAGCCAAGTGAGATCCGAAGCCGCTGGTATCCGGCGGGCGCTCGATCGCAGGGCCATCTCTTTCCCGCCAGGACAGAAACACGGTCTCTCCATCGTGCCAGCAGGTGATCGTGAGATGGCCGTTCGCCGTGGAGAGGGCGCCGTATTTCGAAGCATTGGTCGCAAGCTCGTGCAGAACGAGCGTCAGGCTTGTGGCAGATTTTTCGCCGGCCGAAATGGGCGCACAATCGATCAGAATTCGATCCGGAAGGCCGAGATCCTGATGCGGAGCCAGAATGGTTTCGGCAATCGCGGCGACCGATGTTTCGCGCTGACGCGGGATGTCTTCGGCAAGCGCGGGGTGAATGAGTTCGTGGGCCCTGGCGAGGGCCTGCAGACGACCATGCAAGGATGCGGCCATCTCTGACGGAGATGTGGCCGCTCGCGCCGTCATGCTCACCATGGCACTGGCCATGGCGAAGAGATTCTTCACCCGGTGGTCGAGCTCCTTCGCAAGAAGGCGGCGCGCCTCTTCATTCGTGCGGCGCTCGGTAATGTCGAGAATCGTGCCGAGCAGGCGGGCTGCCTGCGGTCTGCCGTTCACTGTCTCATAGAGCATGCGGCCCCGGCTGCTGATCCAGCGAACATCTCCATCGGGGCGGACGATCCGGTATTCGATCTGCAGCTTGCCCATCGAAGCAGGATCGACGAGGGAGCCGACTTTCTCGACGACCCAGTCCCGGTCATCGGGATGAATGGACGAAACCCAGAGTTCGTGGGTGAGAGGTTCATCGGCACCGATGCCAAAGATTTCCCTCTGGCGATCCGACCAATAGATGACGCCGGTTTCGGCGATCCATTCCCATAGACCTAACTCGGTGGCTTCGACGGCAAGAGCAAGACGCTTGCTGTTGATGGCGCCTTCCTGCGCCCGCCGGTCGGCCTCAAGAGTGGCATTCACCCGCAGGGTCACGTCAATGCCGAGCGACAGGACCCCGCTGAGCCGATTGTCCGCATCCCGCACGGGAAGGAACGTGATGTCCCAGAAGGTTGTCTCCCCCATCGCGTCGGGACCAAAGGGGATGCTCGTGATCTGAGAAGGTTGGCCGGTTTTGAGAACAAATTGTCGCGGAGCCCGTGTCTGCTCGGTGTAACGGTCGCCGAGAGCTTCACGGAGCGGTTTGCCGACCAAGTCGCCTGAAAGCGCGAGAGCCGATCGGAAGATCTTGTTGGCGAGCGCGTAACGGTGCTCGTGACCGAGGGTCAGGCAGATGGCAAGCGGCGCATTCTCCAGAAGACTGGAGAGGAACTCATAGCTCAGCCCTGCCGCCCCCGGTCCGAGCCGTATCTCGTCGAGGCCATGTGTCCAGGCTCTGAAGGAGCTCACGCCGGTATCCCATGAACCCATCAACTGCGGTATGCAGCGACCTGGATTCGATTGTAACCGGCATGCGTTACTTTGTAACTAACTTTGTTGCATATCCGACCGGATCAGGAAGCCGCGGCGCGTTTTGCGGCCTCCTGGAATCCCATCATCATGCCGCAAGCTTACGTTCCGAGAACTGAACTTGCGTCTCCTCGACCTCCTTCAGGCTCGGAAGGCTTGCCTCGTTGCCGAGATGCTGAATGGCGTGGGCAGAGGCCGCACGAGCGAAGATGAAATGCTCGCGCCAGGGCAGCTCGGGGCGTGCCATCGCAGAGTAGACGTACGAACCGTGGAAGATGTCGCCCGCGCCGTTGGTGTCCACCACGAGCGAGGCGGGAATGTCGAGTGCCGGCAGAACGCTTTCCGTGCCTTTCTCGTCGTACCAGAGCATGCCGCGCTCACCCATGGTCACGCCGCCGATCTTGCAGCCGCGGCCCTTCAGATAGGCGAGCATCTCACCGGGGCTCAGGTTCATCTGCTCGCAGAGACGCTCGGCCACGATGGCGACATCGATGAACTCGAGAAGCTCATGCGTGTTGGAGCGCAGGCCGCCGCCGTCGAGAGAGGTGAGAATGCCCGCTTCGCGGCAGGTCTTGGCGTAATGCATCGCCGCATCGGCCTGGTGGCCGTCGAGATGAAGCGCGCGGCAGCCCTGCAGGTTCAGCGGCGGCACGGGATGCAGGTAATGGTCGTCGCGGCAGCGCACGATGGCGCGCTTTCCGCCGCGCGGCATGATGAAGGAGAGCGAGGATTCCTTCACTTTCCGGTGATGAACCGAGATGCCGTATTTCGCAGCCATGTCGATGAACATGCGACCCAGCCAGTCGTCGGCGATCGAGGTCAGAAGGTCGGGGGCAATGCCGAGCTTGGCGCAGGCGAAGGCGGCGGTCACCGCATTGCCGCCGAAGGAAATGGCGTAATCTCGCGCGACGGTTTTCTCGTCCCCCGTGGGGAGTTCATCCGCCAGGAAAGTGACATCAATATAGGTCTGGCCTACGAAAAGAGCTTGCATGGCTTCAACAACAGTCTCGGTCCGAATGGAGACGAAGTCTTGGACGAGACCGGGGCAATAGGCAAGCCTCGCCATAAGCTTGGCCGGAGGCTTTCCGTCGGGCAGAGCCGCTCTCCTCCTCGTTATGGCCGAGCTCATCCCGGCCCGACTGGAAAGACGCCGCGCTACGAATCGGGATCACCGGCACAAGGCCGGCGATGACGTCGAGTGAGCCATCCCACAGTGGCCTGCGTCGTAGCGAAGAGAAGAGATGATCCCACGCGAGTGGAATTAGCCCTGGACTTTGCTCAACGTGGCCGCGAGCCTCGCCGCCGTCATGGCGGCATCCAGATCGGTGGTGATGAACTCGACCGGGGCGATGAGATCCTGGCGGAAGGCGTTCGCCACGATGGGATGGAGCCGCGAGCCGCCGCCCGCCAGGGCCACGGGGCGGGGGCCCACGCGCTTGGTCAGGCAATTGGCGAGACGCGCAAGCTCCTCGCCCGCTTCGCGCAGGATCCGCAGGGCGGTCTTGTCATCGGCTTTCGCCGCCTCGCCGACGGCCTGCGCGAGGGAGCCGATCTTGCCCCTGTCGCCGCCATAGACGTAAGAGCGCACGAGGTTCCAATCGGTGCCGCCGAGAGCTCTGGCGAGACATTGGCCGAGGGTCGTGGTCCAGCCTTTGCCCGGGCTTTCCTCTTCCTTCCGCAGAACCGTCTTCAGGGCTTCGCGGGCGATCCAGAAGCCCGAACCGCCATCGTCGATCAGGTTGCCGCGCCCGCCGACACGGATCACTTCCTTGTTCTCGGAGAGGTAATAGCCAATGGAGCCCGTGCCGCTATAGACGAGAATGCCTTCTCCCAGAGCGAAATAGGACAGATAGGCGATCCACATGTCCTCGGCGACGAAAACCTTGTCCTGAGGTAGCTCGAAGATCTCCGCGAAGAGGGAGCGCATCTTCGCCTCCGCGGGCGTGTCGCGGGTGAGACCCGTGATGCCCGCGATGATGCCCAGCGGCTTGCCCATTCGCGCCACTTCTTGAGCCATGTCGAGGATGATCTGGCGGGCTCTCTCTTCCGCGGCAGCCGAGAACAGATGGCCTGTCAGCGGCTCGGATTTGCCCTGCGCAACACACTGGCCTTGATCATCGGCCAGGCGCCACCGGGTCGCCGTTCCGCCTGCGTCGATGCCAAGCCCCAATGCCATGACGCCAATCTCGCCCCTTCTGCTGCTCGTTTTAAGCGAGCGTCTTACTTCTTTGACTCTTACTTCTTCGCCTTGGAAAAGTCTGCCAGGGCTTCGCGCAAATTACCATCGCTGCGCTCGAGCGCGCCCTTGGCCTGCTGTGGGCTAGCGCCCATGGCGATCAGAACGGCGGTCTTCAGGTCCCCTCCGGCTTGGAGAATTGCATCCGTCGCCGTCGCCTCGTCGCAATCGGTGATCTGCATCACCATCACTTCGCTGCGGCGACGCAGCTTCGCATTCGTCGCGCGCATATTCACCATGAGCCCACGATAGACGCGGCCCATGCGCACCATGATAAGCGAGGAGAGAAGGTTCAGAATCACCTTCTGCGCCGTGCCGGCCTTCATGCGGGTCGATCCCGCGATCACCTCCTCGCCCGTGTCGGCGAGAATCGGGTAAGAGCAGGCTTCGAGAATGGGCGCATCCGCATTGTTGGAGATGCCGATGGTCTGCGCGCCGCGCATGGCGGCCTCCTTCAGCGCAGCGATGGTGAAGGGCGTTCTGCCGCTTGCAGCCACGCCGATCACCACGTCGTTAGGCCCAATCTTGTTGTTGCGGATGCCGGCAATGCCTTCCTCGACAGAATCCTCGGCATTCTCCACCGCCCTCATGATGGCGCCCTCGCCGCCGGCGATGAGATAGACGAGCTTGTCGTCGGGCCAGTTGAAGGTGGGCGGGAGTTCCGTGCCGTCCTGAACGCCGATGCGGCCGGAGGTGCCGGCACCCACATAGACGAGACGCCCACCCCGGCGCAGGCGCGCCGCCGCCTCTTCCGCCGCCGTCGCGATGGCCGGAAGCGACGACCTCACGGCGGCCACCGCCGAGAGCTGTCCCTCATAAAAGGCTGTGAGGACATCGAGGCTGGACCAGGTGTCGAGATCCTGGAAGCGGGTACTGAAATGTTCTGTCGCCATTATGCCAACTTTCTTCCAGACCAATATAGGACCAGTTGGCCTGTCCAGCAATCGATGGCGGTGGCCCTGAAGGCCCACGTCACCATCTTTTTGCGGGCATCCTTAAAACCGGGTCTGGCCGTCGAACAACGCGATGACCAGCTCGCCCGTTGCACGGCGAAGACTTAAGATTCCGCTGTCCTTATGGCGGGAGGGGTGCACCCGGTTGGTCAGGAGCGACCAGGCGAGACCGCGCTCGAAATCGAGCCAGAGTCCTGTGCCGGTAAAACCCGTATGGCCGATGGTGGCGGGAGAGCAGGCATCGCCCCCATGCCAGCCCGAATAAACCCCCTCCCAGCCCACGGTGCGCTTTTCCGATTCGCGGGTGCGAATGGCCTTGAGCGAATCGGCTGAGAGAATTGAGCCTTCGAGAAGCCCGCGCGCAAAATCCAGAACACCGTCGATGGTGCCGAAGAGACCGGCATGACCGGACGCGCCGCCGAGCGCGAAGGCATTCTCGTCGTGCACCTCGCCGCGGATCACGCGACCGCGCCATGTGCAGCGCTCGGTGGCTGCGCAGAGGTGCGGGTCTGGGCGGAAGGAAAAGTTTTGAGGAAGCGGCTGGTCGATCAGCGGTTTTCCCGTGATGCGTTCGATCGCGATGCCGAGCAGCATGAAGTTGATGTCGGAATAGACCGGCGGCCCACTCTGCCACACACGCTGGAGAATGAAGGCGCGCAGCGTATTCGGATCCTGCCCGTAGGTGTAGAGCGGCTCGACCGCAGGCAGATGGGTTTGATGCGCCAGGCATTGCCGGAACGTGAGACGCCGCTCGGCCGCATTCATGTCGTATTGGCGCAGATCCGGAATGACCTTGATCAGCAGGTCGTCGAGCGCGATGCGACCTTCTTCCACAAAACGCAGAATCGTTGTGGTGGTGAAGATGACCTTCGTGAGCGATGCGAGATCGAACCATGTCTCGCGCGACAGGCTCTCCTCGTGCGGCTCGATCTGCGCATGGCCTTTCCAGCGCATATTGCGCTGCCCATCGGCGGTCACGATGCCGAGCACCGCTCCGGGGATATCGCCGCGGTCGATGGAAGATGCCGCAGGGGCGAAGGCTTGATCGATGATCGTGTCGAGAGACATGATTCAAGCTGCGCGATGCAGTTCGCCGCCGGGCATGGGATAGGGTACGCCCGTCGTGGTCGGAAGGCTCAATGGCAAACCGAGCGTCGACCTGACGGCGAGATAGCCGAAGGCCTGCGCCTCGAGAAAATCCCCGTTCCAGCCCACAGTTTCCACGGGGTCGACAGGAACGCCGAGCTGCTCGTGCAGGCGGCGCATGAAATGCGCATTGAGACGCCCGCCGCCAGTGACCAGCCAGCGCCGCGGCGCACGCGGCACGTGGCGGAGGGCTGCAACGACGGACTCGACGGTGAAGGCTGCCAGCGTTGCCGCGCCGTCTTCATCTGACAAGACCTCAACGCCTTTCGCGCGCGCATGAAAATCCTGACGGTCGAGGGATTTGGGGGCAGGGCGGTCGAAGAACGGATTGCTCATGAATTCCGCTACGAGCTTTTCATCCACCTTGCCGGAGGCCGCGAGCTTTCCGTTTTCGTCGAAACTCAAGCCGCGTCGGCGCAGGATAAAATCGTCGAGCAGAGCGCTCGCCGGCCCGGTGTCGAACGCAATCACCGTCTCGCCGTCGATATAGGTGACGTTTCCGACGCCGCCGAGATTGAGAATCATGATCGGTTGCGACAGCGAGCTCGCAAGCGCGCGATGATAGAGCGGCACGAAGGGTGCGCCTTCGCCGCCGGAGGCGACATCTGCGTGGCGGAAACGATTAACGGTGTCGACGCCAAGCTCCTGCGCGACCATGGCGCCGAGGCCGAGCTGACGCGTGAAACGGATCTCGGGCCGGTGATAGACCGTCTGGCCGTGAAAGCCGATAAGGTTCACGTCCTTCGACGTGATGCCCGTCTCTTCCATGAAACGACGGATGGCGTCGATATGCGCGCTCGTCACCGCTCGTTCGAGATCCTCCAGCGGCTCGCTCTGCGCGCGGGCAGGCTCTGCGATCAGCTCCTGGAGAGTCTGTCTCAAGTTAGCCGGGTAGGAGAAGGTGCGCCCGGGCCCCGGTTGGACGAAGGCCTCGCCATCCGTCTCCACGATGGACACATCGATGCCGTCCATCGACGTTCCGCTGATCACGCCAATGGCTTTGACGGGCGGGCGTTGGGGCATTGGTTCCTCCGGGATCAGGCTCAGGTGCCGGACCATAGCACAGGAAACCAAGTGGTCTAGAGTGGTATGAGATTGGACCATGACAGGTCCGGGCGGCTGGTCTATAAATTCCTGGCGGCTTCCAAGGGAGGACAAGACGCATGTTCAGGTCAGCACTGCGCAGCACATTGAGCGCAGGTTTCATGGTGGCCGCGATGGCCACCGCCTCGGCTCAGGTTCTGGAAATCGGCGCGGATCTCGGTCCCACCGGCCTCGACCCCCACCTCATCACCGCCTTTCCGAGCTTCATGGTGGTGAACGGCAACATTTATGAGGGCCTCACCGCCATCGACAGGGACCTGAAGATCATTCCGAGCCTTGCCGAATCCTGGACCGTCTCGGGCGATGGCAGGACCTATACCTTCAAGCTGCGCTCAGGGGTCAAATTCCACGACGGTTCAGCAATGGAGGCCGCGGACGTGGTGGCTTCCGTGAAGCGCCTGCTCAGCAAGGACATCGCTTCGCCTCTCGCCAGCCGCCTCTCTGCGGTCGAGAGCGCCAATGCCGTCGATGCGCAGACGGTCGAGCTGAAGCTCAAGGAGCCCTCGGCGGCTCTCCTCAGCTCACTTGCCACCATCGCCATCGTGCCGCGCTCCATGGAGACCAACAAGGACGCGCTCCAGAAGCAGCCTGTCGGCACCGGCCCGTTCAAGTTCCAGGAATGGCAGCCGAACGGCTATATCCTGCTCACCAAGAACGAGGCCTATTGGGAGAAGGGCCTGCCGAAGCTTTCGGGACTCAAGTTCAACATCGTGCCTGAATCCGCCACCCGCCAGGTCGGCCTGACCAACGGTCAATATGCGCTTCTACCGAACATCGATGCGGCGACCGCCCTGCAGCTCAAGGGCAAGCCGAACGTGAAGCTCGCCGAGACCATGGACCTCGCCTACACACTTATCGGCATGAACGTGTCGAAGCCGCCTTTCGATAACCCGAAGGTGCGCGAGGCGGTGAACTACGCGATCAACCGCAAGGAGATCGTGGAGGCGGCGCTCTTCGGCGCAGGCGTGCCGGGTGGCCCGCTCTCGCCGGCGCTCAAGTCCTGGGCGCTCGATGTGAAGGAGTTCGGCTGCTATGCGCATGATCCGGCGAAGGCGCAGGCGCTCCTGAAGGAAGCCGGTGTGGCGACTCCGGTTGCCGTGTCTATGAAGGTCCTGCCGCGCCAGGACATCAAGGACGTCGCGCAGGTCGTGCAGGAGCAATTAAACAAGGCAGGCTTCAAGGTTGAGCTGATCAACCAGGAGCAGGGCCAGTTCATTCAGGATTGGCGCAACAGCAACTTCGACATGTTCGCCTCGATCAATGCTGGCCAGCCCGATCCGGACGAGTATTTCTACCGCACCTTCCGCACGGGCGGTTCGACCAACGTGTTCAAGTACTCGGATGCGGAGATCGACAGTCTGCTCGACAAGGCGCGCACTCTGTCGGATCAGGCCGAGCGCAAGAAGGCCTATGATCAGGTGCAGAAGAAACTCGCCTGCTCGGGCCCCGTTGCGCATCTCACCTATGGCACGCTGTTCTCCGCCATGAACGACAAGCTCAAAGGCTATGACGTGATGCCGAACCGCTCGCTCATGATGCTGCGCAGCGCTTCCTACTAATCACTACCTGCGCCGGCGCGGCTTTTTGCATGCGCCGGCGCTCTCCTTTTTGAAGGGCTGGTCCTGATGAATCGAGTTCTGCTCGCGCGTCTCATCGACCTCGTTATCGTTCTCTTCGGCGTTTCGGTTATCGTGTTCCTGATGATCCGCCTGATCCCGGGCGATGCGGTTGCGATCATGCTGGGCGCGAATACCGAGATCACACCGGAGCGCATGGCGGAACTTAACCGGCGCGTTGGTCTCGACCGCCCGATCATCGAGCAGTATCTGCTCTGGGCTGGAGCAGCACTTCACGGCGACTTCGGCACCTCGCTCTGGACCGGTCGCCCGGTCGCAACCGAAATCTTCATACACCTCTGGCCGACGCTCGAGCTCACCTTCCTGGCGCTCGTCATGGGTGCGATTCTCGCGGTCCCCATCGGCTGTCTTATGGCGCAGACGCGCGGCGGTGCGGCTGATGTCGCCATGCGCATCGGCGCTATTGCAGGTCTCACGATCCCGTCCTTCTGGCTTGGGATCGTCATGATTCTTCTGCTCTCCGCCTGGGCGCCGAGTTTCGCATCGCTCGGCTATGTGCCGTTCTCTGAAGACCCTATCGGCAATCTTCAACGCATGCTGCTGCCGTCCATCGCTCTGGCTCTTCCGATCCTTGCCAATCTCTCACGCCTCGTGCGCTCGGCCATGCTTGATGCCCTGGGGCAGGATTACATCCGCACAGCCCGCGCCAAGGGCCTGCCGGAGCGGCGCGTGGTTTACAAGCATGCTCTGCGCAATGCACTCATCCCCTTTCTCACGAGCGTCGGCATCATGACCGGGTATCTCCTCGGCGGCGCCATCGTGGTGGAACAGGTATTCGCGATTCCGGGCCTCGGCCGATTGATCCTCGGCGCTATTGCCGAGCGCAACTATCCGCTGATTCAGGCGACGATCCTCGTCGTGACGGCAGGCTTTGTCATCGTGAACTTCCTGGTCGACTTCCTCTACATTCTCGTTGACCCGCGGGTGAGGGCCTGAGCCGTGCGATCTCTGACCAAGAACAAGCTCCTCACCTTCGCCGTGCTGCTGGTGGTGATCCAGATCGTCCTTGCCGTTGGCGCCCCACTCCTTGCGCCTTACGACCCGATGGCGCAGAGCGTGGCACGCCGCCTGAGAGGCCCGACCGAACTCAACTGGCTCGGCACCGATCAGCTGGGACGCGATGTTCTGACACGCATTCTCTATGGCTATCGCACGTCGCTCATCGCCTGCGTGCTTGCCGTCGGCATCGCCCTGCTCGCCGGCGGGACTCTTGGTCTGATGGCAGCCTATTATCGCGGCTGGCTCGACCGCATCATCATGCGCATCATGGACGTGCTCTTTGCTTTTCCGGTGATGCTGCTTGCCATCGGCATCATCGCCGCGCTGGGCCCTCATACCTACAGCGCGGCGGCAGCTATCGCGGTGGTCTATACGCCGATCTTCGCGCGGCTCCTGCGCGGTCCGGCGCTGGTTCTCTGCGAAAGCGAATTCGTGGCCGGAGCAAGGGCCATCGGCGCATCGGACGCGCGCATCATCTTCCTGCACATCCTGCCGAACCTGGCCTCCGTCATCCTCGTGCAGACGAGCCTTCTGCTCTCCGCCGCGATCCTGGTGGAGGCCTCGCTCTCGTTCCTTGGCCTCGGCACGCAACCGCCGACGCCCTCGCTCGGATTGATGCTCTCCGAAGGCCGCAACTTCCTCATGCTCTCGCCCTGGAGCGCGATCTTTGCCGGATTTGCAATCCTTTTCCTCTCATTCGGCTTCAATCTTCTCGGTGATGCCTTGCGTGACACCCTTGATCCGCGCCTGAGAGGTCAGTCGTGATCGTGCGGCCAGCGAGTGTTGAAGATATTCCGGCTCTGGCTGGGGTGGCCGAAAGATCTTACTGCGCAGCCTTCGCAACGATCCTCGAGCCGGAGGTGCTCGCAGCCCGCAATGCCGCCTTCTTCGCCGAGCGCTTCCGCTCATCGTATGAGCGCATGTTGCTTGCAGAGCAAAATGGCAAGATCGCCGGCTTCCTGCTGATGACCGATGGCCATATCGACATGCTTTTCATGGACCCTGCTGTCAGCGGGCAGGGGGGCGGGGCCCGGCTTCTCGACGCGGCGGAAGAGCGAGGTGGGACAAGCCTGGAGTGCTTCCGCGACAACCACGGAGCGCGCCGTTTCTATGAGCGCCACGGATGGCGCGTCACGCGTAACTATGAGCGCGAATTTGCGGGGCGCAATCGCAGTTTCGTCTTCTACGAGAAGGAGGCAGCGGCTTAAGAGAGGCTCTCGCCACCGATCCAGGTCTCCTGCACATGGAGGCCTTCGTCGAGCAGAACGAGGTCGGCGCGGAAGCCCGGAGCGATGCGTCCGAGTTCGCGATCCAATCTCAAGAAGGTTGCCGGCACCAGAGACGCCATGCGCAGCACGTCGGACAGGCTAAGGCCAAGCCGTTCCACAGAATTTCGCACGGCACTTGCCATGTCGAGGTCCGAGCCCGCGAGCGTTCCATCCTCCGTTGTGAGCCGGCCGTCCTTGCGATAGATCGTACGGCCATGGAGATCGAAACTCTTCATGTCCGTTCCGGTGACGGCCATGGCATCCGTCACGATCATCATTCGCTCAGTGCCTTTGGCGGCGATAGCCAGACGCAAGGATGCGTCGCTGACGTGATGGCCATCGACGATGAATCCGCACCACGTGTCGCGATTGTCGAGCGCAGCGCCTACCGGTCCTGGATCGCGTCCGGCGAGCGGCGGCATGGCATTATAGAGATGCGTGAAGCCCCGGAGACCATGGCGGATCGCTTCTGTCACCGTGTCGTAATCGCTTGCCGTATGGCCTGCACAGACGAGAACGCCCGCAGCGGCCAGCTTGGCGATGGTTTCCATGCTGTTGCGCTCAGGAGCCAGCGTCACAAGAGTGCAGCCATCTTTCAGAGAGCGCAGCATATCGAGATCTTCTTCCTCCATCGCCCTGATGAAAGACGGGTTGTGCACGCCTTTCCGTTCAGGGCTGATGAAAGGGCCTTCGATGTGGATGCCGAGCACGCCTGGGATGCGCATGAAGAGCGCTGATCGCATGGCCTCGACAGCCTCTGCCATCTTCTCTCGCGTATCGGTGATGAAGGTGGGCAGAAGACCTGTGGTGCCGTATCTGCGATGCGCGGCGGCGATGGTCTTGAGACCTTCCACACTGCGCATATCGTTGAACAGCACGCCGCCACCGCCATTCACCTGCACGTCAATGAAGCCTGGCGCAAGCAGACCTGCCACCGCACGTCGGCGGATCCCGGCGCCGAGATCCCGCTCTTGCGGGACGGCAATGATGCGGCCGTTCTCGATGACGACGGCGCGGCCTTCGAGCATATGCGTGCCATCGAAGACGCGGGCACCTGTCAGGGCAATCGGCATCAAACCGTCTCCGTCACTTTGCGCAGGCGCGGTGGGTTGTCCGGATTGCGGCCGCGCGCCAGGGCAATGGCATTCACGAGGGGATAGAAGCTCTGGATCATGGCGATCGGAGCAAGGTAGGGGTGCACATTCTCGACTGAGGGCAGCAGGACGGTCGCAGGCCCTTCGGCTGCACCCGCGACGACGACAGGAACGCCCTGTTCGTTGAGCTTGGTGACGAGATCATTCACACCGCTCAGGGTCTCGTCGCGCTGGCTCAAGACAAGGATGGGGAAGTGATCGCCTGCCAGGGTCCATGGACCATGCATGAGCTCGGCTGCACTCATGGCTTCTGCATGAACGCCTGACGTCTCCTTCAGCTTGAGTGCCGCTTCCTGTGCGACGGCGAAACCGACACCGCGCCCGACGACGAAGAGATTGTTGGCTTGAGACAGTTCAGGAAGCGCCGCCGACCAGTCGATGTCAGCAGCCTTGGCGAGGATATCCGGCAAGGTATCGAGGGCTGCAAGCAGCTCCTGGTCCTGCGACCAGTGCGCCACCAGCTGGAAGCCTGCGGCGAGCGCTGCGATGAATGACTTTGTCGCCGCAACACTTTTTTCTGGCCCCGCATGGAGCGGCAGCACGACCTCGCAGGTCGAGGCCAGGGGCGATGTGGTGTCATTGACGAGAGCCACCGTCAATGCGCCATCGTCGCGGCCGGCCTGCGCAAGATTGAGAATATCCGGGCTGCGGCCCGATTGCGAGACGGCGAGAAACAACGCATCGCGCATGCGAGGGCGAGCCTCATACACCGATGTCACGGAGGGGCCTACAGAGGCGGTGACGAGACCTGAATGAATCTCGAGCAGGTATTTGACGAAGGTCGCAGCATTGTCCGAGCTGCCGCGCGCGCAGGTGACGGCAAACGGCGGGGGGGACCGACGAAGGCGCTCGCCGAGGTCACGGCACAGGGCCGCATTGCTGGCGAGCAGGCGCGCCACCACCTGCGGAGCTTCGCGGGCCTCGCTCAACATGGCGGTCATGGAAGGATTCGAATCAGGCATCATCATGTGGCATCCGCTCGGGCGGGCTGATGGTCAGCTCGGCCACGAAATCATAGGCATCGCCCCGGTAATAGGACGAGGTGAACTCGACGACTTCGCCCGTAGCCGTGAACGAGCGGCGCTCGATGTAAAGGGCAGGGCTCTGGGGTGGAACGTGGAGCAGGGTCGCCTGTTCCTCGTTCAGCAGCACCGCATGAAGCCGCTGCAGGGCGCGGGTCGGCATATAACCTTGTTCATGCAGCGCAGCGTAAAGCGATTGCTTCACCAAGCTGGGGTCCGGCAGGAAGCGGGACGGGATCACCGCATGTTCGATGGCCATGGGAATGTCGTTGGCCATGCGCAAACGATTGACGCGGCTCACGCTTTCGCCGGGAGAGAGGCCCAGCGCCATGAGCTCATCGGGCGAAGCCTGGCCAGTGGAGCGGTTCAACAGAATGGCGGAAGATTGCAGACCTCGCGCGGACATATCGTCCGTGAAGCTCGACAGACGCGAGAGCGGCTGTTCCAGGCGCATCTGCGACGCGATGAAGGTGCCCGACCCCCAGCGCTGAACGAGCACGCCCTTCTTCACCAGCCCGGTAATGGCCTTGCGCACGGTTACGCGCGAGATGCCGAGTTGCTTGGCGAGATCGCGCTCGCCGGGAAGGGCGTCGTCTGCTTTCAGCGAGCCTTTGCGGACAGCATCCTCGATGGATTGCTGAAGCTGGAGATAGAGCGGCGTGGGATTGGTCTCATCCAGCGGAAGAGCAAGAGCTGGAGTGGCGTGGTCACTCATGGCTGCCTCCGCGACGAGGCCTTCCGCCCCAGAAGAATGGCCCCATCCAAGGCATCCGCCTGAGGCGGCACGATCGTTTGCTGAACCGGCGGCGGCAGCCAGGGCCTCAAAGGCTCCGCCAAGCCGCCGAACAGGCACAGGGCCGGTGCGCCGAGTTCGAGCAGGCGCGTCGCGATGCGCGTGGCGCCCGCAGCTGAAGCCTCAACTAAGGCGATGCCCAGCGGATCGCACCGGTTGGCATATTCGAACACCAGCGGCGCATAGCGGGCATAGTCGCCGGGGCGTGCATTGCCGACCCAATCAACCAGCACTTCGAGATCGTTGCTGAATTCGGCCAGAAGGGCGTCGGAGAGAGGGGTGGAAGGGATCCGCCCGTCGTGCGCCCAGACGCAGCGGCGCAGGAGATCGCGCCCCAGGGCGGCTCCGCTGCCTTCGTCGGAAATCTCGAAGCCCCAGCCGCCGACGTAGCGGCACTGTCCGCCAACGCCGCCGTAGCCGCAGGAGCCCGTGCCCAGAATCAGGATGGCGCCATCGCCACCATTGAAGGCGCCAAGCCAAGCGGTGTGCGCATCCGTATCGATGGTGAAAGAGGCGAAGGGGGAGGGGCGGGAGAGAAGCCGCTCGACGGCGCTTGCCTGCCCTGCGCCAGCCGCCCCCATGCCGGCATGGATTGTCTTGAGATCATCTTCCTGCAATCCGGCTTGGGCCAGCGCTTCACGGCAGGCCGTCAGAATGGAATTCCAGACCAGATCGGGATCGAGGCGAATATTCGATGGGCCACCCGTTCCTTCTCCCAGCAAGGCGCCATCGGCATCTCGAAGCCGCGCCCGGCATTTCGTCCCGCCGCTATCGATGCCGAGGAAAAGGGGATTATTCATGGGAAAAGGAGTTCTCAGGGTCGCGAGCCATCAAACCTTAATAATGCCACTTAATATCCAGTTCGGGAAGAGGTACGATAAATCCATACCCAGGCTTTCAGCGGCAATGTCCGAAGCAGGAAGGCAAAATGAAATGATCATCGTGAAAACGATGCTGGACCAGAACTGGACCAGGAGATTAGCGAATTTTCTGGCGATACCAGTATGAGGTCACTTGAGGCCGAAGACCTCTCGTGCGCTTCAGGTATTGGAAACCGCAGCGGCGATTCTTGGCGCGAGGGAGCCGTGGAGGATGGCGGAGGGGCTATCGGAGGCGATCACTCTGCCATCGGCGACGAAGACCATCTGATCGGCCAGATCGGCCACATCTTCGGGCGTGTGGATCGTCATGAGGATGGTGACGGGACGTTTCCGGCGCAGTTCGCCGACAAGCTGGACCATGTCCCGGCGCAAACCTGGATCGAGGCTGCTGAAGGGCTCGTCGAGCAGAATCAGCGGACGGCCCGACACGAGTGCACGCGCCAGCGCCACGCGCTGCCGCTGTCCGCCCGACATTTCGCCGGGCTTTCGCGCACCGAAACCCTTCAAACCTACGGATTCGAGCATCTCTTCGATGAGAGCTTGCTCATCGTTGGACATGCGGAGCGAGGGGCGAATGCCCAGAGCGACGTTCTGTGCAGCCGTCAGGTGCGGGAAGAGATTGTGGTCCTGAAACACGATGGCCGCAGGACGCTTCGCCGGTTCGAGCGGCAGCAAGTCCACTCCGCCGAAGGTGAGCGTACCGCTCTCCGGCGTCTCGAAGCCTGCGATCATGTGCAGCAAGGTGGTCTTTCCACCGCCCGACGGGCCGATAACGGCGCAAAGCGCGCCGCTCTCCACGCTCATGGTGTAGTCGGCCGAAAAGTCGGGCCAGGTGAGGCGGCAGTTCTCAATTACCAGCATGGGACAAGCGACCTGAAACATGAGCGAGGAGAAAGGCGACGAGCACGATGAAAAGGCCAATGGCCGATGCTTCGTCGAGCCGATACGCCCCCAGATTCTCGAACAGAAGATAGGGCAGGGTGATGAGTTCCTGGCCGCCGAATAGAGCGATGATGCCAAAATCGCCGAACGAGAGCGCCATGGCCAATGCAAAGGCCGCACCGAAGGGGCGCCTGAGCAAAGGCCAGTCCATAATAGTGAGCTTGTTCAAGCCAGTGATGCCAAGCGAAGCAGCCACGCGGCCATAGCGCTCTTCCGCTGTCAGAAGGCGAGGAGCGAGGGAGCGATAGGCAAAGGGAATGGCGGCCAACCCGTTAATGAGTGGCAGAAGAACGATCCCGATCGATGAAGGATCGGCAAACTGCCTCGCCATGAGAAACAGTCCCGCTGTCAGCGCGAAAGGCGGCACGGCGAGGAGTGTATTGGGGAGAAAGTCATAGAAGGCAGCGATGCGAGGAGAGCGCAGGACGACGCGCCAGCGCCGCGCGGCGGACGCGAGCGCAAGCGCGAGAACGCAGGCAATCGCTGCAGCAACGACGGCAATCACGATGCTCGTGATGAAGGCCTGCAGAAGATCGGCGTCGACGACATTGGCGATATGGCTCAGTCCGCTCAGCAGGCTCAGAGCGAGAGGGGCGATGAAAAGCGTTCCTGTCGTCAGGATGACAATGTCGAAGATCTTCAAGCGTCCGTCTCGTGCATCGGGACGCTGGATCAGGCCTCGGATGGTGTGAGCCGTGGGAGGTCTCTTCAGAGCCCAGTTGAGAAGACCGGTCAGTGTCAGGCAGATGACCAGTTGGATCAGGGAGAGCCAGGCCGCACGGCCAAAATCGAGGTCGATCTTGAGCGCTTCATAGATAGCGACTTCGAGAGTGGACCGGCTCGGCCCTCCGCCGAGCGCCAGCACGATGGCGAAGCTCTTGAAGCACAGCAGGAACACGAGCCCTGCCAGACCCGACAGTTCCGCGCGCAGAACGGGCCAGTCGAGATGGCGGAAGATCTGTGCGGGTGTGAATCCGAAAGCCGACGCAAGACGCCAATGTTCCGCAGGCACAAGGCTCAACGAATCGAGAAGAATGCGTGCCACGAAGGGGGCATTCAGGAATACATGCGCAATGAGAATGCCGGGATAGCCGAAGATGCTGAAGCTGCCTTTCCATCCGAGAAAAGGCAGCATGTCGGCAATCCATCCGCTGCGCCCGTAAACGGCAAAAACCGCAAAGACGGCGACGATGGTGGGGATCACCATCGTGGTGCCCAGGAGTGCCAGAACCATGTCGCGTGCCGGAAAGCGGCGGCGGGCCAGCGCAAGCGCCAGGGCAGTTCCGAGCACAAGTGAGAGAATGGTCGAAAGCGTGGCCTGGATGATGGAGAAAGCAAGGATACGCCACAGATAGGGACCGATGGAGAAAAACGCAGGCTCCCCTCCACCGACAGTCGCAAGAGCGAGAAAGCCGCTTACAACCAGAGCCACGATGGCAAAGGCCACGAGACTTCCAGGATGAGGCGGCTTTCTCGTCATGATGATGCGTCAGCGCGCGGTGGCGTTGAGCCAAGCGTCAGTGAAGGCGCGGCGGTTCTGCTGCACTTCCTCCGGCGTGAACAGCAAGGCCTTCTGAGGCTGTATAAGATCCCTGAAGGAGGCGGGCAGCCCCGATGCCGGATTCTTGGCCGGCATCATCCAGTTGCCTTCGGGCATGGCGGACTGGAAAGGCTCACTCAGCACAAACGCCATGAACTTCTTGGCAAGCTCCGGCTGCTTCGATGTGCGCGTCATGCCTGCAAGCTCGACGTGCAGGTAGTGCCCTTCCGTGAAAGAGGCG
Organism: Microvirga medicaginis; assembly: GCF_052658925.1. Taxonomy (NCBI): domain Bacteria; kingdom Pseudomonadati; phylum Pseudomonadota; class Alphaproteobacteria; order Hyphomicrobiales; family Methylobacteriaceae; genus Microvirga; species Microvirga medicaginis. Next base: position 15,213 of record NZ_JBQWEL010000002.1, on the reverse strand, counting down.
GCCTTGTAGTTGTCCTTCTTCTCCACGGAGATGTGATAGGCCGGCGACGTCGTGTAGGACATCACCATATCGGCTTCGCCTTTCAGGAACAGGCCATAGGCCTCCGACCATCCCTTCGTGAAGGTCACGATGCGCGGCTTCAGCTGCGCCCAGGCCTCACCTGCCTTGTCGCCATAGACCTTCTGCATCCAGAGCAGCAGGCCGAGGCCCGGCGCACTCGTGCGCGGATCCTGCAGCACCACTTTCGGACCGTTGGGGTTCTCGACGAGTTCCTTAAGGCTCTTAGGCGGATTGGGGAGCTTGTTGGCATCGTAGACAAAGGCGTAATAACCCCAGTCGAAGGGGATGAAGGTGTCGTCATTCCAGGAGATCGGAAGGGACAGGTCCTTCACGTCCGCCCCATGGGGCGCAAAGAGGCTGAGCGCCTTGGCTTCAGCCGCAAGGTTCATGTCGAGGCCGACCACGACATCGGCCTTCGTATCGTTACCTTCGAGGCGCAGGCGTCCGACAAGGCTGCCCGCATCTTCCGCGGTCACCCAGTTGAGCTCACAGCCACAGGTGGCCTCAAAGCGCTCCTTGACCGTTTTGCCCGGACCGTACTTTCCGGCAAACGAGCTGTAGGTGTAGACCGTCAGAACGGGCTTACTCTGTGCGAAAGCGACATTCGTTGCCAGGCAGAGCGAGGCAAGTGTGAGAAGAAGGCGGCGTAACATCAAGGTTGCTCCCATGCATGATGCAAGCCGGGTTGGCGGCACAACTCGCACGGGGCGCAGCTTTCTCTGCGATGTCGCATGCTCATTCCCTCCGCCGGCATGACCCGGATCAGGTTCGACGGGTCGGCGGCCCAGCCACCTCTCAGCCTCGTATGAGGCTCCCCGTGAGACAGAATGGGTTCTAGAGCAGTTCACGGCGCGGCACAAGATGAGGACTGGGCCAGGGGCATGCCGGCATGCCCTTGCGGCAGAGCTCCGATTCTGTTTGGATTAGAAAAAACTTTGGATCTCGCGTGCAATGAGCCTCCCCCAAACTTGTGATGTTGCCGTCATCGGACTCGGTGCCATGGGCTCTGCCGCCCTCTACCAACTGGCCAAGCGAGGCGTGAGGGCTATCGGTATCGACCGCTTCGCCCCGCCTCATGACCAGGGTTCGACGCACGGCGAGACGCGGATCACCCGTCAGGCCATCGGCGAAGGCGAGGTCTATGTGCCGCTTGCGCTACGATCCAACGAGATCTGGCAAGAGTTGGAGGCTGAGACAGGCCAGCGACTTCTTACGCAGAACGGATGCCTGATCATAGAAACGGCAACCCCTGTTTCCAACGGCACGATCCGGGCGGCATTCCTGGCGCGCACGCAGAAGGCGGCGATTGCCTACAGCATCCCTCACGAGATGCTGGATGCGGCGGAGATCCGCCGTCGGTATCCGCAATTCACGCTGCGCGAGGACGAGATTGGTTATTTCGAGCCAGGCGGAGGCTATCTCAATCCCGAACGCTGCGTTGCCGTCCAATTGGAGCGCGCACGTGCTCTCGGAGCCATGACGCAACTTGGAACACGCGTGCTCTCCGTTGCATCAGATGGCGACGGCGTGCGGGTCGTCACAGAGCAGGGCGAACTCTTGGCTGCACAGGCCATTATCTCCGCCGGATCCTGGGCGCCGTCGCTGCTGGGAGCTCCTTTCACGCGGTTGCTCGCACCCAGCCGCCAAGTGATGCACTGGTTCGAGGTCGATCCTGATTATGCGAAGCATTGGGCCAAGAGCCCGGTCTTCATCTGGTCGCATGGTTCAAGCCCGAATGATTTCTTCTACGGTTTCCCATCCTTGAACGGCAGCAACGCCATCAAGACAGCCGGTGAACAATATGATGCGTTCGTTCATCCCGATGAGATCGAGCGGACCGTCACTCCCGCTGAATCCGCGGCCATGCGCAGCGAGCACCTGGCAGGTCGCGTCCAGGGCTTGAGACCTCACGCTCAGCGCGCCGTGACCTGTCTTTATACTGTTACTCCTGATTCCAACTTCCTGATCGATCGACATCCCGAGAATGATCGGATCCTCGTGGTCTCTCCCTGTTCGGGGCACGGATTCAAACATTCCGCAGCCATCGGCGAGGTCGCCGCGCAATGCGTCGTCGATGGGAAAAGTACGATCGATATCTCCTCTTTTGGCCTCGCACGGTTCAGAACTTGATGAGCCAGGCGGATCCCGCGGCGGGATGAACATTGTTGACGGTTGAGTGCGACAACGCATGACATCCTAGTCTGGGTTTAGCGCGGACGTCATGCTTGCTGCTCGAAAAATGCCACAACCTTCGCCATTCGTATCAGCGAAACGGCCCAGGTGAGGCGCTCAAGCACAGGTCCGTCGGAGAGCGTCCTTGCCTTCAAGGATAAGACAGATTCAAGGATGATTGATCTGCCAATACAGGCGAAGATCGCATGAGAGGAGAGTGCCTCGCTCTCGTGCGATAATGATACTCGCCGCCCCTCCATCAGAAGCGATCAGCGACGCGTGTCCTTGTCCTTCACCGAGGATGCCATTCCGGCACGACGCAGAGCATCCGCCAAGGCACCCCCAGACGCTGCCGAGCCTGCTGAAGTCGTCGATTTTTTCTCTGCCTGAGAACGATGCTTCTGGAAAGCACCCCGGTTCTCGTCGGAGCGGCCAGCCGGGCGTTTCTCCGCAGGGTCGCTCATGCGCATCGTCAGCGAAATGCGCTTGCGCGGAATATCGACCTCGAGAACCTTCACTTTCACGATGTCGCCGGGCTTCACCACGTCGCGCGGATCTTTCACGAAGGTGTCCGACAGAGCTGAGATGTGCACGAGGCCATCCTGGTGAACGCCGATATCGACGAAGGCGCCGAAAGCGGCAACGTTCGTCACCACACCTTCCAGCATCATGCCCGGCTTCAGGTCGCCGATTTTCTCGACACCTTCCATGAAGGTGGCGGTCTTGAACTCGGGGCGCGGATCGCGGCCCGGCTTTTCGAGCTCAGTGAGGATATCCTTTACGGTCGGTACGCCGAACTTCTCGTCCGTGAAGCTCTCAGGCTTGAGCCTCTTCAGCACGCCGCCATTGCCGATCAGAACCTTGATGTCACTCTTCGTCGTTTCGAGAATGCGGCGTACGACGGGATAGGCTTCCGGGTGAACGCCGGAGGCATCGAGCGGATCGTCCCCGTTTGGAATACGGAGGAAGCCCGCGGCCTGCTCGAAGGTCTTCGGGCCGAGGCCCGGCACGTCGCTCAGCGCCTTGCGCGTCTTGAAGGGGCCTTTGACGTTGCGGTGCTCGACGATGTTCTTCGCCACCCATTCGCCGAGACCCGAGACGCGTGATAGAAGCGGAGCGGAGGCGGTGTTGAGATCAACGCCCACCGCGTTCACGCAGTCTTCCACCACCGCATCAAGAGAGCGCGAAAGCTTGTATTCGGCGAGATCATGCTGGTACTGGCCGACGCCGATGGATTTGGGGTCGATCTTCACGAGCTCCGCGAGAGGATCCTGCAAACGACGCGCGATTGAGACCGCACCGCGCAGCGAGACATCGAGATCAGGCAGTTCCTGGCTGGCATAAGCGGAAGCCGAATAGACGGAGGCGCCTGCTTCCGAGACCATGATCTTCGTGAGCTTCAGGTCCGGGTGCTTGGTCACCAGCTCGCCCGCGAGCTTGTCGGTCTCACGCGAGGCGGTGCCATTGCCGATGGCGATGAGTTCCACCTTGTGCACGCGGCAGAGGCGAGCGAGCGTCGCGATGGATTCATCCCACTGGCGCTTCGGCTCGTGCGGGTAGATCGTGTCAGTCGCAACGACTTTGCCCGTAGCGTCTACTACGGCGACCTTCACGCCCGTGCGATAGCCCGGGTCGAGCCCGAGCGTCGGGCGTGTGCCGGCGGGAGCTGCGAGCAGAAGATCGCGCAGGTTGCCGGCGAAGACCTTCACGGCTTCGTCCTCGGCAAGCTGCCAGAGCTTCATTTTCATGTCGAGTTCGATGGAGAAACGCAGCTTCGTACGCCAGGCCCAACGCACCGTATCGAGAAGCCACTTGTCGCCCGGGCGGCCCTGATCGGTGATGTTGAAGGCAAGTGCCGTGCGGCCCTCGTAGCGGCTGACATAGCCGGGCTCTGCCGCGTCCTTGTCCTCTTCCATCCGCAGGTCGAGGATTTCCTCCTTCTCGCCGCGGAAGAGCGCGAGAATGCGGTGCGAGGGGAGCTTGGTGAGCGGCTCCGCAAAATCGAAATAATCGGCGAATTTCGCGCCATCCGTCCGCTTGCCGTCGCGGACCTTGGACGTCAGGCTGCCGCGCTCCCAGTAGATCTCGCGCAAGGCACCCAGAAGTTCCGCGTTTTCCGCGAAGCGCTCAACGAGGATGGCGCGCGCGCCTTCCAAAGCCGCTTCAGGAGTTGCTATCTCTTTCTCGGCATTGGCGAAAGCGGCGGCCGCCTCCTTCGGCTCGCGCTGGGGTTCGGCGAGGATCAGGTCGGCGAGAGGTTCAAGACCTGCCTCCTTGGCGATCTGGGCCTTGGTGCGGCGCTTGGGCTTGTAAGGAAGATACAAGTCTTCCAGGCGCGCCTTCGTGTCGGCATTGTTGATCTGCAGCGCCAGCTCGTCGGTGAGCTTGCCCTGCTCGCGAATGCTGTCGAGGATCGTCTTGCGGCGGTCTTCCAGCTCGCGCAGGTAGCGCAGACGCTCCTCAAGGGTGCGCAGCTGAGCGTCGTCGAGCGTTCCGGTGACTTCCTTGCGGTAGCGCGCGATGAAGGGCACGGTCGCGCCGCCATCGAGCAATTCGATGGCCGCCTTGACCTGCCACTCCTGCACATTGAGTTCGTTTGCAATGCGCTGACCGATGGATAGCATGGACGTCTCCGCAATAAGCTAAGGCGCGGCTTCTACGGTGCGCGAGCCCTCCGGGTCAACGGCCTATCCCCAGCCCCGGGGTCGCACTGCCCCATGGGAAGGGCGAGGCAAAGATTCCTCGAAAAACCTCTTGGCTCTTCAGGCCAAGGCGTATAGACCGTCCGGCCCTTCAGCCAAAGTTCGCCGGTTTTCCCATGTCCGCTTCCCACGATCTTTCCATTGGTATCGATTTCGGCACCAGCAATACGGTGGTCGCGGTTGCCGATTCGCGCGGGCACGTCGAGGCGCTGACCTTCGACCATGGCGGGGAGCACCTTAAAGTCTATGTCACGGCCCTCTGCTTCTGGGATGAGCGCCACGGCAATGGCCTGCGCACCCAGGTCGAGGGTGGCCCCTGGGCGATCGAGCAGTTCCTGGAGGGCCTGGATCCTCACCGCTTCATCCAGTCCTTCAAGACCTTCGCCGCCAGCGCGACGTTTCAGGAAACCCGCATCTTCCGTGACCGGTATCGCTTTGAGGATCTGTTGAGCACCTTCTTGCGCACCCTCGTGCGGCATGGCGGCGCGCGGCTCGATTGGGGCGTGCCGAATGTGGTCATCGGTCGCCCGGTGCAGTTCGCGGGGTACAACCCCGATGACGACCTTGCCATGCAGCGCTACCGAGCCGCTTTCGGCAAGCTCGGCGCCGATCACGCGCGCTATGTCTATGAGCCGGTCGGCGCCGCCTTCTTCTATGCGCGGCAGCTCAATCACGACTCGACCGTTCTGGTCGCGGATTTCGGCGGCGGCACCAGCGACTTCTCCATCATGCGCTTTTCGCGCCACAAGGGCATTCTACGTGCCGAGCCGTTGGGGCATTCAGGCATCGGTATCGCGGGTGACGCCTTCGATTACCGCATCGTCGATCACGTGGTTTCACCTCGGCTCGGGAAGGGCGGGCTCTATCGCTCCATGGGAAAGACTCTGTCGATTCCCAACCACTACTATGCCAATTTCGCGCGTTGGAACCAGCTCGCGATGATGAAGAGCAGCGGCGATTTGAAGGAGCTGCGCGAACTCGCCAAGGTGGCGCTTGAACCCGAGCCGCTGGAAAAGTTCATCGACATCATCGAGTATGATCTGGGCTTTGCCCTTTATCGCGCGGTGTCCGCTGCGAAGGTGGCTCTGTCGCGCCACGAGGAGACGGAGTTCCACTTCAAGGGCGAAAGCGTCGATATCAGGGCGTGCATCACCCGCGCCGATTTCGAAGGCTGGATCGCGGAGGATGTCAGGCGTATTGCCGGGACCGTGGACGAGGCGCTCGCCAATTCCGGTGTTTCGGCCTCTGAGATCGACAAGGTCTTCCTCACCGGCGGCACCTCTTTCGTCCCTGCCATCCGCCGCCTCTTCGTCGAGCGCTTCGGGGAGGAGAGGCTGACCTCGGCCGACCAGTTCGAGTCCATCGCCTACGGCCTCGCTTTGATCGGTCAGGGCCCGGATCCAAGCCGTTGGGCGGTTGGGAGTGGAATTTAAGAAGATACTTGCCGTCAGGGGGAGATCGGGCATTATCTCGCATCGCACAATTTGTCCGAGCGGGAGTCAGCCCCTTGTCCTTGATCAATCCCGACGTCACGCCTGAAAAGGATCTTCCATTACGCGACGATATTCGGCTCCTGGGCCGGCTTCTCGGCGATACGATCCGCGAGCAGGAAGGCGAGGCGGTATACGAGATCGTGGAGCGCATCCGCCAGACCTCGATCCGCTTCCACCGGGATGAGGATGAGGCGGCCCGCAAGGAGCTCGAGACGATCCTGAACAGCCTCTCGCGTGGCCGTACAAACCAGATCATCCGCGCCTACAGCTATTTCTCTCACCTGGCGAACCTCGCCGAAGACCAGCACCACGTGCGCCGGTCCCGAGCCCATGCCATGGCGGGCGCGCATGCCATGGCCGCGCCCGAGCCGCGCGAGGGCACCCTTGCACGGGCTCTGAAGCTTGCTCAGGAGGCCAGCGTCAGTCAGGCCACAATGCAGGCTTTCTTTGCATCAGCCTTGGTCGTGCCGGTGCTGACCGCGCATCCGACCGAAGTGCGCCGCAAGAGCACCATTGATCGTGAGATGGAGATCTCCCAGATCCTCGCCCAGCGCGATCGCTACGAGCTGACGCCTGAGGAAGAGGCCGCGACCGAGGAGGGTATTCGCCGGGCCGTTCTGACTCTGTGGCAAACGAGCATTCTACGCCGCAATCGCCTGAAGGTGATCGACGAGGTCGTGAACGGCCTGTCCTATTATGATTACACTTTCTTCAAGGAGCTGCCGCGCGTCTATGCCTCGCTGGAGGACCAGCTCGCAGCCATGAATCCCGTCTGGCAGAGTGTCGAGATCCCCTCTTTTCTGCGCATGGGCAGCTGGATCGGCGGCGACCGTGACGGCAATCCCTTTGTGACGGCGGATGCGCTCAAGCAGGCGCTTCTCTTGCAGAGCAAGCACGCCCTTGGTTTCTATCTGGAAGAGCTGCACTGCCTCGGTGGCGAGCTGTCGCTTGATGAGCGCTACGTGAATGTCTCCGAACAGGTTCGCGATCTGGCGAAAGCCTCGCCGGATATCTCTCCTCACCGGCAGGACGAGCCCTATCGCCGGGCGATCTCGGGCATGTATGCTCGCCTCGCGGCAACGGCCATCAGCTTCGGCCATGGCGATGTGGCGCGCCACGCGGTGGGCGAGGCTCCGGCCTATGGCAGCGTGGAGGAATTTTTAGGCGATCTCTCGGTGCTTCACCGTTCGCTGGTTTCAAACGGCTCCGGGTCACTCGCGCGTGGACGCCTGCGCCGCTTGCGCCGCGCGGTCGATGTCTTCGGCTTCCATCTCGCAAGCCTCGATCTGCGTCAGAACTCAGACGTGCATCAGCGGGTTGTCGCTGAATTGTTCGAGAAAGCCGTTCCGGGAACGGCTTATGAGACACTCCCGGAAGAGAAGCGTGTTGCGCTGCTTCTCGAAGAACTCAGGACGCCACGCCTCCTGACCTCACCTTATCTCGAATACTCGGAGGAGACGGCTAAGGAACTCGCCATCGTCCATGAGGCGGCTGAAGCGCATCGGCGCTACGGGCAGGCAGCCGTGCCGAACTATGTGATCTCCAAGGCGAGCGATCCCTCCGACATTTTGGAAGTTGCGCTTCTTCTGAAGGAAGCTGGTCTTTTGCGTCCGCGCGAAGGGGCGACGGCCGTCAATATCATCCCGCTCTTCGAGACCATCGCGGACCTGCGGAACTGCAGCCGTGTCATGGATGCTCTTTTTGCTTTGCCCGACTACATGCGCCTCTTGCGCAGCCGTGGCCAGGCTCAGGAGGTGATGCTCGGCTATTCCGACAGCAACAAGGACGGGGGCTATCTTACGTCAGGCTGGGAGCTCTACAAGGCTGAGACTGAGCTTGTTGATGTGTTCAAGCGGCATGGCGTTGGCTTGCGCCTCTTCCATGGCCGTGGTGGCTCCGTCGGCCGTGGTGGCGGCCCAAGCTATCAGGCGATACTCGCGCAGCCGGGCGGAGCCGTGCAGGGTGCGATCCGCATCACCGAACAGGGCGAAGTGATCGCGGGCAAATACTCGAACCCCGATCTTGGACGGCGCAATCTGGAAATCCTTGCGGCTGCGACTCTGGAAGCCTCCCTGCTTCATTCGGATCGATCGGCGCCGCGCGACGAGTATCTCAAGGCGATGGAGGAACTCTCGGAGAGCGCCTACAAGGCCTATCGCGCCCTCGTCTACGAAACAGAGGGCTTCGAGCGCTATTTCTGGGAATCAACGGTGATCGGCGAGATTGCCCATCTCAACATCGGCAGCCGCCCGGCCTCTCGTACGAATTCACGCCGTATCGAGGACCTGCGCGCAATTCCCTGGGTGTTCGGCTGGGCGCAGTGCCGCCTCATGCTGCCGGGCTGGTACGGCTTCGGCTCCGCCGTCGATGCCTTTCTGGAGAAGCACCCGGATACGGGACTTGCGCTGCTGCAGGAGATGTATCGCGAGTGGCCCTTCTTCCAGGCGCTCTTGTCGAACATGGACATGGTGCTCGCCAAGAGCAACATCGCCATCGCCTCGCGTTATTCCAAGCTCGTGGAGGACGAAGCCCTGCGAGAAGCCATCTTCCCGCGCTTGAGACGCGAGTGGGAGGATTCAATCAAGACGCTGCTGGTCATCATGGAGCAGCAAACTCTGCTTGATAAGAACCCACTGCTGGCACGTTCCATCCGCAACCGCTTCCCTTATCTCGATCCGCTGAACCACCTCCAGATCGAGCTGTTGAAGCGTCACCGTTTGGGTGATGCGGACGAGCAGGTCGTTCAGGGCATTCACCTTTCCATCAATGGCATCGCAGCAGGCCTGCGCAACAGCGGCTGACGGGCGCACCCTGGAACCCTCCTGTCGCGCTCGGGGTTGAAACAAGGAAGCGTCACTGGCTCTCGGCGGTCGGTGGCGGCTTGGCGATTTCAACCACAGGAGAGCACCATGCCTCGCGGTGACAAGTCGGCTTATACGGACAAGCAGAAGCGCAAAGCCGAGCATATCGAGGAATCCTACGAAAGCCGCGGCATCTCGGAGAAGGAAGCCGAGCGGCGTGCCTGGGCAACCGTCAACAAGCAGGAAGGTGGCGGCAAGAAGAGCGGATCTGGACGGCACTAGAGCATCGGACGAGAAAGCGGATCTGCACTTTTGGTCCCCCTTTGATGATCCCTTTCTCAAGCTGCGCATCGTTGATGCGTCCCAAGGGATCGCGCTAGCGAAAAAACGGATCTACTTTTCGCTGACGCGGCCCATCGGGTCACTGACGTGGCCCTTTTCGCTCGCGCGGCCCGCTGGGTCCGCACGATGCCCCAGGCGGGTCGGCAGCGCTTGAGGCCCCGGATTTTCTACATACCTTCCATGCACCGGCATGAGGGGCATTCGCCCACATGACCGGTGCATTCGGCGACAGGTCCGTGTATGGAAAGGGCAGGTACAAAACCCTTCCATGGAGGAAACTTTGCTCACGAGCTCTGCCGCCGGCGTCTATGTTATCTGTCCCACGCCCTTCGAGGGCGATGGACGATTGGATATGGCCTCTACCGACCGTATGGTGGAAGCCTATCTCGAGGCCGGCGCCACGGGCCTCACGATCCTCGGCATCATGGGCGAGGCGCCCAAGCTCGCGGCCGACGAGTCGCAGGCCTTCGTTCGTCAGGTCATGAAAGCCGTGGCTGGACGTGTTCCGGTCATCGTCGGCGTGTCGGCCGCAGGTTTTGCCGCCATGTCGGCTCTCGCCGCCAAAGCCATGGATGCGGGTGCCGCAGGCGTGATGATCGCGCCACCCTCGACGCTCAGGACCGACGATCAGATCGTGTCCTACTATGCGGATGCGGTAGAAGCTATCGGCACTGATGTGCCTTTCGTGATCCAGGATTACCCGCTCACCACGAACGTGGTCATGACGCCGAAGGTGATCATGCGCATTATCGAGCAGAACCTGTCCTGCGTCATGCTCAAGCACGAGGATTGGCCGGGTCTCGACAAGATCACGACGCTGCGCCGCGCGAGCGACAAGGGCGAAGTGCGCCGCGTCTCGATTCTCTGCGGTAATGGCGGCCTGTTCCTTCCCTTCGAGATGGAGCGTGGTGCCGACGGCGCGATGACGGGCTATGCCTATCCGGAGATGCTCGTGGGCGTCGTCAACCTGATCAAGCAGGGCAAGCGCAAGGAAGCGCACGATCTCTTTGATCGCCACCTTCCGCTGGTGCGCTATGAGACGCAGCCCGGCGTGGGTCTTGCCGTCCGCAAGTATGTCCTGAAGAAACGCGGCATCATCGCGCACGACACGTTGCGCAAGCCCGGACCGAAGCTAAGCCCGGAGACGGTTTCGGACATCGATTGGCTGATGCAGCGCATCGAACGCTCGGAATAACAAGGAGCCTGAAAAGCATGAAGACAGGGTTGGAAGGAAAGCGCGCGCTCGTTCTCGGCGCGAGCAAGGGGCTAGGCTTCGGCATCGCTCAAGGGCTGGCGGAAGAAGGCGCGCGCGTCGCCATCGCGAGCCGCACCATGGAAGGCTCAAAGGCAGCTGCCGACAAGATCGGCCGCGATGTGCTGCCCTTCATTTGCGATACGGGCAAGGTCGATCAGGTCGATGCCCTTGCCAAGGATGTGGCAGCGGCATTCGGCGGCGTTGACATTCTCGTGCTCAACAGTGGTGGTCCGCCCCCCGGCAAAGCTCAAGGTGTGTCGTCCGATCAATGGCGCCAGTCTTTCGACGCGATGTTCGTCAATCTCGTGCGCATCGCAGACCAGTTGCTGCCGGGCATGATCGAGCGCAAATTCGGGCGTATCATTTCGGTGATCTCGTCGGGTGTCATTCAGCCGATCCCGAACCTCGCAATCTCCAATGCAATCCGACCGGCCCTCGTGGGCTGGGGCAAGACGCTCGCAAGCGAGGTGGCCGCCTCCGGCGTGACCGTCAACGCCATCGCGCCGGGCCGAATTGCAACCGATCGCCTGAAGCAGCTCGATGCGGCAAACGCCGAGCGCACGGGCCGCTCCGTCGAGGATGTGGCTGCCACCGCGCGCGCGGGCATCCCGGCGGGCCGCTATGGCGAGATCGAGGAATTCGCGGCTGCTGCCGTGTTCCTTGCCAGTGAGAAGGCCTCCTTCATGACGGGTTCGATCCTGCGTGTCGATGGCGGGCAGATTTCGTCTGTGACCTGAGTTGTCAACGAGGGAGGCAGAATTCTGCCTCCCTCTTTTCGCGATCAGGAGATCGCTCCGGCTGCGTAAAGAGCAATGCCGGCTGCAGATGTGGCCGCCAGGGTCGGCAGCATGCCGAGCTTGAAGCGGAACATGGCAATGATGGCGGCCACCGCGAGCAGGAGCGCCCAGATGTTCACGCTCTCCCATACTGGCGCATCAAGGGCGATGGGACCCCATGTAAAGGCATGAACCTCACGAAAGATCGTGTGGATGCCGAACCAGATCGCAAGATTGAGGATGACTCCGACCACGGCCGCCGTGATGGCGGAGAGCGCGCCGCTCAAAGTGCTCTTGCCACGCAGCAGCTCGATGTAGGGCGCACCGAGAAAGATCCAGAGGAAACAGGGCGTGAACGTCACCCAGGTGGTAAGCAGTCCGCCAAGCGTTCCGGCGACGAGCGGATGGAGTGTGCCCGGATCGCGGAACGCCGCCATGAAGCCTACGAATTGCAGCACCATGATCAGTGGCCCAGGCGTCGTTTCAGCCATGCCGAGACCATCCAGCATCTCACCGGGTTTCAGCCAGCCATAAGTCTCGACAGCCTGCTGCGCGACATAAGCCAAGACCGCATAGGCGCCGCCGAATGTCACCATCGCCATCTTTGAGAAGAACAAGGCGATCTGGCTGAAGACATTGCCCATGCCGTGTGTGAGCAGGAGCGCAAGGACCGGCACCAGCCAGAGTGCAAGCCATAGAGCGGCCACACGAAGGCTGCGCCAGTTGTTCGGGCGTGCGTGAACAGGAAGCTCGTCACCAAGCAAATCAACGGATGCGTCTTGGCGGCTTGCGCCATTGCTGGCCGCTATAAAGGAGGGCAGGCCAGCTCGCGCGCCGACAAAACCAATGAGAGCAGCGGCGAGAATAATGATGGGAAAGGGTACGCTGAGAAAGAAGATCGCCACAAAGGCTGCGGCGGCAAGTCCGATCATGACACTATTCTTCAGCGCGCGTTTGCCGATGCGCAGCACGGCTTCCAGAACGATGGCCAAGACGGCGGCCTTCAACCCGAAGAACAGGGCCGCGACGAAACCGACATTGCCATAAAGCGCATAGATCCAGCTGAGGCCCATGATGGCGACGATGCCCGGCAGGATGAACAATCCACCGGCCATCAGGCCGCCGAAGGTGCGGTGCATAAGCCAGCCGATATAGGTCGCAAGCTGCTGCGCCTCGGGACCGGGCAGAAGCATGCAGTAGTTGAGGGCGTGCAGAAAGCGCTCTTCCGAAATCCAGCGTTTCTCCTCGACGAGGATGCGGTGCATCACTGCGATCTGCCCCGCAGGTCCGCCGAAGCTCAGAGCAGCGACACGCAGCCAGACCCGGAGGGCCTCGCTCAAGGAGACGCCATGATAGGAGGATCTTCGGGAGCGGCTCGCGCCCGAGCTTTGCACCGTCACGCGCATTTTACGCTCCCGCCTTCTTCGAAGGCCAGTTGTGGGTCTCGTCCGTTGCGTCCCTGCACCAGCGATAGAACGCATCGTATAGCAGGAGCCCGGCCTCAAGTTGAGCAAGGTCGTCGGCAAACATGCGGGAAAGACCCAAGGAGGCCGCTAGCAGACCAGATGCTTGAGGTGCAAGATCAAGCCGCGCCGTGTCGGCTCCTCTGACGATCGTGGCGAGCCGGAGGAGCGGTTCGGTCGTGAGGCCGAATTCCTGAACCATGACATCGAAGGTGCAGAGCTCGCCTCGGTGGCTCCAGAAAATCCCTTCACCTTCGATGTCGAAAGGCGTGGCTCCAAAGCGCTCGGCAACGGCTTGAACTTCGGACGTTGGAACGAACAGGAAGACAGCGTTGGCGTCGATGAAACGTCGGATGAGCCAAGGACATGCGATGCGATCTATTTTAGGCCGCGAGCGTGTGACCCATATGGTGCGCCCTTGAGGATCGCGCGGCGGCAGCACGGCTTTCGGCACCATGGGTAACCCTGCCTGTGACCAGGCCTGAATGCCGCCCTCCAGAACGTCTGCGATAATCCCCTCATGGCGGAGCCATGCCGCTACGCCATGGCTGAGCTTGAGGCCTTTCTCGCAAATCGCAACGACGGAGCGTCCCGCAAATTCGTGAGCCCAGTCCGGTACTGTGCTGTGGGAGCGGCGTATGGCGCCCGGCACGCTGCGCGGATTGGCAGCAAAGTCTTCATCCGTGCAGACATCGATGAGAACGGGGCACTTGGGAGTGCCGATGAGGCGGGCGAGTTTGTCGACCGAAATGGTGTTGAACGACGACATGGAGCATCCGTAAATGTCTAGAGCGGATGCGATGCTTGGGCATGTCGCCTCGTGGGGAGATCGCAATCCCCATGTGACATATTACATACGAAGCGCGCTGGCTTTGTCAATTCAGGATAGAGAGGATGGGTCCGGCCGGATCAGTTCAGGCGGCGGGGACGAGGAGTCCGTTCTCAACCAAGGTCGCCCAGGTCTCCTCTGCGCTTTCTGCAAAATGAACGAGTTTGCGATCGTGCTCGCTCACCATGCCGTGCTCCAGCAGAGCGTCGAATTTGATGATGGATCGCCAATAGGCCTTGTCGAAGAGGACGATCGGAAGAGCCGGAACCTTGCCAGTCTGGCGAAGAGTGAGGATCTCGAAAAGCTCGTCGAGCGTTCCGAACCCGCCAGGGAACACCACCAGCGCATTGGCACGCATGGCGAGATGCATCTTGCGCATGGCGAAGTAGTGAAAGCGGAAGGTCAGATCCGGCGTCGAGTAGGGATTCGGCTCCTGCTCGTGCGGCAGAGTGATGTTGAAGCCGATGGAAGGTGCGCCAACGTCCGATGCGCCGCGATTGGCCGCCTCCATGATGCCCGGTCCGCCACCCGTTGCAATAACGTTGTCACGCAGCCCGCCGTTGGATGTCAATGCGCCGCCGCGCTGTGAGGCAATCGCTCCGAAGGCTCGGGCCTCTCCATACCAGTAAGGATGCCGCCCAGGACCGTCCTCGCGAACGCGCGCGCTCCCAAACACGACGATGGTCGAGCGAACGCCCCAGATGCGCAGCTCCTCCTCGGCCTTGGCATATTCCAGCTGGAAGCGGACACCCCGCATCGTATCGCCCAGCAGAAAATCCTGATCGAGGGCGGCCAGGCGATAGGAGGGAGAGGCCATTTGGGCCGCATTCGAGGGCTTTCCGGTATCCATGGGCAGGAACTCCTGTGATCCTGCCCTGCGTCAAAGCACATCTTGAGCCGACGGTTAAGGGCCTAAAGGGCCGGTCGGGAACTCCTGTGGGCCGGATGGGGGAATCCCCCACACGTTCACCGGGGCTGGGCGCCTCGCTCGGCGTCTCGGGCGGAACGCCTATGGGCTCGCTGGGGCTCCGAAGGCCAGGAGGGCCGGGGCGCCGGGCTTGGTACATTGGGTTGCGGCGGCGTTGGGCTGGGCGTGTCGGACATGACCGGACCCTGTCATGAAAATGCTCCTCGGAACGGAGGAAGACCGGCCGTTGTTCCGAGGAGCATTTCATCACGCAGCATCTGCTCTTTTCCACTGGGCTCTATCGTCAAGGCGCTATATTCACGGTGAAGAAGGGCAATAGAGCCCTTGAGAACGTGAGGGAGCGCTTGCCTGTGAAACACCTGTCTTCGATGAGTGCCGCGGATATCCTGCCG